>NZ_CP040910.1:0-188783 GCF_013394085.1 Limosilactobacillus fermentum
TACCCCGCTGGGGCGACAACCTTTTGCCCTAGCTTAGTCATACGGCCTGTCGAGAAGGTTGAATCGCACTCCTCTTAACATTGTGTCCCCTTTCACTAGTAAACTCTGGTAAATTTTTTAGTAAAAGTGTTGAAAGTTTAGATGAAAGCGGTTACCATTATATCCATAAGCAATTATATTTTATCTGCTGAGGAGGAAATGTTTGCCATGGATGCTCAAAATACTAAGGCGAAAACATTTAGTTCCCGGATCGCATATTCGTTTGGGGCCTTTGGTCACGATATGTTCTACGGGATGCTTTCGACTTACTTCATGATGTTCGTTACCGGCCACTTGTTTAACAGCAACGCCGGTGGGGAAGCCGCCCGGATGGTTTCCTTTATCACTTTAACCATCATGGTGCTACGGATTGCCGAATTAGTGATCGACCCGTTCATCGGGAACATCATCGACAAGACCGACACCAAGTGGGGTCACTTTAAGCCATGGGTTGTCGGTGGGGGGATCATCTCTGCCATTGCCATCGCCCTCTTGTTCACCAACTTGGGCGGCTTGACTTACAAGAACCCAATGATGTACCTGGTACTCTTTGCCATTCTCTACATCGTGATGGATATCTTCTATTCCTTCAACGACGTGGCCTTCTGGTCCATGATTCCTGCCATCTCCTTTGATAGTGCAGAACGTGAAAAGACGGCTACCTTCGCCCGGGTTGGTTCCACCTTAGGGGGCCAATTGGTTGGGGTCGTTGTTATGCCACTCGTGCTCTTCTTCTCCCTTAACTCTAACAGCGGAAACGGTGACGGCCGTGGTTGGTTTGGCTTCGCCGCTACTGTGGCCATCATCGCCGCTGTAACGTCAATTGGGGTGGGGATCTTCACCCACGAAAAGAAGAACGAACTTCGTAACAACACCGAAAGCACCTCCTTTGGGAAGGTTTTAGGCGTCTTAGTTAAAAACGACCAATTAATGGCGATCGCTTTAACCTATGTCCTCTACACCACCGGGATTCAAATCATGAATTCCTTCCAACTCTACTACTTCACCTACATCATGGGGAAAGCACCAACCTACACGATCTACGCTTTGATCAACGGGTTAATCGGGGTCATCACCGTTTCCCTCTTCCCTGGCTTGGCTAAGAAGTTCAGCCGGCGTCGGGTCTTCTTCTACTCCATCTTAGTAATGCTGATCGGGCTGGTACTCTTCGCCTTGGCCGGTCACTCCTTACCAATGGTTATCCTTGGTGGGGCCATCTTCATGCTGCCACAACCACTGATCTTCCTGGTTGTTTTGATGATCATCACCGACTCCGTTGAATACGGTCAATTAAAGCTTGGTCACCGTGACGAAGGGTTAACCCTTTCCGTTCGGCCACTGCTTGACAAGTTCGGTGGTGCCGTTGCCGGTGGTGTGGTTGGGATGACCGCTACCGCTGCCGGGATGATTTCCGGGGCTACTGCTGACCAAATCACCGCCCACGGGACGTCCATCTTCAAGCTGATTATGTTTGCCGTTCCAGCCATCCTGATCTTACTGGGGACCTTTGTCTTCTCCCGCAAGGTTAAGCTGGACGAAAAGATGCACGCCCAAATCGTTGACGAACTGGAAAAGACTTGGCACCAACACCTGGAAGGCGACGACTCCGCCCTTAGCGAAACGGCTGCCGCTGAGACCGCCGCTACCCTCTCCTTTGCCGCTCCGGTTGACGGGAAGCTCTTACCATTAAGTAGCGTTTCCGCCCCAGCCTTTGCTAACGGCTCGATGGGTGAAGGGATTGCCATCAAGCCTACCGATGGCCAAATCTTTGCTCCGGTGGCCGGGACGATCGTCGCTGACTTCCCAAGCACCCGTCACGCCCTCGGGATCCGGACCGATAACGGGATTCCGTTCTTGATCCACGTCGGGGTCGACACGGTTGAAATGCAAGGGACTGGCTTCGTCTCCTACGTCGAAAACGGTCAACACGTTGAAGCCGGCGACAAGCTGATGGAATTCTGGTCCCCAGCCATTAAGGAAGCGGGCCACGACGACACCGTCATGATCGCCTTCACCAAGTCTGATGACACACCAAACTACGAGCTCAAGTTCGTGAAGAACGAAGGCCTCGTTGATCACGGTGACGAAATTATTCAGATCGAAAATAAGTAATCCACCTTTAAACCGGGGGGCCGCGACTGTCAGCGTCACGGTCCCCCCTTTTTCATTAAGAAAGGAAGTTCATTCATGCCAGTCTTTATCAACGAAGAGACCAAGCTCTTCCACTTACAAACCAAGAACACTAGCTACATCTTCCAAATCCTCGCTAACGAGGCGGCGGGACAGGTTTATTACGGCGCCAAGGTTCCGGTTAAGCCTTCCTATTCCAACCTAATGACGATGGAAGAACACGACTGCACCAACACCCTGTCGGAAGAAAACACTTCCTTCCAACTCGAACTGGTTAAACAAGAATACGCCACCCAGGGTAAGGGGGACTTCCGCGAGGCCGCCTACGTTATCCAATACCCAGACGGCTCCCGGACCAGCGAATTTGAATACCAGGGTTACCAAGTCGAAGAGGGGAAAAAGCGCCTGCCGGGTCTGCCATCTTCGTTTGACGACGAAGGAACGGACGCCACCAGCCTGACGGTCACTTTCAAGGACCGCCTCTACGATTTGACGATGAACCTGCACTACACGGTCTTTAACGATGACGACGTAATTGTTCGCTCAGCTAGCTTTGAAAATAAGGGTGACACCGTCATGATCGATCGGGCCCTGTCCGCTCAACTTGACTTGCCGGACGACAATTATGACCTCCTACAATTCTCCGGGACCTGGGCTCGCGAACGTCACTTATACCGCAACCACCTGCGGCCGGGGACCCAAAGCGTGGCCAGTCGGCGGATCAACTCCAGCCACCACGAAAACCCGGCCATCATCTTAGCCCGGCCAAACACCGATAATAATCAGGGTGAAGCCTTTGGTTTTAAACTAGTTTACTCCGGGAGTTTCTTAGACACGGTTGAGGTTGACCAGTTTAACACCACCCGGGTCGTTACCGGGATTCACCCCGATGACTTCTCCTGGCAACTAGAAGCCGGCCAATCCTTCCAGACCCCAGAAGCGGTTCTTTCCTATACCAACGCCGGCATGAACGCCCTCAGCCAGCAAATGGGCCGCTTCTACCGTGACCACTTAATTAACCCCCACTTTGCTAAGGAAGACCGGCCAATCCTAATCAACAACTGGGAAGCCACCTTCATGGACTTTACCGAAGAAAAACTGATGAAGATCGTCACTAAGGCTAAGGAAACCGGGATCGAAATGTTTGTCTTAGATGACGGTTGGTTCGGGCACCGTGATAACGACCTGTCTAGCCTGGGGGACTGGTTCGTTGACCAAAAGAAGTTCTTAAACGGGGTCGGCGGCTTTGCCAGCCGGGTGCACAAGTTGGGGATGAAGTTTGGCCTCTGGTTTGAACCAGAAATGATCTCAATTGACTCCAAGCTCTACGAAGACCACCCCGACTGGATGATCCAAACTAAGGGACGGCTAGCCACCCCGGCCCGCCACCAATTCGTCCTCGACATGGCCCGCCAAGAAGTCGTCGATGACATCTTCAACAAGATGAGCGCCGTGATTAAAGACACCAAGCTTGACTACATCAAGTGGGACATGAACCGGACGATCACCGAGGCCTTCACCGCTACCCTGCCGGCTAATCGCCAACAAGAATTTGCCCACCGCTACATCCTCGGGGTTTACCAACTCTACGAACGCCTAACGCAGGCCTTCCCGAGCGTCCTCTTTGAATCCTGCGCCTCCGGTGGTGGCCGCTTCGACCTCGGGATGATGTACTACGCCCCACAAGCCTGGTGCTCTGACGACACCGACGCCGTGGAACGGATCTACATCCAAGACGGGACCTCCTACGGTTACATTCCGTCCATGTGGGGGGCCCACGTTTCGGCCGTGCCAAACGACCAGGTCGGCCGCGTCACTTCCCTAGACACCCGGGCCAAGGTGGCCTACTTCGGTGCCTTTGGTTACGAACTGGACTTAAACGAACTGTCAGAAGAAGAGCAGGAAACGGTTAAAGAACAAGTCGCCTTTTACAAGCAGCACCGCCACCTCTTCCAACACGGGACCTTCTACCGGATTGACAGTCCAGACACCGCTACCGATAACGTCTACGGCTGGCAAGTGGTCAATGACGACCAGTCCGAAGCCATCGCCGTGCGCTTCCAGATCCTCAATGAACCCAACCCGGGTTACATCCGCTTCTACTTTACCGGCTTAGACCCGGAAAAGACCTACCAAGTTAACGACGACGAGGAAACTTACTCCGGTGCAGAACTGATGAACGCCGGTTACTTCGTGGCTCGGATCATGCCACGCTCGGCCTCGCCAAAGCCGCTGGCCGACTTTAACGCCACCATGTTTGTGGTTAAGGCCGTCGACTAAGCCGCTAACTTACTTACACTCCTTCTAAATCAACAGCCCCTCCCGAGCCAGGAGGGGCTGTTTTAGTATCGCAAAAATAGGTGGGAAATAAGATTATAGATGAAAACGCACGAACAGTTGGCGCATAAGACCCGGTTCTTCGGTCGTTTGTATCTGTTTCCCACACAAAAGGGCCGTGACGAATTTGTCACGGCCCTTTTTGTATTGATTGGCATTATGAATTGGTTTCTTCTGGTGGCGTACTTTGGCGTAGCATCAACCTAGTTCCGACCACCACCCGCTGGGGAGCGAGTTCGCTATCGGCGAGCCGCCGTCCTAGCAATTCGATGGCTACGCTCGCCATCTGGTCGGTGGCAACGTGAACCGCCGACAGGGCCGGATAGAGGTTACAAGTAACCGATTCGATATCGTTAAAGGAGACCAAAGCAATCTGGTCTGGAATGACCACGTGGGCCTCGTGTAAGGCGCGTAAAGCCCCCACGGCCATCGCATCGTTGGTAACCATCACTGCATCGAGGGACTCGGGGCCCGCCAAGAGCTCCTTCATCGCCTTGTAACCACCGTCAACGGTGTAGTTTTCGACCTTAACCAGCTTGGGGTTATACCGCTCGCGGTCCTTCAAAGCGTTTAAGAAGGTCTTTTCCCGCACGTCGCGGACCCGCTGACCGTCGGTAGTTAACTCGAGACCGGCAATCAGGCCGATATTTTGGTAATGGGTGGTCAAGTAGCCGGCCGCCTGGTTCATCCCGCCGACAAAATCGGGCAAGACACAGTCAAGGCCGCCCACCAAGACGTCGTAGTCCACCACCACCACGGCCGGGGTTAGTTTTTCAAACAAGTGGAGCTGGTGACCGGAAAACTTCCCGATCGCCACGATCCCGTCAATATCTTGGGGAATCTGATCCATGTTGTTTTCAAAGACGGTCATCGTCATGAAGCCGGCTTGCTGGGCCGCCTGTTCAACGTTCATCCGGACGCTCATGTAGTAGATATCGTCGAGTTCGCGCTCGGCCGAATACCACTGAACAATGGCGATCCGTCGTCCCATCACTTGGGACTTCGGTCGCTTAGTGTAGGAAAGCTGTTCGGCGATCGAAATAATTTTGCGGCGGGTTTCCACCGATACCGATAGCCGCGGGTCGTTGTTGAGTACCCGGGAGACGGTGGCCAAGGAAACCCCCGCTCGGTTCGCGATGTCTTTAAGGGTAACTGCCATTAGTTCCACCTCCACGGGTCATAAATCTTATAGTTGCTTAATAAATCGTTGCCAGCCAGCGTCGCCTTCGTCCGTACGCTTGAAGACCCCAGCGTCCTCTAATACATTGGAGAAGACCTGGGCGAGTTCTTCTTCTAAGACCGCCTCCACGTTGGCCGACATAATGTCGCGGCGTGCGGCGACCTCCTGGGCCCACGGCAGGTGCGCTGGGGCAATTTGGTTATCTTCATTTAACCAGAATTTCTTAACTTCTTCCAGTTCAACCTTCAGCCGGGCCGGCAAGATTGCCCGCCCCATCACTTCAATCAGGCCAATGTTTTCCTTCTTGATGTGCCACAGCTTTTCGTGCGGGTGGAAGATTCCTAGTGGGTACTCGTCGCTAGTATTGTTGTCACGTAAGACGAGGTCTAAGACAAAGGTCTCCCCTTCCCGGTGCATGATCGGGGTTACGGTGTGATGACGGGTGCCGTCTTGCCCGGTGGCCACAATCGAAAGCGCCGGATCGCTGTAGTCGTTCCAGGTCTTCATGATGTGGGTCCCCAGGTTGATGAGGGCGAGCTGGTCGGTCGTTTCCAGGCGGATGTCTGACATTGGCCAGTCAACGATGCCGGCCTTGACCTGCGGGTAGTCCTTAAAGGTCAGTTCCTGCTTAATCGGGGCCTTCATCATCGGGAAGGTGTGGCGGCCACCTTGGTAGTGCTCGTGGGCCAGCATTGAACCCCCGACAATTGGCAGGTCGGCGTTGGAGCCCACGAAGTAGTGCGGCAGGGTCTTTTCGATCTCGACTAAGTTGACCAGGGTTTGTTGATCGATCTTCATTGGCTCGTGCTGGAGGTCCAAGAAGATGCAGTGTTCATGGAAGTAAGCGTACGGTGAGTACTGGAAGCCCCAACCCTTACCGCCGATCATCATCCGGATAACCCGGTGATTACTGCGGGCCGCCTGGCCTAAGCGTCCTAGGTAGCCCTCGTTTTCAATGCACAGGGCGCACTGGGGGTACTTTTTGGCCGTATCGTGGGCCGCCGCCGCAATCGCCTTGGGGTCCTTTTCCGGCTTGGATAAATTAATGGTGATTTCCAGCTCGTTACCATCCTTGACCTGCCGGGTAAACTCGACGTTCTTTTTAATGGCCGCTACCTTAACGTAGTCGTTTTCGGTACAAAGTTGGTAGAACCAACCAGTGGCGGCTTCCGGGGAACGTTGGTATTCCTGCCAGAAGCGGGCGTTAACGGCGGACGGCGTGGGGGTCAGCAAGTCAAAGAGCTGCTCGTTTAAGATTTCCCGCTCGGTTTGTCCGTCTTCAATCTTACCGTTTTCAATCGATAAGTCAACCAGCTGCTCGGCAATTGACCGCCCGGCTTGCACGTCCCCGTCCTGATTGCCGACTAAAGCACGCACCTTGTTGGCCACGTAGACCTTGTCCAACGGTTGGTAAGCACCGCTTGCAATCGCCTTTTCGGCAAAGGTTTCAATTAGTCCCATGATCTCAAACCCTTCTCTCTTCTCTGCTTACAGCTTGTGTGGACCGTCAACGATTTCGGCGTCGTAGAAGGAGGCGTCGTAGCCGACCTTCTCACGGTAGATTTCGCCAACCTTTTGCTTCAGGTTTTCGGCCTGGTCCTTCTTAACGATGGCGATGGCGGAGCCGGCAAAGCCCCCACCGATCATCCGGGCGCCCAAAACGCCTGGTTGTTGCCAAGCGGCTTCGGCTAAAGTGTCTAATTCAGTCCCGGAGACTTCGTAATCGAAGTGCAAGGAGACGTGGGAGGCGTTGATCAGCCGGCCCAGCTTTTCGAGGTCGCCGTCGGTCATCGCCTTAGTGGCTTGGATCGTCCGTTGGTTTTCAAAGACGGCGTGGCGGGTCCGCTTGAGCAGGGTTTCATCGTTTAAGAGGTAGCTGTATTCGTCGAAGGTGTCTTCGTCGATTTCGCCCAGTGAGTTGATGTCGAGCTTGGTTTGCAGGCGCTTTAGGGCTTCGCCACATTCAGCTACCCGGTCGTTGTAAGCGGAAGCGGCTAGGGAGTGCTTCTTGTTGGTCGACATGATCACGATTTCGTAATCGCCCAGTTCCAGCGGCATGTACTTGTATTCCAGGGTGTTGCAGTCGAGGAAGATGGCGTTGTCCTTCTTCCCCATCCCCACGGCAAACTGGTCCATGATCCCGGAGTTTAAGCCGACAAAGTCATTTTCGGTCTTTTGGCCCAACTTCACCAGGTCAATTTGGTCGATGTCCAGGTTAAATTCGTCCTTTAAAACTTGGCCCATCAGCATTTCGATTGAAGCGGATGAAGAAAGGCCGGCCCCGTACGGGAGGTTCCCGTAAACGTAGAGGTTAAAACCGTGGTCAATCTTAAAGCCCTTTTGACGCAGGTAAACCAACATCCCCTTGAAGTAGTTAGCCCACTTGCGGTCTTCTGCTTCTTCCGGTGCTTCGTCCGTAATGGCAAAGGAAACCACGTCGCCTTCCATATTACCGGAGAAGAGTTGCACCTGGTCGTCATCGCGGGCGCCGTACACACCGTAAGTCCCCAAGGAAATTGCACACGGGAAGACGTGACCACCGTTGTAGTCGGTGTGTTCCCCGATCACGTTAATCCGGCCCGGGGAGAAGAAGAGGTCTTGGCCCTGCGCTGCAAAGGTGTCTTGGTACTTGTCAAAAAGCTCTTGTTGATTCATGTTTGTTTGCCCCATTTCTTTGTTAGTAAAAAACAAGTAAAACTTTTACCATTCTTATGCTACTATCACCCGGTTTATTAGTCAATAGAGCGCTTACATTTTTTACCAATAGCTAATGAAAGCACCTACCGCCGCAACGTGCTATCATAGGGGCTAAACGGGAGGGATTGGATGACTAAACTTTTTACCCCGACTGAGGTGGCTGAAGGCAGCTTGCTCCTGGGGCGCTGGCAATTGCAAAATGACGAACTCTACACCCCACTCCTAGGCGGAGTGATTAAAACGATCGTCACCGGCAGCGACCAGCTGACTTTAACGGTCGCTAACCGCCACCACCCGCTTATGCCCAGCCACTACTGGGCGGTGCGGGTCAACCACACAGCGTGGCGCCGCTATAGTGCTGCTCTCCCTATCGAAGTCGCCTTACCCGCCGAGCGCAACCTCGTTGAGATCATGACCGCCGGTAATACCAACCTCGACGACGTCTGGTCCGGTAACCAAGGCTTTGCCCTCACCAAGCTCGAACTGAAGGGCGCCGGCCGGTTAATTAAACCAAGTCCCCGCCCGGTCGTAGCCATCTACGGCGATTCAATCACCGCTGGCTGCTGGGTCAACGGCTACGGCGCCAGCAGCGACTACCGCCCGGAACAAAACTTTGTCGGCCTGGCCCAGGACAAAATCGACGTCGACCTCGCCCGGGTTGCCTACTCGGCCGCCGGGGTCTTGCGCCCGGCTACCGGGGGTGTCCCGGTCGCCATCGACTGGCTCGACCATTTCAACGTCCAGACGCCTTGGCCGCCCCACCCGGTTAGTCTGTCGGTCATCAACCTCGGGGTTAACGACCGGCGCTTTAGCGAGGCCGACTTTGCGACCGCCTACGAACAATACGTGACCGCCTTTTTAAAGCGCCAAACTGGTCCGGTCGCCCTAATGATCCCCTTTGCCCAGAGCATGGCAAACGTCATCCGGGCCACTGCCCAGTACCACCAGCTCCCCGTTATCGAAACGGCCGATTGGTGTGCGAGTTTCACCGATGGCCTTCACCCCGACCTAACCGGTGCTCAGCAAGCGGCGCCCCGCTTTGCCAAGGCCCTCACCCGCCTACTCAATGAAAGGATGTGACCACCGTGTCTTTAAATCGCCTGTTACCAATTGAAGCCGGCCACAACTTCCGCGAACTCGGGGGCTACCAGACCACCGATGGCCGCCAAGTTCAGTGGCACCGCCTGATCCGGGCCGGCGCCCTCGGCCAGCTTTCGGAGGCTGATTTAGCCCTCTTAGCCCAGCTAAACGTGACCGCCGACATCGACTTTCGTTCCCCCACTGAATTAGAGGCGGCCGCCGATCGGGTCCCCCACACGGCCACTTATCACCACGAACCGGTCTTTGACACCGACCGGACCGAGTCATCCAAGACCAACGCCGAACTGGAGCCCCTCTTAGTGGCCGACCCGGACAGTGGTGCCCGCCACATGGAGGTCACCTACCAGGAGATGGTTACCGAGCCGACCTCTAAGACGGCCTACCAACACTTCTTCGCCCACCTACTGGCGACCCCTAGCGACGGGGCGGTCCTCTTTCACTGCACCGCCGGTAAGGACCGGACCGGGGTCGGCGCCTTCTTGTTGCTCTCGGCCCTCGGCGTCGATGCCAAGACGATCGAACAAGATTACCTGCTGACTAACCAGGTCAACGAGGCCTTTGTCAACGAACTGCTGCAGCGCTTTGCTTCCGCCGGCAAAAACGAGACTTACGTCCATAACTTCCGGTCACTAGCCACCGTTTCGCCCCGCTACCTCAACGCCACCAAGCAGGCCATCGCTACCCATTATGGCACGGTTAACGACTTTTTAACCACCGGCCTGGGGCTCAGTGCTGGCGACCTGGCCGACCTCAAACAACTCTACCTCGTTTAATAGAAAGGAAGTTTTTTCATGCGCATTTCCGTTCCCCTGACTAAAGAAGGGCTCCTCGCCGATCAATATGGTAAGTTCGCCCCGGCCAGCGATATGCTAGCCGATCACCCGGTCCGCTCCTTCCCCATTGAAATTGCGGACGTCCCAGCCGGCACTGAAAGCCTGGCCCTGACCTTTGTCGACTTTGATTCCACCCCGGTTTGTGGCTTTACCTGGATTCACTGGCTAGCCGCTAACTTCCCGGCCAACACCACCCTAATTGGCGATGACGCTAGCCGCAAGGACGGTCACGGTTTTGTCCAGGGCAAAAACAGTAACGCCGGCCGCCTGGTTAACGGCGACCCGGCCATTACCAAGGGCTACGTCGGTCCCCAACCGCCGGACCAGATCCACGACTACACCCTAACCGTTTACGCCTTAGACACCACCCTCGACCTTAATGAGGGCTACTGGCTCAACGAGTTCCGCCATGCTGCCAAGGGTCACGTCTTAGAAAAGGTCAGCCTAGAGCTGCCGAGCCGCGCTAATTAAGGAGGAATTACCATGGATAACCGGATTTTCTTCAACCCCGGCGACTCGATCGCCAACATCCACGACTACAACGAAGCCGTCCGCAAGGGCCAAATCTTCAAAAAGGAACAGCAGGCCGGCGACCTCGTGATCGCTAAGGGTCCCGATGACGAAGAATACGCCATCTTCTACGCCAACGATGCCCTGCCCGCCGACCACGAGCAATCCCAACCCTACGAGATTAAGAAAAACCTCTAAGCAAAAAGAGCAGCCCCAGACAGGCTGCTCTTTTTGCTTAGTTTTATCGAATTGGCAACAGTGCAGTACGCCAGTGGGAGCGACGACGAAATCAAAGATTTCTGTCGCCCTCCCCCTAAAATTCCATCGCCGCCAAGAATTCCTTGATCCGCGGCGTTGGGTGGTTAAAGAAGTCATCGGCCGACCCGGTGAAGTCAACCCGGCCGTCTTCGACAAAGACGATCTTGTCGGCCACCCGGCGGGCAAATTCCATGTTGTGAGTCACCACAATTAAGGAATCGCCGTCGTTGGCCAACTGCTGGAGGACCCGCAGGACCTGGGCCTCTAACTCGGGGTCCAGGGCACTAGTCGGCTCGTCAAAGAGGATGTAGGCCGGGTCCATTGCTAACGCCCGGCAAATCGAAATCCGTTGCTGCTGCCCCCCGGATAATTGACCCGGGTAACGGTTGGCAGTGTCGTCTAACCCGACTTTTTTCAAGAGCTCGTGGGCCTTTTGTTTGGCCTTGTCCGGGTCCTGCTTGAGGACGTGAATTGGCCCCTCGGTGATGTTTTGCAGGATCGTTAGGTGCGGGAAGAGGTTCCAGCTTTGAAAGACCATCGCCGTTTTTTGGCGCACCGCTAGGATTTCCTTGTTAGTCAAATTGGCGCCGTAATCAATCGTGACGTCATCGATCGTCAGGGTGCCGGATTGGGGCCGCTCCAAGAGGTTCAAGGACCGTAAAAGCGTCGACTTCCCGGCCCCCGACGGCCCCAAAATAACCGTCGTTTGGTGTTCTGCAAAGTCAACCGTCACGTCATCTAAGGCGTGGTGGTCGCGGTAGGCTTTATCAACGTGTTCTAACTTAATCATCTTATTCCCCCACGGCGTCCACGTACCGGGACGTCCACTTCTCTAAGTAGTGCTGCAGGATGCTCAAAACGGTACAGAAGAGGGCGTAAATCGCGGCCACAATTGAGTACATCAGGAGCGGTTGGTAGTTGTTAGAGGCGATCTGTTGGCTGACCATAAACATTTCCACGATCGTAATCGAACTGGCCAAGGACGTGTCCTTCACCAAACCGATAAAGGAGTTGGACAGCGGCGGCAGGGCCACCCGCAAGGCCTGGGGAAAGACAATCCGAAACAGGACCTGGCGGTAGGTCATCCCAATCGAGTAGGCCGCGTCCCACTGGCTGTCCGGAATCGACAGCAGGGCACCGCGAATCGTTTCGGAAGCGTAGGCCCCAGTGTTCAAAGAAAAGGTAATGATCCCAGCCGTCCAGGCGTTAAACTGGATGCCCACGTTAGGCAAACCAAAGAAGACGATGAATAACTGAACCAAGAGGGGCGTTGACCGGAATAACCAGACGTAAAAGGAAAAGACCGCCCGCACAACGGCCCACACGGCCTTGGACTTTCCATGGGGTTTTGAAATCCGAATCAAAGCGGTAATGACGGCGATCACCAACCCAATCACAAAGGAGATGATGGCGATCGGAATCGTGTATTTAATCCCCGCCCAAAAAATCTCCGGGGTGGAGCTTTTAATGATATCCCACATAAGTTTCCTTTCTACATGTATAAAGCAAGGGGCCCTAGTAACCGGCACTAGCCGGCCAAACTAGGGCCCGATGACGACAATTTGGAGACGGTTAGTCCCGACTTACTTATCAGTAATGTTACCGTGGAAGTACTTTTCGGACAGCTTCTTGAGCGTGCCATCCTTACGTAATTCAGCTAAGGCCTTGTTGACCTTGGTTTGCAAGCCCTTGTTGTTCTTGGCCATCAGGACCCCAATCTTTTGAACTGGGATCTTAGATGACGGAACTTCTTGGTACTTGAGGTCAGTTGTCCCGGTGGACTTTTGGTAGTACAAGAAGGCTTCCTTAGAGTTCAAGGCTGCTTCGGCCCGCCCTTGGCGAACCAGTTCCATGGCCGTGGAGAAGTCGGTGGATGACACCGTCTCCCCGCCGAACTTCTTCACGTTTTGGGCGTTAGCCGTTCCCGTGGCGGCGGCAATCTTCTTGCCCTTGATGTCATCGATACTCTTAATCGTGGTGTTGTCAGACTTCATAATCAATGCCGACTTGGAGTAAATGTACGGCGTTGAGAATAAGTAAGACTTTTGGCGTTCCGGCGTCATAGCAATGTCGTTGATGGCCACGTCAAACTTCTTGGAGCCGACCCCGGCAATCAAGGAGTCCCACTTAGTCGGAACAAACTTAACCTTGTAACCCATCTTCTTTGCCAGGTCGCGGGCCAGATCAACTTCAAACCCGGTTAACTTACCGTTTTCCCGGTAGGAGTACGGGGCGTAGGTTCCTTCCAGCCCGACCGTCAACGTCCCCTTGGTTACCAGTTGGGGCTCGCTAGACGATGAGCTGCTCTTCCCACAGGCCGCTAATGCCACCATAGCAACCAGGCTAGCAGCGACCACACTCAATCGTTTCATCCACTTCTTCATTGTAAAGAAGCCTCCTCAATCATTTTCTTCGGGTTCACTTACAAAAGTAAGCAACTTACCTTTAGTAACTATAACAAGGCAAGTTAGGTACGTCAAAGAAAAACCGTTAGAAAATTTTAATTTTTGCTAATGGCTTACTTACCGGCCGCCCACGATCCGTTCGGCGGCGATTTCCAAACGTTCAATCAGGGCGTCGGCATTTTGCTCAAAGTCGGTGTTAAAGTCGGCACCCTCTGGCGCCACCGTCCCCACTTCTTCGCCCATAAAATCGGTCACGACTAGGGTTTGGTCCCGCCAAGCCACGTCGTCGTAGTGGCCCTCTAAGGCTTCATCCATAAAGGATTGCATCAGGTCCAAGACGGCGGTTTTAATGACCTCATCTTTAGTCAGGCTAGTTCCCCGCACTTGGGCTTGGGCGATCTTCATCGCTACTTCTTCCATGTTAGTTGGAATCTCAATACTCATTTTGTTATCCCCTTCAATTGAAATCTTCCCTTCATCATATCATAATTAGGCTAAGAAACCGTTTTGATTGGTCCCAATCAAAAGCTGAAAGGATGAATACTCTATGAGCGCGACCGTATTAGTTCCCACCTACCTCGCCAAGACGGGCTACGAAGTCCTCCAACAGGCGGGGCTCAACATCATCGAAGTTCCCAACGTCGATAACGCCACCCTCCTCAAGTATCAGGATGAAGCGGCGGGCGCCATTATGGGTGTGTCACCAATTGACGACCAAACCTATGCCCAAATGAAACAGTTGAAAATCTTGGCCCGGATCGGGGTTGGTTTCGACAGCCTCAACCCGGTTGAAGCCGCTAAGCACGGCATCGTGGTGACCATCACCCCCCACTCCAACGCCATTTCGGTGGCCGAGTCAACAATCGGCGCCCTGTTAAACCTCTCCAAGGATCTCCCCCAACGAACGGCCCTGATGCGTGCCGGTAAGTGGCGGGAAGCTAACCAGGCCCAGGGTCACGACATCGACGGCAAGGTAATCGGGATTATCGGTTACGGCCGGATCGGTCACGAAGTTGAAAAACGGGCCGCCGCCCTCGGGATGCGGGTGCTGATTAACAACGGTAACCGGCCGAAAGTCCCTGAAATTGGGGCGCCGGTTGCCCTTGATGAGCTACTGGAGAAGTCTGATTACATCACCCTGTCCACCCGGGTGACGGCCAAAACTACCCACCTGATTAACGCCACCACCCTGGCCAAGATGAAGGGCACCGCGTCCATCATCAACTTTGGCCGTGGCGCCTTGGTCGACACCGACGCGTTAATTGAGGCTTTAAAGACCGGGGTCATTCACTCGGCCGCCCTCGACGTCTTTGAAGAAGAGCCGCTACCCACCAGCTCCGAACTTTACAAACTCGATAACGTCTTACTCAGTCCCCACATCGGCGGTGGGACCATTGAGGCGATGGACCGGGGTAGCTGGGGCGCGGCTACCGAGGTCGTTCGCGTCTTGGCCGGCCAAGAACCCCGCTGGGCCGTTCGTCGCTAAAATGGCTAAGATTTACTACCAGGAGATGACGCCGGCGGGCTACCGGGCCATCGAAGAACAAATCGAAGCACTCAAACAAAAGCGACCGACCCTGATCACCCGTCTAAAGGCGGCCCGCGCCCTGGGTGACCTCTCGGAAAACACCGAGTACTCAACGGCCAAACGGGAGCTGCGCCACTTAGAAAGCCGCCTGCGCTACCTCGACAAGCAGCTAACCTACGCCAAGGTGATTGACGTCTCAGACGATGGCAAGGTGGCCCTGGGGAAAGTGGTCACGATCCGCTTTTTGGACGACCAAGAAGAGGCGACCTACCAAATCGTGGGGCGCCACCAGGCCGAACAGGCTTCCTTAACTGAAGAGGTTTTGGCCTTCGACTCCCCCCTGGGGCTAGCCCTCAAGGGGCACACCGCCGGTACCACCGTGACCGTCCACGCCCCAGCGGCCAGTTACCAAGTCACCATCATCACCGTAAAGGTGAAGTAACTTTACTAGCCGTCACCAAAGAAAATTTAAAACTCCTTCAAGGCGGGGCGCTCCCCCTTTAACCCGGTTAATCACTTGATTGACCGGGCTTTTTTTACTTGCCCTCACTTCCAAAGACCGCTATACTATTCACCGTTGCGCCAAAACATTAACACAAGATCTTGTAAATTAGGCGACTATCATTACCACATCTTGTGGTTAGAAAAGAGCGATTACATGTTTGATCAGTATAAAGATGTCTTAACCCACCTTCCCCAGTACTCCAAGAATATCTTCCGCCCCGGCTACTTCTCCTGGCTAGTTGGCCAGATGAAGAACTGGAGCACCTTTTCTTGGTACCTGGTGGCCTTTAACTTCATTGTCCAAGTGGTCTTAATGATCCAGGGTTGGGCTAGCGTACCCGTCTCTCACTCCATCATCAGCTTTTTGTCCGCCAACCTGAGCGTATTGTGCGTGGTCGGGATCTCCAATAAGTCGGCCATCCAGGGCTGGTTTGGCCTCACCTCGGCGGTCTTTATCGCCTTAAACGCCTACTTGGCCCACAACTTTGCCGACATGACCCTGCAAATCTTTTACATCATCTTCTTGGACCTCTTTTGCATTTTGTCGCCGTCCTGGAACGATAACGTCAAGGTCCACTCGATGGGTGGCGTCAAGGGCTGGCTCAAGTACCTGCTCTTGTTCGTCGTCTTATGGGGTCTGATTTACTACCTGTACGGCTTGATTAACGATCCCCGCCTCTTCTTGGACTCCTTAACCTTGGCAATCTCTTTGACGGCCGCCGTAATGGAATTCAACCTGCTTCGCCAACAGTACTACCTCTGGACGCTTGGCAGCATCATCACGATCGGCCTCTGGTTACAAACCGCCCTGCAAGGTGCCGCCAACTACGCCTTGGTGGCTTCCTACCTGGTCTTTTTGCTAAACGACCTGTACGCCTTCTTCGGTAGCCAGGGTTGGTTCGTGAAGCAAGAAGTCGTCACCGGCTACGGCCAAAAGGAATCCAATTAAATAGCGGGGGAAATGGCCTCTAGGGTGGGCCTAGCCTGCCTAACATTCGGATACACAGCGAGGGCCCCGGAGAAAACCATGTTTTCTCTGGGGCCCTCTTTTTGGGTTAATTTTGCTCCAGCGCCCGCTGGTAAGCCGCGTAAGTTCGCGCGTCAAAGCACACCATCGTCACCCGGTCGAGCTGGGAATTATTTCCCAGGAAATGTTGAATCGTCGCAATGGCTAAGGGCGCCGCTTGGTCAAGCGGGTAGGCGTAAACCCCGGTGGAAATGGAAGGAAAGGCCACCGTGCGACAGCCGTTGGCAACCGCTAGTTGGAGGCTGTTGCGATAGGAGTTCGCTAACAGGCTGGCCTCGTGATGATGGCCCCCCTGCCAAACTGGCCCCGGGGTATGGATGATAAAGGTGGCCGGTAAGTTAAAACCCGGCGTGATCCGGGCCTCGCCGGTCGGGCACCCACCAAACTTAGCACAAGCCACATCTAAACCTGGTCCGGCCGCCCGGTGAATCGCCCCGTCAACCCCGCCCCCGCCACGCAGGGTGGTATTAGCGGCGTTGACAATCGCATCCACCTTTAACTTAGTAATGTCACCTTGGGTTACTTCTATTCGGCCCATTTAATCACCTACCAAATTTGAACCCGGTCGGCGGGCGCCTTGTACATGGCGTCGCCGTCCTTGACGTCAAAGGCTTGGTAGAAGTCAGCCAGGTTTTGCACCTGGACGTTGGCCCGCAGCTTGTTCGGGGCGTGCACGTCAACGGACAGAAGTAGTTGTTGGTACTGTTCGTGGGCCTTCATCCGCCAGATCCGGGCCCAGTTGGTGAAGAAGGCCACCGGATCGTAATCCGCTTCTTGCTTAGCGGCGGCCAAGGCGCACGATAAGCCCCCGGCGTCGGCAATGTTTTCGGAGACGGTCAGCTTCCCGTTGACCTGTTGCCCGGCAAACGGCAGGCCATCAAATTCCTTAATCATGTCTTGGGCTAGGTCCTTGAAGTGGGCCTGGTCCTCTTCGGTCCACCAGTTATTTAGGTTCCCAAATTCATCAAAGAGGGCGCCGTTATTATCAAAGGCGTGTGAGATTTCGTGGGCAATCACGGCCCCGATCCCGCCGTAGTTTTCGCTGGCCGATTGCTTGAGGCTGTAGAACGGCGCCTGCAAAATGGCGGCCGGGAAGACGATGATGTTCATAAACGGGTGGTAGTAGGCGTTAACGGTGGCCGCACTCATTTCCCAGCGGGTCTTATCAACGGGCTGGCCAAAGCGGCGGAAGTTTTCGGCAGCCGCCACCTTGTTTAATTCATCCAACGCCCCCATTAGGTTTAAGCCGTCGCTAACCTTGAGTTGGTCGTAAACGGCCGGCAACTTAGCCGGGTAACCAACCTGAACCCCGAGGCTGTCGAGCTTAACGATGGCCTTTTGCCGGGTCGCCGGGGAGAGCCAATCGTTTTCCTCTAGGCGCTGTTTGTAAACGGCAATCATTTGGTGAACCATGTGCTCCACGTCTGCCTTAGCGGCCGGGCCAAAGTAGGTTTCCCCGTAATACTTACCGATTACCTGGCCGAAGTAGCTCATCGTCAGGTAGTAGGCAAACTTCTCGTGGTTGACGGCTTCCTTGGACCCGGAAAGGGCGCGGGAATATTCACCACCCAAGATCCGCAACTCATCGGTCACTAACGAGGCGTTACCGGTGACGGTCTTGGCCAACAGCCAGCTCTTAAAGAGGGCGAAGTGGTCGGTCAAAATTTTGTTTAAGGCCGCCAGGTAGTTCGGTTCGGTCACGATCACCTTGGCGGGTTCGGTCCCCACCAATCCGCTCACCATCTTAGCTAGGTCGAGTTGGTCGGTCGCCTTGGTAAAGTCCGCCCAAGCGACAGGGTTGTACATCTTAGCGTAATCAGCCCGTTCTTCGGCCGACTTAACGTGAGGCACTAGCAGGGCGTCGAATTGCTTCGCTTCTTCGGTGACCTGGTGGGCTTCCTCCGCCGAGTAGCCCACCTTAACGAACAGTTTTTCCACCATTTGTGACCACAGGGCCAGAAGTTGCGGGCCCTGCGGATTATCCTCTTGGTAGTAACCCTTTTCCGGTAAGATCAGGCTGGGGGCGCCAAAGAAGAGCCCGTATTCGGTGGCTTTTTTCATGTCCGGGTCGATGTCAAAGGAGACCGGGCTCCCCTTTCCCAACAGGGCCCATTCCGGCCACTTAGCGGAGTAATCCGCGTAGCTGGTCAGGGCCGCCACTTCGTCTAGTTCCTTGACTAAGGGGGCCACCCCTTCTGTTTCGCGCCGGTCAAAATCCTTAGCTAAGGCATACAGCTTCACGGCCTCTTGCAACCGGGCGTTTGGGACGTCCTTTTGCCCAGCGGCCATCGCATTTAAATCACCAATCAGGGTCTCTTCGACGTCTTTGACCAGGTCGTTAAAGCCCCCGGTCGCCGGACGGTCGGCCGGAATTTGGGCGGTCTGTTCCCATTCCCCGTTCACCGCTTCGTACAGGTCGGCTTTTACCGCACCCTTCTCAACTTGTGTCATCTTCTCGCATCCTTTCCAAGCGTTTATGTTCATTATAACCGAGCACACAAAAAGAGGCTGGGATTTTATCCCCAGCCCCTGGTTAGTCTCTATTCATAAAATTCAACGGCCTGCCGAGTAGGTTGGTTCCCACTTCCTACTTAACGTTTAAGATCCACATAAAGCCGATGAAGATGAAGAAGAGGGCGTACATGATCGGGTGGACTTCCTTCCCCCGCTTAGCCGCAATCATCGTGATTGGGTACATGATCAACCCTAGGGCCATCCCGTCGGAAATGCTGTAAGTCAGCGGCATCCCCACCACGATCAGGAAGGATGGGATGGCGATCTCTAAGTGACTCCAGTTAATTTGACGCAGGTTTTGGGCCATTAAGACCCCGACGATGATTAAAGCCGGCGCCGTTACCTGGTCGGTTACCACGGCCAGCAGTGGCGAGAAGAACATCCCAAAGATGAAGAGAATCCCGGTCACCACGGCGGTGAAACCAGAGCGGCCCCCGACGGCAATCCCAGCCGAAGATTCAACGTAGGCCCCGACTGGCGAGGTCCCCAACACGGAACCGGCTAACATGGCCGTCGAGTCAGACATCAGGGCCTTGCCGACCCGGGGCATCTTGTTGTCCTTCATGAAACCAGCTTGTTGGGCCAAGCCGACTAGGGTGCCGGCGGTGTCAAAGAAGGTCACCAAGAGGAAGGTCAAAACCACCACCCACATTTGCAGGGTGTTAATTTCGCCGATGTGGGTCAAAGCAACCCCGAAGGTTGGCTTCAGGCTCGGGGCGGCCGATACAATCCCGTGTGGCACGGGAATCAGGCCGGTTACCAACCCAACAACCGCCGTCACCACCATCCCGATAAAGATGGCTCCGGGTACCCGGCGCACCATTAAGACCGCCGTTACCACTAAGCCGACCACCGTTAACCAAGTGCTAGCGGTCGTAAAGGAACCTAATCCAACCACGGTGGACTTGTTGGAAACCACCAAGCCCCCTTGGTGTAAGCCAATGAAGGCGATAAAGAGGCCGATCCCAGCGGAGATGGCAAACTTTAGGTCGGACGGAATCGCGTCGATGATGATTTCGCGCAGCTTAAAGATTGTGATCAAAACAAAGATGATCGAGGCCACAAAAACCCCGGCCAAGGCCGTTTGCCAACTGATCCCCATCCCAATGACGGCGGAGTAGGCAAAGAAGGCGTTAATCCCGAGCGCCGGTGCCGTCGCGATTGGGTAGCGGGCGAGGATCCCCATCAAAAAACACCCCAAGGCAGAGGCCAAGGCGGTGGCGGTAAAGACCGCCCCGGTATCCATCTTGGCGGCGCCGAGAACGTTCGGGTTCACGAAGAGGATATACGACATCGAGATGAAGGTCGTAAAACCGGCTAAAATCTCCCGCCGGTAATCGGTCCCCAGCTCTTCAAAGTGGAAATACTTGCTAATTGCAGACACAATTGATCCCCCATTTTATAGAATGAACGAATAAAATCACGATGAATATCATATAATATTCGGCTTTCAATGTAAAGGGGCGATCCGAACTTTCTTTTAGTCAGCAAAGGGGGCTAACAGCGCCGCTTTGCCCCCCGCACTCAACCAGCCGCCGTGGTGGGCGACTAGCTGGGCGCAGGAACGATAGTCAGCCAGGTTAACCTTGCCAGCCACGATCCCGTTTGCTTGTAACCGCCGGGCCAACTGGACGTCACCAGCGGTCACCAAGTCGTTGACGAGCGCGTTGGGGCGGGTTTCCCAGCCCAAGTTAAGCAGGGCCCGGGCCCGCTGATCGGCTCGGTCGTGGGTCAGGGCGTGGGCTAAGTCAGTTGGTTGCAACATTTCAATCATCCTTTCTTAGGTGAAAGCAGCTACCAGGCGGATCTTGCACCGAGAGCTTGGCGCCGGTCGTCAAAAGCCACAGGACGTTTTGGTAGGGGCGAGCATCAAGTTCTTCTTCTCCGGCACCATCGGTCAAAATTAGAATTGGCGTGGTTGGGATAACCCGGCGCACCCTTAGGTCCTCAAAGATGGCGGCAAAGCGGGTTCCCCCACCCCCAAGACGCCGCAACTGCCCAACTGCCAGCCGTCCCTGAATCGCCGCATCAAAAGCGGTTAGGTGGACCTGCCAGCCCTGTTGGTGGACCAGCGCCACCACCATTTTAAGCAAGCGTGCGACGGTGGCATCGCCCATCGAACCGGACTGATCGACAAAGATTTCCACCGGGGTCACTAGGCGGCTAACCCGTCCCGGCAAGTCCATCCGGTAGGGTTGGCGGCGGTTAAAGCGGGCAAAGGAGGCTCGTTGCCCGTCAATGGCGGTCCCCATCAAGCGGCGCAGGGCCCGGACCCAATCGGTTTGGTAGCTACCGGACGACTCCGTTAATCCTTGGTCTTGCCCCTGAGGAACCGTCCCACGCCCCCGCTGATCAAAGTGGGGCGCCCGTCCCTTGGTGAGTCGCTTTAAGCTTGCCTTCATTAGTAAGGGGTTAGCCCCCGCCGGCGTTACCCAGGCCGGGGTGGGCCGCTCTCCACCCACCCCTCTCCCCACCAACTGACGCTTAGTGGCGGGAGCTAGGGCCCGGGCGGCCGGTAAGTAGGCGGCGGAATCGGCTAGGCGGGGCAGCCGTTGCTTGGTCGCCCGTTCCAGGTCGACTAGGGTGACCGTCCCGGCTGGCGACTCTTCTAGGTACTGGTTAACGGCAACATCCGTGGCAATTGCCACCGCCGCCGGATCGAAGGCGTCACGGTAGCGGTATGGGTGGTACCAGAGCACGTGGAGGGCTAAGTGATGGAGTAAATTAGTCAGCTCCCGTAGCGGTTCCTCTTTAACCCAGGCTGGGTTGTACGCCAAGACGAGGTCATTTGACTGCCAAATCAGGTTGAGCGTGGACTGCAAAGGGTCGGAAATTCGTTTAATGTTGACTAATACCACCCCAGCGCTATGGTCCTTTTTTAACAGGTCAATTACCGCCGCTTGCAACTGGTGCTCCCCCTCAACCATTGCCGGTGCCCCGCTTGGCAATTTCCGCCAGTAATTCATACATAGCGCGAGCCGCCTTATCATCCCGCGCCTGGTAAAGCGCCGCCAGCAGATCGGCCCGCTTACCAATTTGGTAGCCCGCCGCCACTTGCCCATCCGCACTGAGGGACTTGAGAAGGGTCACCACCCGTGGCAAAGTCGCTAGGTCCAGTGGCACCGCTTGCCCCAGCCACTGGTTGACCAGGTCGAGGCGATTACTTTCCGGCAGGGGGGCCACCATCTCGGTGACCGGAGACGGGGCGGATAACAGTTCTTCAATTCCCACCGCGGGCGTCAAAATAACCTGGGCCAAATCAACCCCCACTTCTTCGCCTAAGTCCCCAGCTAAGACGTCGGCCAACACCACCCTGGATTGAGCGGCCGGGAGTTTCCTTAGGGACGTTAGGTTGCGGCTGGCTCGTTCCCAAGAGCGCGGCGTCGGCGTAATTTGCCCGACCACCGGAGCCGGCGCTAAGAGATTCGGGTGCTCTCGCAGGTAGTCAACTACCACTGGTTGCACCCGGGGGGTCCCGTCAACTTCCCCTTCGGCCCAAGTAAGCCAGTCAGTTAGGTTGGCCCGCATTTTTAGGCGAACGGTTCGGTCACGAACGGCGGCGTCACTGGGGGTCACGGCGTAATCGCCGGCTGCATCCATCGTTGGGTCCGGGTTTTGGGCTAGAATAATGTGAACCTCTTCGGGCAGGGTCAGGGTGTGGATCTGACGTTGCAAAACCAGGTTCATCAACTCACTTTGCACGGCGGCGTTTCCGCGGTTAAACTCGTCTAAAAACCAAATAATTGGTTGCCCCGGGCGGGCTTCAGCCTCCTTAAGTAGGGTAAGCAAAGTAGTTGAGTAGCCGTACTTAACGTCGGCGAGCGTCCCAAAGCGACTGGTGGTCACTAGGCTGTCCTTGGTTAAAGGCGGTACTGGTAAGGCCAGATCCCCCTTTTCGGCCAGGCTAACGACGGTGGTCAACAGGGTGGCGCCCATTCGTTTAGCCACCTCGGCTACCAACGCGGACTTGCCGATCCCGGCTTCCCCAACCAGGTTAGGTACGCTCCCGGCCTCAAGCAGGGCCGGCAGGGTTACCAGTAGTTCTTGGTAGGTTAAAGACATTTCAATCCCCCCATCCGTGGTTAACCAGGTCGGAATCGCGCTTTAGCATCTTGGAAACGTAGGGGTTGTGGTCGACAAAGAAGCGCAACGGGGCGTTACCGTGGCTCCCCCTTTGGTTGACCCCCACCCGGGAACTGACCCCAATCGATTGGGGCGCCCGCCGCTTGGTTAAATCAATCGAAAGCGGCGCCGTTTCTAGCGGCTGGCCATCTAAGTGGCGATCCACTAACCCCAGGGCCTGCCCAACCTTGCCAGGCCCGTTAGTTAAGTTCACCCCGACCTGATGACGGCGCTCCTCCATTAATTCAAGCCCCTCCGTGGGCTCTAGTGCCCGAATCAAAATTCCCTGGGGTTCTTCTTGGTCTTGCACGACCACGTCAAAGCAGTAGTGAGCCCGGATTTGGTAGACGTAGATCGTTCCTGGCGCCCCGTACAGGGCCTCGGAATAGTTGGTCCGCCGCCCGTTGTAGGCGTGGGAAGCCGAATCCTGCTCACCCAAGTACGCCTCGGTTTCAACAATCAAGCCCGCCACTCTCCCCGCGGGGCTTTGGTAACTGAGTTCACGCCCCAAGAGGTCCTTGGCGATCTCTTCGGTGGGGCGATTCGTGAAAAAGGCTTGGTATGGTGACATTTGGTTTCCTCCACTGATAATTAGGATTATGATAAGGGTACGAACAGAAAGGACGGGATATGATGGCATTAAAACTCGAACGGATTTACACCCAACCCGCCGACCTGGACGGCTACCGGATTCTGGTTGACCGCCTCTGGCCCCGCGGTATGTCAAAGGAAAAGGCCCACCTAGACGAGTGGCTAAAAGAGGTTGGCCCAACCAAGGAGTTGCGCCAGTGGTTCAACCACGAACCGGCCAAGTTCCCGGACTTTAAGGCTCAATACCTAGCGGAACTAGCCGCCAACCCAGCCTTTGCAACCCTCGAGCAGACCGTCGCCGACCACTTAAAGGACGGCAACGTGATCCTCTTGTACGGGGCCAAGGACCCGGTCCACAACCAAGCGGTGATCCTAAAGGAAAAGTTGGAAGCCGGCCTCGGCCTGTAATACGTTTATTTTAGCGCGCCGCTGGGAAAAGACCAAGGAAGGTCAAAGAAGTGCGATCCAACCATTGGCAAGGCCGTGGGCTAAGGAAAGGTTGGGGGTTGATGCGGTACGCAAAAAAGAGCCTAGGAGAAAAGATTTCTCTTAGACTCTTTTAGTTTAGTCTCCATTCCCTAATTGCTCCGCTTGCCTCCCCAAGCGCAACCGTCCAGCTCCCCGGCTGCTAGCGTTAAGCGGTGGTCTTGTTCTTCAATCGTCTGTAAGGTTGCTAAGAGCAGGGCCCGCTCCCCTTCATCCGCGCTCTTCTCCGTTAGTTCGTTCACCTGGTGTTTAACCCAAGCCATGGTTGCTTCGTCCATTTAATCATCCCCCAACAGGTCTAAGTTTAGGCGTAAGTCACTGAGTTGGTCAGTATTATCTTCCAAGACCGCCGCTAACCCTAGGTAACCCGGTGCCTGATCGGGGTGTTGCTCAGCCAACTTCCGCAGGCGGCTTGCTAACCAGGCCGCCTGGTCGGCTAAGTGCCCGGGCCGGGGTGCCGTCAGGTACTGGCGGTAGTTAACAAGGAGCTCCTGGCGCTCCCGCTCAGTCAAATAAGCAAACTGGCCCACGACCAGCGGGGTCAGGTAGGTCATCTTAGTTTCATTGGCCAACGCCTGCAGTGGACGCAGCAGCTCCGCTAGCGTAAAGGACTGGCCCTGCCCCGGCGCAAAATCCTTCAGGGCCCGGCCAGTATTGACCACCAGCCCGAGCTCCTTGCCCGCTAGCCGGTCGCCAGCCGTCCCTAGCAAGTCATCGTCAAAGACCTCGTCTAGCCAGGCCTTCATCACCGCCGGGACGCTGTACCAATAGAGGGGAAATTCAAAGATGATCCGGTCGGCAGCCCAAAGCAAGGCCCGCTCCGCCCCACGGTCAAAGGGCGCCACTAAGGGGTACCAGGTAACCCCTGCTTCTTGCTTGGCGGCGTGCTTAAAAAAACCTTGGGTGCTCGAAGTGGCTACATCCGGGTGACCAATCACGACTAAGGTTTTCATTATTAACCCTCCTCTAAAAGGGTGCGCCCTTGTTCAACCAAGCCTGGGGTCGCCGTCGTCGTCAAAAAGCGCTGGAGGGGTACTTCCTGGTGGCGGTCCTTAAAGGCCATTGGCTCGGCGGCCACGATCATCACCAGCAGGTTGTTTTCCGTCAGCATCAGCTGGCCAATCCCGGTGTACTTACCCCGGGTGTGCTTACCGGTCCGCCAGACGTGGAGCTTGGCGGCCCCACTGGCGTCACGCTTTAATTGGTAGCCGCCGTTACCATCGTTTTCGACCGGCACGCCCGTGTAACGCGTAACCGGGTATTGATTCTTCTTTGCCATGTTTCCTCCTTTGGTTAACCGTCCTCCACCCCGCTTGTATTCGCTTGCACAAAGTTATTTTCTGTGCTTTGATAGGGGCAAAGGAGTGATCTTATGACTGAACAAGCAATTACCGCCGCCCAAATGCGGGCCAAGGACCAATTCACGATCAACCAGATTGGGATCCCATCCCTGGTGCTAATGGAACGGGCCTCGCTCGCCGTTCGTGACGCCATTTTAACCCACTACCCGGCGGCCAACAAGATTGTTGTCGTTGCCGGTCAGGGCAACAACGGGGGCGATGGGCTTGCCATTGCCCGCCTTTTGCACGTTGCCGGGCGGGGCGTGGCCATTTTAACCATTGGCAACTCCGCCCACGCTTCCAGCGAACACCAAACCCAGGCCCACATCTGCGACTACTACCAAATTCCGGTCGCCAGCGACCCGGCGCTGTTAAAGGACGCCGACTTAATTGTCGACGCCATCTTCGGGATCGGGATTGACCGGCCGGTCGAGGGCGCCTACGCCACCGTAATTAAGCAGGTTAACGCCGCCCACGCCCCGGTGGTCGCCGTTGACGTTCCCTCCGGCATCAACACCGACACCGGTGCGGTGATGGGCGTCGCCGTCAAGGCGGACCTGACCGTTACCTTTGCCTACAACAAAACCGGGTTGGTGACCGACCAGGGCCAGGCCTACGCCGGTCGGGTCATCGTGGCAGATGACATGGGGACGTATTAAAGAAGTGCGGACCAACCTTCTCGACAGACCGTATGACTAAGCTAGAGGGAAGGCTGATGCGCCCCGCATCGTTCTTCACCCGTACTTAGGCCTGTGGTTGGGGAGCACGTTATCTGTGTTGCAGTCAAAAAATAAAAAGGAGTTAGGGGAAAACACGGTTTTCTCCTAACTCCTTTTTTACTATGCGCGGGACTTGTAAGCACCGTCAGACGTGTTGACGATGATCTTGTCGCCGTTCTTAACGAAGGATGGCACCGTTACGACTAGGCCAGTGTTCATCGTAGCTGGCTTACCACCACCGTCAATCGTGGCCCCCTTGATTTCCGGTTGGGTTTCCACGACTTCTAAGGTCACCGTAGCTGGCAATTCAACCCCGACCAGTTCGCTGTCAACGAAGTTCATTTGTACTTGCATGTTTTCCGTCAGGTACTTCTTTTCTTCGCTGATTTGGGATTGGTCGATTTCGTATTGTTCGTAAGTTTCCAGGTCCATGAAGACGGACGTGTTACCTTCGTCGTAAAGGTATTGAGCGTTCTTCTTGTTAACCATCACTTGTTCCACCTTTTCAGATGGGCGCATCGTGGTGTGCACAATTGAGCCAGAACGAACGTCTTGGATGTCCATTTGCATCAGGGTGTTACCCTTACCTGGCTTGTGGTGGTTGATGGCGAGCACCTTGAGCAGCTTGCCGTCCTTTTCAAAGACCATACCCTTCTTCAAGTCAATCGTTTGAATCATTGTCTTACTCCTTTACCTAATAGCTAGATTATAGTGGCGCCGCCCTTGATTAAAGCCGGCGACCAACTTCGCTTTGCCACCGGGCGGGCCCGAACTTGGCATACTTTTTCATTATAGCATGCTTCCCTACTTCTTGGCGGGGATTCTTATTCGCCGTTTTTGGCCTGTTCAATCAGGTTGGCGGCCGGGACCCGAATCAGGGTGTGCTCATCGGCCTCCTTGTTGGCCCGTAGCCCCAGCCCGTTGATCAAGTTGTTCTTGTAGCGCACCGTGATCTTGGCGGCAAATGCGCGGCTCGTTGCTTGGTCTTCTTTGCGCAGTTTGCTTTCGTTCCACGGGTAGGTCACCGCCGCGCTAGATAAAATGTCGTTACTATCGGCGATTGATGCGTTCATCGCCCCGACCGTCACCTTTTTGGTCGTCGTCCAGTAAGTATAGGAAACAACGTGGTGGTCACCGCTACCGCTGTGGTTAGCCCGGACGTAGTAGTAGTCATTGGTGTTATCGTTGGTCAGTTGCAACGGGTCGTATGAATAACTCACCGTTACTTGATTAGAGGTTGAGGCTACCTTACGAAACGCCGTGAAGTAAAGCATCGTCCCCAGCCAGGCTAAGGCCACCACCAACAGGACCACGTACTTTAAAAAGAGCCCCTTTTCAAAACGATGCCCCGTCTTTGCGATTAGCATCAACTGGTGCACCCGAATATAGTGGATCACAAAGCCCAAGAACACTAGGGCTAACAACCACAGCAACCATCCTAGCCAATTCCAACTCATCTTGTTTACTCCTTATTATTTCCATTACGTTTTTAAATGAATTGTACCACAACCCGGTACGCCCCTCGGCTTTGTTCACCAAGTCGGGGCAAGATTTCACATAAATTTTTCGCATCTGTCCCCCAAAACCCGTATAATGGATAGGAATATGCTGATCAAATCTGAAGGAGGGCCCCTGATGGCTGAAAAATTTAACGACCTCGCCGTTGACATCATCAACTTCGAGCGTGAACACCAAATGATTGATAACGAAATCGCCTACGGCAGCCAATTGACCGTTGAACGAATCCACGATATCAAGTCACAAGCAAGCGTCGCAAGCGAAGAAGAAGAAAGCTTGATCCGCCGCTTCATGCAATCACAAGGTTAATAGTTAGCAACGTAAAAAGGGCTGAGAGAAGACCTCTCAGCCCTTTTTACGTTGGTCGCCGGAAGCGGACCGGCACTGGTGCGGGGGATTCGATCACCTGATCGGGGTGGGCGATTTGCTCTAGCAGGGTTGCAATTAGCTTGTCGGCAAGCTCTTGAACCGGGAGCACCACGGTGGCTAACTCCGGGTTTAAGCGTTGCATCAACCGGGAGCCGTTGTAGCCGGTCACCCAAAAGTCTTCATTAATTTTACGTCCGCTGGCCCGTGCCATCCCCTGCAACTGAACGGCCACCTCGTCGTTAGGGGCGATTAAGCCGTCATATTGGTTTAAGAGCAGCGGTTTTCTGATCAGTTCGTCCAACTCGATCACCGCAAGGGCGTTACCTCGTCTAGCTAACCCATCCACGATCCCGTCAATCCGACACCGGGATGACATCGGTGAGTGAGCTTCGTCCAAAACTAGGGCCACCTCTTTGGCCCCTTGCTCCCTCAGGTAGGCGGCCGCCATCCGCCCCCCGCTGTAAGAATCCACCGTCACCACCGGGATCCCCTCGGCTAGTTGGTGGGCAAAGGAAACGATCGGTACCGCCAAACGTTGGTAGTGTTCGTTATCCAAGTTATGGGAACTAGAGATGATACCGTCGACTTGGTTGGCTAACAAGACCCCGAGGTGCTCTTGTTCTAGTTGGTCGTCGGTGGCGGTGGTGGCGATGATAACCTTGTAGCCCTTGGTAAAGAGCCGTTCTTCTAGGCAGTTGGTCAACTCAGCTAAAAAGGGGTTCGTGACGTTTGGCAACACCAGGCCAATGAAATGTGATGACTTTCCCTGCATCGCCCGGGCCAGGGCATTGGGTTGGTAATCAAGTTCTCGCATGGCCAACCGAACCTTACGAATGGTTTTGTCACTTAGCGAGTGGTAGTTATTGATGACCCGCGAGACCGTTGTCACCGATACCCCCGCCCGCTTGGCAACGTCCTTTAGTGTTGAAGTCATGTTAGCTCACCCGTTTCGTAATCAATTTCACGATTATAACGCAAGTAAGCGGTTCTTGAAAACCTTAGACGCCGTTTTGGAGCGACAAAAAAATTACTAACGCTCCGTGGTCTCTTTGAATCGCTCTTGATTAATCGCCCACAACCACCCCAATCCGTTCTCAGGACGGGGACCACTTCACTTATTTGCCGATCTAAGAAAAGCGGTTACATGATGATTGTGATCACACTATCAATCAGAGTGTGTGAAATTAAAATTAATTAATTTCTACTACTAATTAAATACCATAAATTTCATTGACCTACCCCCGAAATCATGCTAGTTTAAACGTGTATTGAATACTTAAAAAAGTCTTATCATTTCGCCATTTTAGGGAAAATGAAATACTTATCATACTCAAAGAAGATAAATCTAAAGGAGATCCGGTATATGCACAAAAAGCAATCAAATGACCAATACCTCCACTACAAAATGTACAAAAGCGGTCGCAAGTGGGTGTTTGCTGGGGTCGCAGCTCTGACCCTGCTAACAACGACTGAAGTGGCTCACGCTGACACCACGTCTTCTTCAGCTGCCTCCACGGTCAGCCTCAACGGTTCAACCGTTGCCAGTGAAGCGGCTAAGGCCACCGTTACCTTTATTTCAGAAAGTACCAGCGCCACTAGTTCTAGCTCAAGCACGGCTAGCTCTTCTAGCTCTGCTACCTCCGCTAGTTCTAGTTCCGTGGCCACGGCAGCTACTAGCGTAACCAGTGCCACCAGCGCTACTAGCGCCACCTCGGTATCGTCAACGAGCGCTGACAGCTCCGCCAGTGCCGCTACGTCTAGCGATGACGCCAGCTCCTCGGCCAGCGCGGCGGATGCCAACAGCGGCGTTTCCTCCGCTAGTACCGCCACCAGTGCTACGTCAGCAAGCTCTACCACTGTGGTCCGGGCGGTGGTTGCCGTGGCCACTAGCGCTAGTGCAAGTTCTTCGTCCGTTGACCTGTCAACGTTAACCTTCTCCAACAACGCCTCCCAACAGGCCTTCATCGAAAGCGTGGCTGAAGGGGCGATCGAAGGTTGGAACGAATACGGCGTCTTGCCGTCGATCACCGTTGCCCAGGCCATTCTCGAATCCGGTTGGGGTTCATCCACCCTTTCCACGCAAGCCCACAACCTCTTCGGGATTAAGGGGAGCTACAACGGTAACTACGTCACGATGAGCACCCGCGAAGTGATTAACGGGCAAAGCGTCTACGTTAACGCCGCCTTCCGGGCTTACGCTAACAACTCCGAATCCGTTGAAGACCACGGGAACTTCCTCTACTCCAACTCCCGTTACAGCAACCTCTTAGGTGACACTAGTTACACCGACGTCGCCCAAAAGCTTTCCCAAGACGGTTACGCTACCGACCCTTACTACTCTTCCTCTTTGATCAGCTTAGTTAAGACCTACGACCTGACCCAATTGGACAGCATCGCCATTGCGAACACGCCGGTGATCACCAACAAGAGCGATTACACCCAAACCAACAACGGGGCATCCACCACGGCGACGGCAACTTACTACACCGTCCAACCCGGCGACACCCTGTCCGGAATCGCCGTTGAATACAACACGACCACCGCGACGTTAACGAGTTTAAACAACTTATCCAACCCGAACTTGATCTACGTTGGGCAACGGCTCCTGGTCAAGAGCGCATCGACTTCAGCGGCGTCATCCGCAACTTCAACGGCCACCAGCACCGCTAGCGCAACTAGTACCAGCTCCACCACTAGTGCCACTACCTACACGGTCAAGTCTGGTGACACCCTCAGCTCGATTGCTAGCTCCCACAACACGACCACGGCGGCGTTGACGAGCTTAAACAGCCTGGCCAACCCGAACCTGATTTACGTGGGCCAAGTCCTTAAGTTGGCTAACACCACGACGGCAAGCACGAGTTCCACCAGCAGTGCCGCTTCAACTAGCTCAAGCGCAACGACTTACACGGTTAAGTCCGGTGATACCCTGAGTTCGATCGCCAGTTCCTACAACACGACCACCTCGACGTTGACGAGTTTGAACAACTTATCCAACCCGAACTTGATCTACGTGGGCCAAGTCCTCAAGGTAGCCGGCTCCTCTACCAGTGTTTCTACCAGCACTAGTTCTAGTTCGGCTAGCCAAGCAACGACCAGTGGTACCTACACGGTTAAAGCCGGCGATACCCTCAGTTCGATCGCTAGCTCCTACAACACGACTACGGCGGCGTTAGCTAGTGCCAACAGCATTTCCAACGCCAACTTGATCTACGTAGGCCAAGTCCTCAAGGTCACTGGCACTTCTTCAAGCACCAGCACCACCACTAGTTCCACTTCCTCAACCAGTGGTTCTTACACCGTTAAGTCCGGCGACTCGCTTTCCGCCATTGCCGCCGCTCACGGCTTAAACTGGAAGACGTTAGCCGCCAAGAACAACATCGCTAGCCCATACGTGATCTACGTTGGTCAACAGTTATCGCTTTAAAATTAATTTAATTATCAACAAAGGACCCGCCAAGCATGGCGGGTCCTTTGTTCGTTTTGGTCCCCATTTTTGAAATTTAACCCTAAACCGCTTATAATCAAAGGCAGATTTAATTCCAATGAGAGGGGCCGTTTTTATGGTAACAAACGAGGCTAATACCACCATTGATGCACTAGATCAGGTTAGCCACCTGTTTAAACTGATGGGGCATCCCAAGCGCCTCCAACTGCTGTACCTATTGATTCAACAATCGATGACCGTATCCCAAATTAGCGAACGCTTAAAGTGGGAACAATCGGCCGTCTCCCACCAACTCCAAGTGTTGCGTAAGTACCAGATCGTGGAGCGGGTTAAAAATGGGCGCCAGGTTGTTTACCGCCTGGTCGACCCCCTCGTGATGGGGATCATCGCCGACGTCGTGAATGAAATCCGTAAATAAAAGTGGGTAATCACCTTCTCGGCAGGTCGTATGGCTAAGCTAGAGCGCACCGTTCTTCGACTTGCTTAGGCACTAGCCCTGCGGTTATTTTCCACCTTTGCTATCTAACCTTCGTAAATACAGAAAAAGACCGACTGGGTATTCCAGCCGGCCTTTTTTCGTTCTTTGTCAACCACCACTGACTAAAGTCAGTGGCTTGTGAGCCGAATATCATCACGGATTTCGAACCACAATTTGCGTAGATAGGGACAACTTATTTGACCAACTGAAATTGTAATCAAACAGCGGTCGTCTAATTACCAACGCCTTTTATGTCCCCAGGTTGCCATAGGGACAGATAAGCTAGGCTAGTTTAGCTATTCCCTTATCAAGAATGTTTTTAGCTGCGTTCCAGTCACGAATATGGTGAATACCACAATTAGGACAAGTCCAGTTTCTATCATCTAATGTTAGTTTGTCCGTCCCATTAGTGCCCATTACAAAGCCACAATCGCGACATGTTTGGGTAGTATTTCTTGGGTTGATTGTGATAAATTGACGCCCATAAAGCTTTGCTTTATAAGCCAACATGCCAAGAAATGTTCGCCAGCCAACGTCAGAAATACTAAGTGCCAAAGCATGATTTTTAAGCAAATTCTTGCTACGCAACTCCTCGGCTACTACTAAATCGTGGTTCTTGATTAATGCGGTAGAAATTTGTTGGAGAAAATTATGCCTTTGGTTCATTACCTTGGCATGGAGTTTAGCGACTAACAAGCGCTGTTTTTGATAATTTTTACTATCTCGTAAAGAACGATGTTCTTTTTTTGCACGTTGTTGCCGTCTAGATAAAATGCGCTGTTCTTTGGCTAATTTGCCTTTAATAGTGCGGTAATATCGTGGATTAGGAACTATGTTGCCTTCACTGTCGGTTAAGAAGTTATCAGTATTAAGATCAATTCCAACATGTCCATGAGTAGCTTTGGACACTTTAACAAAAGATTCATCTGAAGCTAACTGCATTGATAAAAAGAAGCGATCCGCTGAATCTTTAGTCAACGTCACGGTACCAATTCTAGTCTCGCATATTCTTTTCAAAAGCCGTGCTTGCGAACCGGCAACACGTAACAGTCCTATTTTAGGTACTTTGACATGACTATTATCTAGAAAACAGACTGTACCGTTAGTTAGCAACGCATTTTTTTGCCCCGGGTATTGACAATTGGTTTGATACCGCCAGTGATAACTCTTTCGATGAAATTTGGGAACGCCAGTGGCGTGAACCTTCCGAAAAGCATTCCAAGCTTTTCGATAGTTCTGAATGGCATTAGCTTTCGTCAAACTATCAATTCGTTTATCTTCTAAGAATTGATAGTGATTAGACATTTGCTTAGCGTTTTGGCGCATAGTTAGTTGCTTAATACGATCCTGAACTATGTCAATCGGTAGCTTAACTCTGCGAAGCTGCATCAGTTCCTTATTGATCGCAACCATTTCGTTATAGATAAAGCGACTAGCGTCACTGTTGATTTTAATCAACTGCTTTTGTTGGTCACTAGGATAGCAGCGCATTTTTAGGCCATAATGATATTTCATTTTTGCCATTGACTTCATTTGATTTCACTTCCTTTATTGATATGATAACATTATATCATGATGTCAATGCATTAACAAAGGAGAGCATATTATGACTAAAGAAAAAATCAAAGATGCCATTTATACTCGTCGTTATATCTATAATTTCCATTATCATTTGATCTGGGTAACTAAGTATCGCAATCAGACTTTTACAACCGAGGTCTTATCTAACGAAATGAAAGCTATCTTGCAGCAAGTTGCAGATGACAATGACATCGTAATCGAAAAGATGGAAGTCATGCCGGATCACATTCATATGCTGATCAGTTTTCCGCCAAGCAAAGCTCCGGCTAGTGCCATTAAGGCGCTCAAAGGACGTAGTGCCTATATTTTTTTACAGAATCATCCAGAAATACGATGTAGCCAATATTGGGGCGGTCATCTTTGGTCTCCGAGTTACTATATGAGTACATTGGGCAATATGAGCAAAGAAGTTGTCGAGAAATATATCAATGACCAAAAATATACAGAAACAAACAAAAAGCCCCATAAAGGGGCTCAATAGTGGCCTATCCATCCCATGACTAAAGTCACGGGATTTCCGGCTAATATTAATTAAACCCCAGTGACCTAGTGTCCTTGGTTATCGGCCAAAAGTTGACCAATCTTTTGAGCGCCCTGTGCGTCGGGGGAGATAATTAAGAGGGTATCGTTACCAGCAATCGTCCCCACTACCTCTGGCATCGACAATTCATCAAACATCCCGCCGAGGATGGTCGCGTAACTCGAGTCCGGGGTGGTTTTAACGACGTTAACAAACTCAACGGTGGTGTAAGAGACCACCCGGTTGGCAATTGCCCGGTAGAGCCGGTCGTCGTCCTCCTTGGCGGCCGCCACCTGAGCATAGTAGGATTGCCCATCACTGCTGCTAACCTTAGCAATGTTTAGGGAATGAATATCCCGTGAAACGGTTGCCTGAGTGGCGACGACCCCGTGTTGCTTCAGCAATTCCAAAAGCTCCTCTTGGGTAGCAATGTGATTTTCTTCGACCAGTTGTTGAATTAATTGGCGGCGCTGCTTGTAGTTCATACCCGATCCCTCCACTCGTTGAATATTCATTTATCCCCTTAATATTAACCCATTCACCTTGGGATACACAAATCATTTTTTAAATAAATGACGGTTTGGCGGTCCTTAAACCGGTTTCATAAAATATTTACATTCTACAAGTAGGGAGGGAAGTGCATATTTTACGCCGGTGTTCCTAGCGGTCATTCTTCTTTTGCCATTTGCCCATCAACGATCGTGTACACCTGGTCGGCGAATTCACGCAGCCGTAGGTCATGGGTGACCACCACCACGGCCTTGTTGTGCTTGACGGCGAGGTCGGAAAAGAGTTGGCCCACCACCTTAACCCGGTCGGAGTCGAGGGCGGCCGTTGGCTCATCGGCTAAGATAATTTGCGGGTCAGTGTAAAGGGCCCGGGCGATGGCCACCCGCTGGTTTTGCCCCCCGGACAGTTCGCCCGGGTACTTGTGGATCAGTTTTTCGATCCCAAGGTCTTTTAACAGGTCCCCTAATTCCCCCTTGGAAAGGTTACCGTGGCGCATCCGGTCAACCAGGGCGAACTGATCCCCCACCGTTAAGTAAGGGAGCAGGTTGTAAGACTGGAGAACGAAGCCGATCTTATCCAGGCGTAACCGATCGCGTTGCTTACCAGACAGGGCTGAGATCTCTTGGCCGTCAATCAAAACTTGTCCCTCAGATGGCTGCTGGAGGCCACCGGCGATCGTTAAGAAGGTGGACTTCCCCGAGCCGGACGGGCCAATCACCAGGTTAAGCTTGCCCAGTTCAGCCTTAAAGTTCACGTCAGACAAAACGTGAACCCGGGCAATCCCTTGTCCGTAGTACTTTTCAACGTTACGTAATTCGATTGCAGTCATAACGCTTCCTCCTTAGTTCAGGGCATCTAGCGGGTCAATCTTTTTAATCACCCGGACGGGCAAGAGGGCCCCAATGACCCCCATCACCACCAGGGCCACCGCTACTCCAATCGTTAGCGGCCAGTTAAAAAGTATTGGCACCGCGGTTGGTAGTACCGCCCCGGTCACCACCGTTAATAACAAGGCAATGATCACCCCGACCACCATCAGGATCAAGGCCTGCCCCAAGGTGGCGTTAATCAGGCGTTGGGCTGGGATTCCCTGTGCCCGTAAAACCGCGTAGTTGGCCAATTTTTGCATCGTCAGGATGTATAAGAAGACGGCGATGATAATCACGGAAATCACCATCAAAAAGCCGATCATGAACTCAAAGACCGTGTTTTGAGCGGAATAGCCCGGCAACTTCTCAATGAAGGTGTTGACCGAGTAGGATGCTAGACCCGCCGTCACTGCCGGCTTGGCTTGGTCACTAATGATTCCGGAAGCGACAAACTGGTTACCGACCCCGCGCAGGCTTTGCCAGACGCTGAGGTCCCCATAGGCAATGGAAGAAATGTTTAGTTTGGCATCCTTAGCAAATCCGACCACCGTGTACTCGGTCGCTGAATTACCAAATTTCACCTTGGACCCGAGCCGGTAGCCCTTATCCTTCAAGGATTCGTCTAAAACCAGCTGGTTGGACCTCTGTACCCGGTGACCACTGGTAATTGCTAACTTATCCTTGGCGATAAACTGGTCTTCTTTGAGCCCCACGAACTGCAGGGAGGTCTTGTGGCTCTCTTTTTGACCGACCGTTTCCATCACCACTGGGACTAAGCCGAGCTCGGCTTCGTGCTTGGTTAACTTAGGCAGTTGGCTTGGTGCGATCAGGGACTGGCTAAGGCTAACGTTGGCGTTTTTATTCAAAACGACCGCCTTGGTTCCCCACGATTCAATGGCGACCGTGTTCTCACTAGCCAAGCCAAACATCATCCCCATCAACAAAAACATCAGGTAGCTAGTTAAGACCACCATCGTCACGATGAGGCCGTAGCGCACCTTCTCGTGAAGAATCTCTTTGATTGCTAGAAACATCTTCGGTTTCCCCCTCTTTTAAAAGGACCCGCAAGACACGTTCCAACCGTTTCAAAATCAAATCTTCGTTTTCCGGATCCACGAGGCACTCCTTGATGCTTTCGTGAATTAGCATCATGGCTGACCACCGTTGATCATCCATCATTGCCTTAACCTTGGCCGGTAAGGGATCGGGTAGCAACCCCTCGTTGGCCGTGTAGTGCAAAACAAAGAAGTTACGCAGGCTGCCAGACGTGTCAGCGAGGTCGCGCACCCGTTGGATGTATTCCGTAGCCGTCTGTAGGTGACGGCGCTTCATATCATCCCGGCTCCCCAGCTTGGCAGCCAGCAGGTGGTACATGTAGGAATAGGCGTCCGTGAGATTGTCAAAGTACTTGTAAAAGGCCCCCCGGGCAATCTGGGCATCCTTAACGATGCGGGCCACTTGGGCCGTTGCCAGGGTGTGGTTGCTGAACTCGTTTAACAGGGCGGCTTCAATCCGTTGCCGTTTTTCATCTGGAAGATTAGTAAAGGTTGAACTTGGCATCTTTTCGTCCACTTCTTTCTCATAGTGACACCGTGTCACTCGATTAAGGCCATTCTAATCGCGAGGTGACACCGTGTCAACTTTTTTAATAAAAATAGGAGGGTCCCGTTACGGAACTCTCCTAATTCTACTATAGATTTGCGTTAATGCCAGGGGTTAGGCTTCTTCGCCACCAACCTTAACGATCGCCTTGGAAACCTTGCCTAACTTACCGGAAACAAAGTCTTCCACCTGGGTGAATTCCAGTTCGTGGGAGAACAGCGGCAGTGGGTCCACCTTGCCACTGGCCAAGAGGGCAATTGAGTCTTCAAAGGTGTACGGGTTGATGAAGGCCCCTTGAATGGTCAATTGCTTTTGGAAGACGTCGTAAGTGTTAACGGAGAACTTGTCGTCCGGGTTCCCGACCCCAAACATCAGGACTTGGGCGCCCCGGGCCGCCGCAGCCAATGCTTGTTCTTGGGTCGCCGGGGTCCCAACGGCTTCCACGACGATGTCAAAGGCGGCTTCTGGCAGTTCTTCTTTAGTCGTGTTGATCGTCTTGACGCCAAAGTGTTCGCGGTTGTTGGCCAATTTTTCTTCGGAGCGGCCGGCCAGGATAACTTCGTGAATCCCCCGAGCCTTTAAAATTTGGGCGAAGAGTTGTCCTTCAAACCCGTCCCCTAACACGAGGGCCTTTTGGTACGGGTGGGTGGTCAAAAGGTCAACCCCGTGCATGGCACAAGAGATTGGTTCCACAACGGCCGCCGCCTTCAAGGAAACGTTGGCTGGCACTGGGTAAACCACCTTGGCCGGCGCCGTGAAGTATTCTTCAAAGCCCCCATCACGGGTCACCCCAACGGCGTCTAGGTGTTCACACAATTCTGGGCGTTGGGTCCGACAGTACTTGCACTGCCCACAGTAGATGTTCGGGTCCACCGTTACCCGGTCGCCAACCTTAACGTTAGTGACGTTTGCGCCAACCTTGGCAACGACCCCGGAGTTTTCGTGACCTAAAACAATGGGTGGAACGGCGGAAGCAGAACCCGGCAACCCTGCGTAAAGGGCCTTGTCGGTCCCACAAATTCCGGCGAACGCGGTGTGAACTAAAACTTCGTCTGGTTTGATTTCGGGAACCTCGTAGTCTTGGACTGCCAGATCCTTAATCCCTTGTAATACCAATGCCTTCATCGTAAAATCCTTCTCTCTTGTGAATTTAATAACTTTATGGTGATTAGTATATTCAACCATTTAGCCAAAGTCAACCGGTTGACATATGTTTTTTTGTGAAATTATTTCCTTACCCCCACCAACCAGAAAAGAGGTTTGAAAGCGGCTCCTTTTAGCACCCGCTAAATCCCGTCATTACGCCAATCTTATGTTGCACAAATCACTTTTTTATGCTAACCTAACAAAGGTGTTCCGGGAAGTTAATTAGAAAGCTCGCTGAACATTTAAAACCATAATCATGAGGGGAGGATTTGGCGTGGATAACACAAAGAATCAACACCGTAAGCTGCGCTTAATTGAACACGCAAACGGTAAATCACTAGAAGAAATTAACGGGACGGTTGAGGTCCCACATGGCAAGGGCTTTTTTAGGACCCTGTTCGCCTACTCTGGTCCCGGGGCACTCGTTGCCGTGGGGTACATGGATCCCGGTAACTGGTCAACTTCGATCACCGGGGGCCAATCGTTTCAATACACCTTAATGACGACCATCCTGATCTCAAGTTTGATTGCGATGTTGTTACAGTACATGGCTGCCAAACTTGGGATCGTAAGCCAGATGGACCTCGCGCAGGCCATCCGCGCCCGTACAGGGAAGGCCCTTGGGGTGATTTTGTGGTTAATGACCGAGTTAGCCATCATGGCGACTGACATTGCCGAAGTTATCGGGGCGGCGATCGCCCTGAACTTGCTCTTCCACATTCCGTTAGTCTTAGCGGTCTTCATCACCGTCTTAGACGTCTTGGTGCTCTTGTTATTGACCAAGATCGGTTTCCGGAAGATCGAAGCGATCGTGGCCTGCTTGATCCTCGTGATCTTAGCGGTCTTCGCCTACCAAGTTGCCCTGTCCCACCCCGACTGGGCCGGCGTCTTCAAGGGCTTGCTCCCGACTAAAGAAGCGATCGCCAAGGAACCAGTGGTGGGCGGAATTTCCCCGCTGACCGGTTCGCTGGGGATTATCGGGGCGACCGTGATGCCCCACAACCTGTACCTACACTCCGCCATTTCCCAAACGCGTAAGATTGACCACACTAACGCTGAAGACATCAAGCAAACGGTTCGCTTCACCGCTTGGGACTCTAACATTCAATTAACCCTGGCCTTCTTCGTCAACGCCCTCCTGTTGATCATGGGGGTAGCCGTCTTCAAGAACGGTGCCGTCCAAGATTCTTCCTTCTTCGGCTTGTACGATGCCTTAAACAACACTGACATGTTAAGCAACGGCCTCTTGATCGCCGTGGCCAAGTCCGGGGTCTTATCAACTTTATTTGCCATCGCCCTGTTGGCTTCCGGGCAAAACTCCACCATTACCGGGACCCTGACTGGTCAGGTCATCATGGAAGGGTTTGTCCACATGAAGATGCCACTGTGGGCCCGGCGCCTGATCACCCGGCTTTTATCGGTGGTTCCTGTCTTGGTCTGCGTGGCAATGACGGCGCACGAATCAACCATTGATCAGCACGCCTCGTTAAACATACTGATGGAAAACTCCCAGGTCTTCTTGGCCTTCGCCCTTCCATTCTCGATGCTGCCACTGTTAATCATGACTAACAGCGACACCGAAATGGGCCAGTTCAAGAACTCGCTGTGGGTCCGGGTCCTCGGCTGGATTTCGGTCATCGGTTTAACCTTCTTAAACCTCTACAACCTGCCGCAAACCTATGAAGGCTTCGGCATTTGGTCCAAGGGGCTATCCGACGTCTTAGCTTGGATCTCGATCGTGGTCATCGTGGTTCTGTTAGCTTGGACTTGTTTCGAATTAATCCGGGGTGACCGGCGCCTAGCGGCCGAACGCGAAAAGCACACCTGGGAAAAATAAGGGAAGTGCGATCCAACCATTGGACTTAGCCACTAGGCCGGCGACGTTATCTTAACAATCAACAATAAGGGAGTAGCAAATAGCCCGTTAGGTAGGTTATTTGCTACTCCCTTGATCTTTCTTAATTACTTTTAATCTTTCCTTACCCGCCCTTCACACCTTTTTCATTACCCGGCGGTATATTATAACCATCCTCAATTGATTTTTCTTCTTCGTCAACGAAGCCTGTCTCCTCCCAATCGTTTCGGCTTCGCTGACACCCAAAGCCCACGGGAATTCTTTTCCGCGGGCTTTCCTTTTGCAATCCGCCTTTCGTGTTATAATACGAAAAGATCCATCACGTGTGCTAAATTATTAGCCCTAAATAATGAGAGGTGACGACTTTGAATAACAATCACGACGATGAACAACAGCATTTATCGCGCGTCGAACTCTACGATACCAAAAAGAGTCATCGCACGAATTCAAAACGCCGTAAGCCCCGCCGCCGGGGACCGAAGAAGCCGGGCTTTTTCGCTAGTCTCTTTGGGGGCCCACGGCGGCCGAAACGGCCAAAGCGCCGGCGCCCGGTAGCCCCAATGGCCACCGCCGCCAACCGCAAGGGGCCTAACCGACGGCCTAAAAAGCCCGTTAGCAAGCAAAAGAAACTCTTCCGCTTGGCGTTGGGCATCTTGCTGGCCATCCTGGTGGTCATGATCGCCGTTTTCGTGGTCAAGCAACAAAACCCGGTTAACACCAGCTCCGACGAAATCTCGACTTCTTCAAGCTCTAAGTCCAGTTCACACAAGAAGAAGAGTAGCAGCAAGAAGTCCTCGAGTTCTTCTTCTACCGACTACCAGGAAACCTACACCTACTCATACTCTAAACCGGAATCGAGTTCTTCTTCCGTGTACTCCTCCGGTTCCTCTGCTTCTAGCAGTAACGATAACCAGTCGACTTACACCAACACCACTAACACTAATACCTACGGGTACGGTAACAATGGCGGAACGGGAACTGGTAGTAATGGCAGTACCGGTGATAGCAATGGTTCTGATAGTGGCAATAGTGGCAATAGTGGCAGCACTGATAAAAATGGCTCTGACACTACCACCCAAAACGGACCCCAAGGTGGCACGGCAAACCAATAAAACTAAGCCACGCCTTGACATGCCCCTTGAGCATGCTATAATCGTTTCAAATGCGGGATACGCCTAACTACAAGCGGTAAACCAGGGAAGGGTGCCATGGCTGGAAGCACCTTTACACGGAGTAGTTAAGGTACCACCCCATTTCTTGCCCCCCGAAATAAGGGGGACCGGGTCGTGCCCGTTACCACACCATAGAGAGGATTTTAAATCCTGAAGATGGGTGGAACCACGCTGAAGTTGTTATTTTCAACGTCCCTAACGTTGCCAAAGTGGGTAGCGTTAGGGGCGTTTTTTTATTCCAAAGGAGGAGTTTACATGCCACAAGTTGCCATCATGTTACCAAACGGGACCGTTGAAAAGGTCGACCGTGAATCAAAGGAAAGTTTAGACGCCCTGCGCCAAGTCGCCGCCCTCTTACTCAAGGCTGCCTTGCAAGACCAATTCAAGGGAATCCGCCTCGGGGAAGCCGTTGCCGAAGAAGACCAATTCTTCGTTGACTCCGATAAGGACAACCAACAAGTCTCCGCTGACGAATTGGAAGGCTTGGAAAGAGCCGTTAAGAAGTTAGCCAAGGAAAACCTCAAGATCGAACTGGTCAAGGTCAGCGTTGACGACGCCGTTAAGGCCGTTGAAGGTGACCAATTCTCCAGCGAACTACTTAAGGAAAACGCCGAAGACGGTCAAGTATCCCTCTACAAGATGGGCGACACAACGATCTTAGCCCAGGCACCCATCATGCTGTACGCTAACCTCGTTAAGAACGTTAAGCTCCTCTCCGTGGCCGGGGCTTACTGGAAGGGGATGTCCTCTAACCCAATGCTCCAACGGATTTACGGGACCGTCTTCTTCAAGAAGGAAGACCTGGAAGCCGACTTGAAGGCCCGCCAAGAAGCCCGCGAACGTGACCACCGGGTGATCGGGAACCAACTCGACTTGTTCTTCGTTGATCCAAAGGTCGGTGCCGGGTTGCCGTACTGGATGCCAAAGGGGTCCACAATTCGCCGGACGATCGAACGTTACGTGATCGACAAGGAAGTTGGCGATGGCTACGAACACGTCTACACCCCTGTCTTGATGAACCTCGACGCCTACAAGACGTCCGGTCACTGGGACCACTACCGCGAAGACATGTTCCCGCCAATGGACATGGGTGACGGCGAACTGCTCGAACTGCGGCCAATGAACTGCCCATCCCACATCCAAATCTACAAGCACCACATCCGGTCTTACCGTGAACTGCCACTGCGGATCGCCGAACTCGGGATGATGCACCGTTACGAAAAGTCCGGGGCCCTCTCCGGTTTGCAACGGGTCCGGGAAATGACCTTAAACGACGGTCACACCTTCGTGGCCCTAGACCAAATCCAAGACGAATTCGCCAAGATCTTGAAGCTGATCATGGACGTCTACAAGGACTTCAACATCAACGACTACACCTTCCGCTTATCCTACCGTGACCCGAAGAACACCGAAAAGTACTTCGCTAACGATGAAATGTGGGAACGCAGTCAATCCATGTTAAAGGCCGCCATGGATTCCATGGGGCTGGACTACTACGAAGCCGAAGGGGAAGCGGCCTTCTACGGACCAAAGCTGGACATCCAAACCAAGACCGCCCTGGGCAACGACGAAACGATGTCCACCATCCAACTGGACTTCATGCTGCCTGAAAAGTTTGACCTCCACTACGTTGGTGAAGACGGTAAGCAACACCGCCCAGTCATGATCCACCGTGGGGTGGTCGGCACCATGGAACGCTTCGTGGCCTACCTGACCGAAATCTACAAGGGGGCCTTCCCAACCTGGTTGGCACCAAACCAAGTCAACATCATCCCGGTTTCCGATGAAAAGCACGGTGATTACGCTGATGACTTGGCCCGTGAATTCCGGGCAGCCCAACTGCGGACCGTCGTTGACCACCGCAGCGAAAAGATGGGTTATAAGATTCGCGAAAGCCAGACCCAAAAGGTTCCGTACACCCTGGTAGTTGGGGAAGACGAAGTGGCTAACGGCACCGTTTCCGTCCGCAAGTACGGGGAAAAGGATCAAGTAAGCATGTCCAAGCAAGACTTCTTGGACCTCATCTTACACGACGTTGCTACTTACTCACGCGAAGACTAATTATTAAGCGAGGAAACCCTAATAGGACGGACTAGGCGTCAGCCGCCGTTTATTATCCACGCTAAATCCATATACAAAGAGGCTATGGCAAGTTTGCCACAGCCTCTTTGTCGTCTTTAACACTTTTATCGGGAGAAAAATCAATTGAAGATCTTTATCGTAACTCTTTGTCTATTAACCATCGGCACCCTGCTTTGGTCCCTCAAGCAAGGCAACCATGCTAAGCGTCCATTTTGGTGGCGCCTAACCCTGATCATTGCCACTTTGACCCTCTTTACCGCCGCCATTGGTACCACCACTAACGTTGACGCCGCGCAAAAGCCGACGGTGATTATTAAAAAACTCGGCCACTCCTCCATGGTTAAGGAAAGCAAGGCCCACGACAGCCTGTTGGTTAAACGCGACTCCTTGAGCGCCAAGCTAGCCAGCCTCAAGGAACAATTGAGCGCCGCCGAGTCTAGCAGTGAGGAAGCTAGTTCTAAAGAGGCAGCGGCTAGCGCTCAGGCAGCCAGTGCTAACGCTACTGACGCCGATACGCAACCAAGTTACGGCGCCGCTACGTCAACGACCACTGCGGGAACCGTCGCCACCGGGAACGGCTCCAATGTCATCGTCGGCGATGCCCGCTCCAAGAAGTACCACTTGCCGACCCAAGCCACTTACCACATCAAGGCCGGCAACGCCGTTTACTTCAGCACCGAGCAAGAAGCGATTAACGCTGGTTACACGAAGTCAGGACGGTAAGCAAGATGAAAAACTTCCACCACAAAGCGACCATCTCCGTCCTCGGCTTTGCCGCACTGTTCTTAATGACCGTGGGCCTAGTCACCCACTCCGGCACTAAGGAATCGGCGGTCGTGGCCAGTCCCGCTTCCAGCAGTTACAGTTACGACCGTACCGACCAACGGCGGGCCGCTTCTTTTAGCAAGGAAAACCAGGCCCTCCAAAAAAAGATCACCCACCTGCAAAAGCAGATTAAAGAAACCAAGGAAGAACTTAGCGACTACGGCGTCCAACCGGCAACCCCCAGCAAGCAATCCAGCCAAGCCGGCACTAATTTAGCCAACCTGGACTATACCGGCCAAGACGTCATCACCGTTGACAATAATCAACCAAGCTTCTCGGAAGCCGACTTGTCCCTTGCAAACGGCGCTTGGCAAAGCTACGGGAACTTGGACCAGTATAACCGTCCCGGGGCGGCCAATGCGATGCTCAACCAATCGCTGATGCCCACCGTCAAACGGGAAGCCCTGACCGTCGACCCGACTGGTTGGCATAACAAACGCGTCAATGGTCAGTGGCTCTACAACCGCTCACACCTAATTGGCTACCAGCTAACCGGGCAAAACAATAACTTCAAAAATCTGATTACCGGGACCCGCCAGTTAAACGACCCCGACATGCTCAAGTACGAAGACGAAGTGGCCGCTTACCTAAAGCAATCCCCGGACCACTACGTTCGCTACCGGGTTACCCCGATCTTCCGGGGCAACGAACTCCTCGCCCGCGGGGTGGAAATGGAGGCCCAAGCGGTCGGCAGCGACGCCGTTAAGTTCCACGTGTACATCTTTAACGTCCAACCCGGCGTCACCTTAAATTACAACGACGGTACTAGTCAGGTGAACTAGGTCGTTTCATATGAAACAAAGAATGGAAGTGCTCACCAACCTACTCGACAGGCCGTTGGCATAGGTTAACGCGACAGCGGCGTTCTGTGGCCAGACTTAGCCACTAGGCCTGTGGTTGGGAAGCACGTTCTCTGAGTAACCACCGAAGATTAAAAAGGCGACGATGACCGAATTAGTCATCGTCGCCTTTTTAGCTAATTCCCCGTAAAGTAATGCTTCCAGAGCTGGTTAACGTTGTACTTATGCTGCTTGGTGCTCGAGGACCAAAAGCCCACCTTGACGACCCCGACAATCTTATTCTTCGGCACAAAGCCCCAGTAACGACTGTCGTTAGAGACCGAACGGTGGTCCCCCAAAACAAAGTACATTCCCTTTGGGACCTTGGTGGCGCCCATATTCTTCATCCAGTTATTCTCTTCGGAAATTGACGCTAAAGTCCAATTCCCCGTCCCGGTCGTTCGTTGGTACTTAGAGATGTAGGATTGGTTGGTCTTCTTACCGTTGACGTAGATGTAGCCGTTCTTGGCTTCCACCGTGTCACCCGGTAAGGCGATTACCCGCTTAACGTAGTCGGTCGTTTGCGATACCTGGGGGTCAACCCCGTTGGCATCGAAGACGATGACGCTACCGCGGTGAATCTTCGATGTTTTAACGGCCACCACCCGTTCGTTATTTTGTAGGTTGGGTTGCATCGATGGCCCGTCCACTTTCACGAGCTGGAAGGCAAATTGCTTCACTAGCAACGCGATGATGAGCCCGATCGCCACTGGGATTATCCAGCTTAAGGTTTGTCGTAGTGCTTTCATTTTAAATTTTAGCCCCGCTTTTTTATTGATCACCCTTATCTTACAACAAAGGTAGCGTTTCTCCTAGTCAGACGTTACCCCTCCAGATGGGCGATCACTTGGCGGGCAACGGCGATGTCGCCAGGGTAGGGGGTATCCACCCCTGCCACCTTTTGGTACTGGTCGGTCCCCTTACCGGCGAGGACAACTAGGTCCCCCGCCCGGGCGGCTTGGATTGCCGTTTCAATCGCTTCCCTGCGATCGGCCACGTATTCGACTCGGCCAACCCGATCGTGATCGATGTGGGCGTCAATTTCCGCGGCGATCGCCTGGGGGTCTTCAAAGGCGGGATCATCGGTCGTCAAAATTACCCGGTTGACCCGCTCTTCAGCTAGGGCCTTACCGAGGTCCGGCCGCCGTGAAACCCCCTTGTTACCAGGCGCCCCTAAGACCACCGTAATCTGGCTCGGCTCTCCTTGGTGTTGCTGGCCCTTTAAAAAGGCTAAGAGACGCTTAACGGAGGCGTAGTCGTGGGCGTAATCAACGTAGACCGTGCCGTGCTCTTGGGTCCTAATCACTTCCATCCGACCGGCGATGTGGACCTGCCCAAAGGCCTCCTGGATGGTTTTCTTTTTGACCCCACCAATGGCGGCACAAATAGCGGCGGCCGTGGCGTTACCCACGTTGTAATCGCCAGCCACGCTGGACTGGTACTCCCCATCTAACATCAGGGCGCTCCCGCGGTCACTCACCCCGGTTAACTGGAAGTTAGAACCAGCCAAGCCGGTTGACTGGATTTGGTAAGCTAGGTCTAAGTCAGGGTGACTGCCGGCTTCCCCGAACAGGTAAATCTTGTCCGGGGCCGTCGAGACCTTGGCGGCCTGGTAAACCTCTTCGAAATGGTCCATCTGGGTGTTTAGCACGCAAACGCTGGAATTTAAGAGCAGCTGCTCCTTGCAAAAGAGGTAGTTGGCAAAGTCGGGGTGCTCGTTTTGACCAACGTGGTCGCTGGAAATATTCAAAAAGACCCCGATCCCGAAGTGTAGGGAGTAGACCCGGTCGAGCAAGTAGGATTGCGAAGAGACTTCCATCACTAGGTGGGTCATCCCATTATCGACGGCTTGGCGTAGATAGCGAAAGAGGTCTAACGATTCAGGGGTGGTCAACTTGGACTTGAAGACGTCACCCTTGCCCAACGAAGTATTTAAAGTTGAGATCAAGGCGGTCCGGTCGTCGGTCCCCAGGTTCAGGGCCGTGGCGGCGAAGTAGGCCGTCGATGTTTTCCCCTTGGTCCCGGTGATCCCAATCGCAAAGAGGTCGTTGGACGGGAAACCGTAAAAGGCGTTGGATAGCAGCGCCATCGCCCGTTGGATGTTGGTGACGATCAGGGCCGTCGCCCCGTTTTGGTAGCTTTGTTCGGCCACGTAAGCCGTTGCCCCGCGGTCAATCGCCTCGTTTAAGTAATCCTCTTTAAAGGCCGCACCCTTACAAAAGAAGAGGGTTTCGGACTGAACGAGCTTGGAATTGTACTCAACGTGGTAGAAGAAGTGCTGGCGGTAGTTTTCCGTCCGCACCAAGAGGCCGTGTTCGGTCAGCAAAGAAATGGCCGAGTTAGTATCAATGTGAACTTGGTCGATTATTTGCAGGGTCATCGCATTATTTCTCCATCAATTGCTTAGTAATCTGGTAGTCGCCTTGGTAAGGAACGTCCTTGCCCTTTTCGTGCATAAAGGTTTCCCGTCCCTTGGCGGCCATAAAGAGGGCGTCGCCAGGCTTAGCCATTGCGTAGGCCTGCTCAATTGCCGCCTTACGGTCAACGTTGACGATGACCTCGAGGTCGGGGTTATCAATGTTTTCCTTAATGTCAGCGGCGATCTGGTGAGGGTCTTCAAAGAAGTTATCCTCAGAGGTTAAAATCGCCACATCGGCGTACTGGGACAGGGCGCGCCCAATGTCTTTACGGCGGGATTCGGCCTTGCCCCCAGCCGCCCCGATCACCACGATCAAGCGGCCATCTTTAAATTCGTGCTTCATGAAGTTGAAGCTGGCCGTCAGGCTCAAGTAGTTGTGGGCGTAATCGACGCAGGCCACCACGCCCTGCTTGTCCTTGATAAATTCCATCCGTCCTGGCACGGTCGTTTCGGCCAGGCCCGCCCGAAAGTCCTCGCTGACCGGGGCCACTTGGGCCGCCACGGTCAATGCGGCCAGGGCGTTTGCGACGTTAAAGTCCCCCGGCATCATAACTCGAAAATCGCCGTCAAGCTTAGGCAGGGCCGGGTTAGCGGTGGTAACGGTGAAGTAACCGTGTTCACCCAGTCGGTATTGGTAATCGGCCGCCGATTGATCGCTCCCAAATGAAATTACCTGCTTGCCCAGGTCGTGTGCCTTTTCGGCCAGGTAATCGTACTGACTGCACTCCCGGTTAACGACGAGGATCCTGCAGTTGTCGATGATTTCACTCTTGCAGGCCAGGTAGTCTTCAAAGCTCGGGTGTTCCACCGGACTAATATGGTCGGGCGAGATGTTTAAAAATACGCCGATATCAAGGGGCAGGCCAAAGACCCGCGACTTCTTATAGGCCTGGGAAGAAACCTCCATCACCAGGTACTTCATCTGGTTGTCGACGGCCTCTTTCATCATCCTAAAGAGGTCTAAGGACTCCGGCGTCGTTAAGTGGGCCGGGATGAAGGTTTCGCCGTCCAAACACTCGTCAATCGAGGAAAGCTGGGCGACCACTTTCCCCAGGGCCTTGGCCATGACGTGGCGGGTGAAGTAAACCGAGGTCGTCTTCCCCTTGGTCCCGGTGTAGCCAATCACGGTCAGGTTGCGGTCCGGGAAGCCAAAGAAGGCCCGGGACACGGTCGCCATCGCCTTTTGAATATCGGTAACGATCACTTGGGGTAAGTCAGGATGCTCACTAGTTTTTAACTGGGCGGAGTAATCCGCCGGGGCCATCGCCACACTCGCCCCCTGGTTAGCGGCCATCGTCAGGTACTTAGGATCAAACTTGAGGCCCTTACAAAAGAAGAGGGTCCCCTCCTTGACCGTCCGCGAGTCGTAAGACAGGTCTAACACGGTGCGGTTGGCCAACTCCTCCGGCGCCCGGTCGTGCCACTTGCCGGCCACAATCAATTCCTTGAACAACCCTGCGTCCTTTAAGACCGTGATAATTTCGCTTAGCGTCATTGTCATTATTGCATTACCTCAGCATCCGCTTGCTTCGTGTATTCCGGCACGTAGTTATCGATAAAGTAGAGCTTGTACCATACCAAGAAGGTGTAAATCGTCCACAACTTACGGCGGCCGTCGATCTTTTGGTGGTAGTTGTCATCGGCTAACTGCAAGATCTTGTCCTGGTCGAAGAATTCCTTAACGAAGTCCTCTTCAAATAGGGCCCGTACTTCTTGGTAGTACTTGTCTTCGTGGAGCCATTCGCGAATTGGAACCGGGAAGCCCATCTTCGGCCGGGTCGCCCATTCCTCTGGCAGGTGCCGGTTAGCGGCCATCCGGAAGGCCCACTTGGTCCCCTTGTAGTTAAAGAGGTACTTAGTTGGCGTGTGGGAAGCCACGTTCATGACTTCCTTATCCAAGAGCGGCACCCGTAATTCTAGGGAGTTCGCCATACTCATCTTGTCGGCCTTGAGCAAGATGTCACCTGGCATCCACTGGTGCAGGTCCACGTATTGGCGCTTGGCCACTTCATCGATATCCTTTGGTTCGATCTTGTCAAAGTACGGGGCCAGGATTTCTTGGATCGTTGGTCCGCAATCAAAGTCCTTGTTCAAGACGTCGCTCGCCTCTTCTGGCGAGAAGATGTAGGCTTGCCCGACGAAGTCTTCGCGGGCCGGGGCCATGGCGTGGTACATGTGCAAACGACCGTGGAAGTTCTTGTGGTTCTTCAGCCATTCCCCAATCTTGTAGCGGGTTGGTTGTGGCAACTTACGCATCTGGTCGGTTACCCAGCGGATCGGCTTAGAGGAAGTGTTGAAGCCGTAGTCGGTGTAGCCGGCAAAGAGTTCGTCGGCCCCTTCCCCGGATAACATCGCCTTGTAGCCGTTGTCCTTAGCCAACTTGGTCAAGAAGTACAACGGCACCACGGACGGGTTAGAATCCGGTTCGTCCAGGTAGTACTGGATGGTCGGAAAGGCGTTGAAGGCTTCCTCGTTGGTCAGCTTCTTGTCGGTGTTTTTCAGCTTCAGCTTTTCGGCCAGTTCGCGGGCCTGCTTGGTTTCGTCGTAGCGGGAGTCAAACCCGATCGAGAAGGTGTTGTCAGGGCGCATCATCGCCGTTACGTAAGAGGAGTCCACCCCAGCTGACAAGAAGGAACCAACCTTGATCCCGGCATCGGCAAAGGAGTGGGCCTTAACCGATTCGTCAACGGCCGCTTCGATCTTATCGACGGCCTGGTTGAAGCTTTCCTTGTCCGGGGAGAAGTCGGCGTCCCAGTACTGTTCCATTGAGAATTCGCCGTTCTTGTAACGGAAGAAGTGACCCTCTGGCAGGCGGTAAACGCCCTTAAAGAAGGTTTCATCAGTAGCGGGGTACTGGAAGGTCATGTACGGCTTTAAGGCTTCCTTGTTCAATTGCTTATCAAAGTTCGGGTGATCCAAGAAGGACTTGATTTCGGAACCGACAAAGAAGGTCCCGTTCATCTTGGCGTAATACAGCGGCTTGATTCCGAAGTGATCGCGAGCCCCAAACATTTCGCCGGTCTCCCGGTTCCAAATAACGAAGCCGAACATCCCGCGTAGCTTCTTGACGACGCCTTCACCCCACTCTTCGTACCCGTGCAGGATAACTTCGGTGTCGGTATGAGTACTAAAGGTGTGACCGGCCTTAATTAATTCTTCTCGCAGGGGCTTAAAGTTATAGATTTCCCCGTTGAAGATGACCGCCTTTGAGTCGTCCTCGTTAAAGATGGGTTGGTTCCCCGACTTAACGTCGATAAAGGACAACCGGCGAAAACCTAATGCCGCCTGCTCGTCAACAAACATTCCGGAATCATCCGGTCCCCGGTGGATAATCCGGTTCATCATCTTTTGAATTTGAACTTCCTTTTGTTGTGGCTTCTCATTATCCACGAACGCAACAATTCCACACATTGTTTTCAACTCCAATTCTCGTTTTGTCTGGGTCATTTCCCGGGAAATATCTCTCCCCAATGGACCCGCAAAGCGCCGTAAAATCTATATAATGATAGTCTTTTTCCCCGTTCATGTAAACCGATCGAACCCTTAAGGATTTCTAATGTTCCACCTGTCTTTTTATGAATATCTGACGAATATTACGGTATTTGTTTTATTTTATGTTAGAATAGATTGATCAATTGTGAAATTTTATCCATTTAGAAAGAAGGGCTTCTTTTGAAATCTTCAGCCGACGCTGCCGCCGGTACCGAAAATCACGAAATGCGGCGGAGCTTAAAGACCCGCCACTTATCGATGATTGCCTTGGGTGGTTCCATCGGGACCGGGTTCTTAATCGCTTCCGGTTCGGCAATTGCTACCGCCGGTCCCGGGGGCGCCTTAGTCGTTTACGCCCTAATGGGGATCATGGTTTACTTTCTGATGACCTCTTTAGGGGAAATGGCGACCTTCTCGCCGACTACCGGCTCCTTTGTTACCTACTCTGCCGATTACGTCGACCCGGCCTTTGGCTTTGCGATGGGGTGGAACTACTGGTTTAACTGGACCATCACGATCACTGTTGACGCCGTTTCCTGCGGGGTGGTCATGAACTTCTGGTTCCCCCACCTACCGTCATGGATTTTTTCGTCCGTCGTCTTTGTCCTAATCGCCCTGATCAACTGGCTGTCGGTCAAATCTTACGGGGAGACCGAATATTGGCTCTCCTTTATCAAGGTGGTTACGATCGGCTTCTTCTTGGTGGTCGGCTTTTTGGTTATCTTCGGGATCATGGGGGGCCACTCCGCCATCGGCTTAAAGAACTTTACTTACAAACAAGCACCGTTTGTTGGTGGCTTCCCGTCAATGTTTGCCGTCTTCTTGGTAGCCGGGATGTCCTTTCAGGGAACCGAGCTGGTCGGAATCACGGCCGGAGAGTCGGCTGACCCCAGACACGCCGTTCCTAAGGCGATTCACTCGACCTTCTGGCGGATCCTCTTGTTCTACTTACTGTCGATCTTTGTGATGGCTTGCATCCTGCCGTACACCGACAAGAACCTCCTGTCGTCTAGCGTCAAGGACGTTTCCATGAGCCCGCTAACGATCGTCTTTGAACGGGCCGGACTAGCTGCCGCAGCCTCAGTCATGAACGCCGTGATCTTTACCGCCCTGTTGTCGGCTGCCAACTCCGGTTTGTACGCTTCAACCCGAATGCTTTACACCCAAGCTAAGGAAGGCTTTGCCTGGAAGATCTTTGGCTACGTCAACAAGCGCGGGATTCCGATCTATGCCATGGTCGGGACGATGGTGATCTCCCTAGCCGTGTTCGCCACCCAGTTCTTGGGCAAGGAAGCCTACAACTACCTAATTAACGCCTCCGGGCTCTCCGGCTTTATCGCCTGGCTCGGGATCGCCGTGGCCCACTACCGCTTCCGGCGTGCCTACGTCAAGCAGGGACGCAAGCTCAGCGACCTCAATTACAAGGCCACCCTCTTCCCGTTTGGCCCCATCTTTGCCTTTATCCTCTGCCTAATCGCCGTTGGGGGGCAAAACCTGGGGGCTTTCGCTAAGCTTGACTGGGAAAACATCCTGATTACCTACATGTCAGTGCCGTTGTTTGTGATCTTATACATCTACTACAAGGTCAAGTACAAGACCAAGTTGATTCCGCTAGCAGAGGTCGACTTGGAGGCCCACCGCGACTAGAACGGAGTGGTAGCCCACTATTCTATCCCTCCAACAAATAAAATCCGGTTACTTCGTCAATAACGAAGTAACCGGATTTTTACTTTACAGCGGCGTTGGTTACCACTTCTTTACTTATCTTGCTTCTTCAGCAATTCGACAATTTGGCCAAGGTATTCTTCTTCCTTGGACGGGCCCTCTTTGACTGCTTCTTCTTCCTTCTTTGGCATTACCTTGTTGATCCCCTTGACCATCAAGAAGACCACGAAGGCGATGATCAAGAAGTTGATCACTTCGTTTAAGAAGGAACCGTAACGGAAGTGGGCGGAACCGATGGAAAAGACCAGGTTGGACAAGTCGATCTTCCCCAGGAAAATCCCGATCAACGGGTTAATCAAATTGGAAACCAACGACTTCACGATTGCCGTGAAGGCAGCCCCGATGATAACCCCAACGGCCAGGTCCATCACGTTCCCGCGGGCGATGAACTCTTTAAACTCTTTTAACATACGCATCCTCGCTTTCTCAATTAGCTAAGGTGGTGCGCACCACCTTAAGAATCTTTTAATCTATCATACAATGATTATGGGTGATTTGGCAAAGTCAAAATCCCGCAATCCCTTGTCAGTTTATAAATTATGTGTGAAAGCGGGTTCAGCCACATTAAACATATCTTTTTAACTATTCATCAGGGCGCCAGACCAGTTATTTAAAATTTAAAACCAGACCATTTGAGCGAACACGTACTTATTAAACAATTTGTGTTTGTTACTTCAACTTTCCCTGCCGCAGGTACACGGACAGGATGGCCAGGTCAGCCGGGTTGACACCGGAGATCCGGGAGGCCTGGGCGAGGGTGGTCGGGCGAATCTGCTCCAACTTTTGGCGCCCTTCCGTGGCTAAGCCTTCAATAGCTTGGTAATCAATATCGGCTGGAATCCGCTTAGCTTCCATCCGCTTGAGGCGTTCAATCTTAGCCTCTTCTTTTTCGATGTAGCCGGCGTACTTAAGTTGAATCTCAACCTGTTCTACTTCCTGGCGGTCCAGTTCAACGGCCGGCGCATCAACAAATTTCAGAAGGGTTGGGTAGTCGACGTACGGCCGGCGTAAGAAGGCATCGGCAGCGATGGCGTCCTTAAGCGGCTTATCACCGTGGGCCACCACAAAGGCGTCAATTTCTTCCCCCGGTTTGATCCGGAAGTCCTTCAAGCGGGCGATTTCGTCTTCCACCCGTTGCTTCTTTTCTTCCATGGCCGCCAGGCGCTCATCGGACACCAGCCCGATTGCATGTCCCTTTTCCATCAAACGAAGGTCGGCGTTGTCGTGGCGTAGGATCAACCGGTACTCGGCCCGGCTAGTTAGCAAGCGGTAAGGTTCTTTGGTTCCCTTGGTGACTAGGTCGTCGATCATCACCCCAATGTAGGCGTCGGAGCGCTTCAAAACAAACGGTTCCTTGCCCTGGGCGCGCAGGCCGGCGTTAATCCCGGCGATCAGGCCTTGGCCGGCCGCCTCTTCGTACCCCGAGGTCCCGTTGGTCTGCCCAGCTGTGTAAAGATTGTTAACCAACTTGGTTTCCAGAGTGGCCTTTAATTGGTACGGGGCTACCACGTCGTATTCGATGGCGTAACCCGGCCGCATCAGTTCGGCGTGCTCCAACCCGGCCACCGAGTGGATCATCTGGTGCTGGATTTCTTCTGGCATTGACGTCGACAGCCCGTCCAAGTAAAACTCGTCGGTGTCCCGCCCTTCCGGTTCCAAGAAGACCTGGTGGCGGTCCTTGTCGGCAAAGCGGACGATCTTATCTTCAATTGACGGACAGTAGCGTGGTCCCACCCCTTCGATCACCCCAGAGAACATTGGGGCGCGGTCGAGGTTGTTACGTAAAATTTCGTGGGTGGTCGGGTTAGTGTAGGTTAGCCAAGAAGAAATCTGGTCTTTGACCGGGATGTAGGAAGTGTCCGGCGTGTCAAAGGAGAAGTGGTTTGGTGTTTGGTCACCCGGCTGTTCCTCGGTCTTGGAGTAATCAATCGTGTTCCCGTCCACTCGTGGCGGCGTCCCAGTCTTAAACCGCTGGAGGTCAAAGCCGAGCCGCTCCAGGGCTTCGGACAACTTAACGGCGGCCTTAGAGTTATTCGGGCCGGATTGGTACTGGAGTTCACCGATGATGATCTTACCCCGGGCGGCCGTCCCGACCGTCAAAACCACTGCCTTGGCGTGGTAAGCCGCCCCGGTGTTGGTGATGACCCCCTTGACGGTGCCGTCTTCTACGATCAGGTCGTCAACCACCCCTTGGCGTAGGGTCAGGTTCTTTTCCTTTTCAATCGTCCACTTCATCTGGCGGTGGTAGGCGTGCTTATCGGCTTGTGCCCGCAGCGCCCGCACGGCCGGGCCCTTCCCGGTGTTGAGCATCCGCATCTGGATGTAGGTCTTATCAATGTTGTGACCCATCTCACCGCCGAGGGCGTCGATTTCGCGGACCACGACCCCCTTGGCCGGGCCCCCGAGTGACGGATTACATGGCATGAAGGCGACCATTTCCAGGCTGATCGTGATCAAGAGGGTCTTATTCCCCATCCGGGCAGCGGCTAGGGCGGCTTCGGAGCCGGCGTGCCCCGCCCCCACAACGATTACGTCGTAGTCGCCCCCGTTGTAGTTAACAACTTTGGTTTCCATTCTCGTTTCTTCCTCTACTTTCCTAAACAGAATTGGCTAAAGAGCTGGTCAAGCAACTCGTCTTGGTAGGTCTGGCCGGTAATTTCCCCCAGCGTGTTCCAAGCGTCGGTCATATCAATTTGCACCAGGTCAACCGGCATTCCGGCCTCGATCCCCTCCAAAACGGCGTTGAGCGAGTCAACTGCCTGGTGCAACAGGCCGATGTGGCGGGCGTTAGTGACCATCACGGCGCCCCGATTAGATTCAATCCCCTCGTTAAAGAAGCGGTGGGCGATTGCTTGACCCAGTTCCTGCATCCCGGCGTGTTCCAAGATGGAGGTCTGAATGACCGGGTCACCGTTAACGAGTTCGGTTAGCTCAGCCAGGTCAACTTGGGCCGGCAGGTCGGTCTTGTTAAAGATCACCATCCGGGGTTTTTGTGCGGTGGCCTCAATTAGCGCCCGGTCCTCTTCGGTCAGCGGGCGGCTGGAGTCGATCAACAAGAGGATCAGGTCGGCGGTTTCAATCGCTTGCTTGGAGCGCTCAACCCCGATTTTTTCGACCGTATCGTCGGTGTGACGGATCCCTGCCGTGTCAATTAGCTTCAGTGGTACCCCAGCCACGTTGACGTATTCTTCAATCACGTCACGGGTCGTCCCCGCTACTTCGGTCACGATCGCCTTATCCTCGTGCAAGAGGGCGTTTAAAAGGCTCGACTTGCCGACGTTCGGTCGCCCAATGATGGCGGTGGCCAGGCCGTCGCGTAAGACCTTGCCTTCCTTGGCCGTTTGCAAGAGGGTTTCCAAGCGTTGGCGAACCTCGCTGGCCTTTTCCTTTAGCATCTTAGTGGTCATCTCTTCGACCGCGTCGTATTCGGGGTAGTCGATGTTGACCTCTACCTGGGCCAAAACGTCCAGGATATCTTGGCGTAGGGCCTTAATCAACCGCGACAGGTCCCCGTCGAGTTGGTTTAGGGCCACCTTCATCGACTTGTCAGTCTTGGCCCGGATCAGGTCCATCACCGCTTCGGCCTGGGAGAGGTCTAAACGGCCGTTTAAAAAGGCCCGCTTGGTGTACTCACCGGGTTCGGCCAACCGCGCCCCGTTGGTTAAGGTTAATTGTAGGGCCCGGTTAGTCGCCAACAGCCCCCCATGGCAGTTGATTTCCACCACGTCTTCTTTGGTGTAGGTCTTGGGGGCTAACATCACCGAAACCATTACCTCATCTACCGTTTCCCCGCTTGCGGGATCGATGATGTGCCCGTAGTTAATGGTGTGGCTTTTAACTTGGTGAAGATCCTTGCCCTTAAAAATCCGGCTTACCACGTCTAGGGCCTGGTCGCCGGACACCCGGATGATTGAGATCCCCCCTTCCCCAACCGGGGTCGAGATTGCCGCAATTGTGTCTTGCTCTGAATTTGCCATCTGTTGGTCCTTTCTCGTTCAAAGAAAAAAGTGCCCCTCCACGAAGCCCCGGTTTCCCGCGGTCATGGTCAAAGCACTTTCACTACTCTAACGAAGTTTTCAATTTTAACGTATTTATTGTAAGAACTTTGCCCGCCCTTGTCAATTATTTGGGGGCGATCACGACCGAGCGGAAGGGTTCACGCCCCTGCGAATAGGTCTTGACGTTCGGATTATCCTCTAGTTGCTTATGCAAGAGTTTGCGTTCCCTGGCCGGCATCGGGTCCAAAAAGACCGCTTGGCCGCTAGCGATGACGTCGGTGACCGCCCGCTCCCCAATCCGGGTAATTGTTTGCGCCCGCTTGGCCCGGTAGCCTTCGCTGTCTAAGGTCACCTGGGCGTCCTTGACCCCCTGGTAGTTTAAAAAGGCAACACTGAGCACCTCAAAGGCGTTGATCCGCCGCCCGTGGTAGCCAATTACCCTCCCGGGCGTTGGTGCGTTCAGCTCAATCGTGACGTCCTTGGCCCCGCTACTTTGAACCGTGGCTGAAACGTCGACCCCTAGTGCCCGGTAGGCCTGCTCCAGGTAGTCGACCAACTTGGTAGCGGCGGCCGACATCCGATGGAGGTTTTGTTCGTGGCGGGCGGCAATTTCCGCCGGGCTTAATTGACCGTCCGGCGCCCCTTCTGGATTGCCTTCTGGCTGCTCAGTGGCCACTGGTTCTTCTATAAGTTGAGGCGTTTGCTCGGCGGGGTCTTCTTGTTGAACCGGAGCCACCTCTTCTGGTGACGATGACAGTGTGGGCGTTGCTGGTTCAACCACTTTCTTGACCACCGCCTCAATCTTAACCGGCCGGGCGCCCAGGCCAAACAGGCCCCGCCGACCAGGGTCGACCACCGTGATGGTTAATTCCGCTTGCGGCTTGTTCAGGTCTTGTTGCGCCTTTAAAACGGCGTCTTGGTACGTTTTTCCTTGGTACTCACTCATTGACTTCCCCCTCGAAAAAAAAGGCAGGGAAAATTTCATTTTCTCCCGGCCTCTTATTCTATTTCTAAATTACTTGCGCTTGCTAGAGTAGGCCCGACGCTTGACTTTTTCAATCTTGCGTTGCTTGGCCTTTTGTGCCGCCTGCTTTGCTTCGCGTTCCCGCCGAATCTTGAACGGGTTTTGGATCACTAAGGTCTGAACCACTTGGAAGGCGTTAGTGACCACCCAGTAGAGGGTGATGGCCGCCGAGAACTGGAGGGCCATAAAGAAGATCATGATTGGCATTACCCAGGTCATCGTCGTGGTCATCGAGTTCTTTTCTGGCATCGAGGCCATTGACAGCCAAGAAGAAATGAAGGTAAAGACCGCCGCCAGAATCGGTAAGACGAAGTAGGGGTCGGTGTGTCCTAACTGGAGCCACAAGAAGGTCCCCGTCTTTAATTGGGCCGTCCGCCAAATGGCTTGGTACAAGGCCCACATGACTGGCAACTGTATCAACAGTGGCAGCATCGACGCAAACGGGTTAACGCCCGCTTCCTTGTAGAGCTTTTGTTGCTCAATTTGTAGCTGCTGCATCGTTTCGCGGTCCTTAGACGAGTACTTTTTTTGCAGGGCCTTCAATTGCGGCGCCAGCTCCTGGGTCTTCATCATGGACTTGGTCTGGTAAAACATCAGTGGCAAGATGATGATCCGGATGATGATCGTAAAGATGATGATCCCCATCCCGTAACCGCCAAAGATGTTGGACAGCCAAATAATAAACCGCGAACAGTTGTAAACAATGTAGTGGTCCCAAATCCCGGTACTGTGACTGGTAATCGGCTTGTTAGAACATGCCGCCAGCAGCAGGGTGAGCCCTAAGATCCCCGTCAGACTTAAGACCTTTTTGCCGTGTTTTTTCAAACCTTGATCCTCTCTTTACTTTTCCTCAAACAGGTGTGCCAACGTAAGTGCATGGACCAGATTCTTCTTGATTTCCTTCATTGAAAGGTCGGCCGCCGATTTACGGGCGATTACCAAGAAGTCAACGTCCTGCTTTAATTCGGGCTTAACCTCGAGCAGGGTTTGGCGGATCCGTCGTTTGACCCAGCCCCGCTGGACGGCGTTGCCCACCTTTTTACCGACCGAAATCCCGACCCGGAAGTGGGGTTGGTTCGGTTTTTGCATCTGGTAGATCACAAACTTATGATTGGCCACTGAATTATGAGTTTCAAACACCCGTTGGAAGTCGCTTTCCTTTTTTATTCGGTACGATTTTTTCATTTAGTCAGTCTCCAACCCGTTAAACCAAAAAAGGGCCGGGCAACGACAACTACAACATCACGATTGCAGTATATGTGGCTGCCCGGCCCCTTTATGGTTACTTAACGTAACGATATTATGCAGATAATGCCTTGCGGCCCTTTTGACGCCGACGGGCTAATACCTTCCGGCCGTTGCTAGTGCTCATCCGAGCGCGGAAGCCGTGAACACGGGCACGGTGGCGCTTCTTAGGTTGAAATGTGCGCTTCATTGTTTTGCACCTCCTTAGCAGCTGATTTTTTTAGTTTCTTTATTAAAACGTCCGTTTAAAAAGAGTCCTCTCTTCAAACATACTTTTGAAGTATAGCATACTTTTGGGAGGGAAGGAACCGCCAAGTCGGCGAAAAAAATAAATTCCCCTTGACAGTTTTCCACAAATAATCCACAGCGTTGTGTATTTCTTTTTGCGGCGTCGACTTATCCACCGCCTTATCCAAGGGCTTTTGACTTATCCCACCCCGGTGGGTAAAGTTATCCACAAGCCGGTGGATAACTTTTGAAAACGCGGTCAGATCGGCGTTTGGAGCGGTGGATATCCCCACTAAGCTGTGGATAAATAGAATTAAGCCCCAGTTTTTCCACCTTTCCACACCCCTGGGGATAATTTCCACACACCGTTGTTTATAACTGGCTTTAAATTTTTCCACCTGTGGAAAACTCCGGCCAGGAATGATAAAATATCGGTTGTAAATTTTTTCTAATGCATTCAGACGTAGAGGAGGAATCATTTTGACTGAGCTCGATTCTCTTTGGGAAGCGATCCAAAATTCATTCCGTAAGTCTAAGGGCGATACGACTTACAAAAACTTAATTGCTCCGGCAAAACCCCTCGACTTCGCTAACGGCAGGCTTCGCATCCAGCTGCCCTCCCAGTACCACCGCGACTTTTGGGAGCAGCTGACCGACCAGGTCGTCGAAATCGTCTACCAACGCACCGGCCAAGAAATTCGCCCGGACTACGTGTTGGCAACCGATCCGACCCCCCTGGCCCAAACGCCGCCCCGGCCACAGTCGACCTTTAAAGAGGAAACGCCCCTCAACCCGGAGTACACCTTCCAAACCTTCATTGAAGGACGTAGCAACATGATGGCCTACGCTTCAGCCTTTGCGGCTTCCGAGTCCCCGGGTGACCAGTACAACCCGCTCCTGATTTACGGGGGCGTCGGCCTAGGCAAGACCCACTTGATGCAAGCCATCGCTAACAACATGAAGTTTCACAACCCTAGCGTACGGATCAAGTACGTAACCAGCGAAAACTTCATGAACGACTTCGTTAACTCGATTAAATCCGGGACCCAAGAGGAGTTCCGCCGCGAATACCGCGACCTCGACGCCCTCTTGGTCGACGATATTCAGTTCTTCGCCTCCAAGGGGGAGACGCAAACCGAATTTTTCAATACCTTTAACGTCTTATACGACAACAAAAAGCAGATTGTCCTGACCTCCGATAAGGATCCCCGCGAAATCCCCAACCTGACGGCACGGTTGGTCTCCCGCTTCATGTGGGGGGTCCCGGTCGAAATTACCTCGCCGGCACTGGAAACCCGGATTGCGATTTTAAAGTCCAAGGCTGAAGAAGAGCACCTCGACGTGCCAAACGACGTCTTAAACTTCGTTGCCCAACGCATCAACACCAACGTCCGCGAATTAGAAGGGGCCCTGATGAGAATCCGGGTCTTTTCCGAACTCCACCAGCAACCGATTACCCTCAAACTGGCTACCGAGGCCCTGCAGGGAATGGTTGCCAACACCGAAACGACGGTCACCATTGACCTAATTCAAAAGCGTGTCGCCACCTATTACAACATTAACCAATCCGACATTACCGGCAAAAAGCGGACCAAAAACATCGTCGTTCCCCGCCAGATTGCCATGTACCTGTCCCGGGAGTTAACCGATAATTCCCTACCAAAGATCGGTAAAGAATTCGGCGGCAAGGACCACACCACCGTACTGCACGCCATCGATAAGATCGAAAGGCAGGTTCAAGAAGACGCCCGCCTGCAGGGGGACTTGGTTAAGCTCAAAAACGACCTGCAAGCCTAGTTGGGGAAAACTTGGTCTTATGCCCAGAATTATCCCCAATTTATCCACAGGTGGAAAACTTGTTTTTGATCGGACCTACCGACTTTTCCACAGCATCCACAGGTCCTACTACCACTACTAACTATTTTTATTAATTTAAATTAACTATCAGGGAGGACTCCTTCATGAAATTCACCATTAACCGAGCTGCCTTTATCGGCCAACTCAACAACGTCTTACGGGCGGTTTCTTCCAAGTCAACGATTCCGATTTTGACGGGCTTAAAGCTGGTCGTCGACAACAATGAGGTCGTATTAACCGGGAGTGACGCCGACATTAGCATTGAAACCACGCTAAGTGGCGCAGACGGTCAGTACCAATTGACGGTAGAAGAACCAGGCGCCATTGTGTTGCCCGCCCGTTTCTTCAGCGACATCGTCAAGAAGTTACCGGATCAACAAGTAACAATTGCTGTTACAGATGGTTTTCAAGCCCAGATTATGTCCGGAACGGCGGAGTTCGTCATTAATGGTCAAGACGCCAATAACTACCCGCACCTGCCGGAAATTGAAACGGCTGCTAGCTTTGAAGTAGCGGCGGACCTATTTGCCGACGTAATTCGCCAAACCCAAATCGCCGTTTCTCACCAGGAAAGCCGGCCAATTTTAACCGGGATCCACGTTTCTTTAGCTGATGGGATTTTAACGGCCGTGGCCACGGATAGCCACCGCCTTTCCCAGCGCAAGGTTCGCTTGGAAAATGTTGGGGAGCGTCAAGTTGACGTGGTCATCCCCGGCACGTCTTTGACGGAACTATCGCGGATGATTGGTGACGTTAAGGATCCGGTTAAGATCCAAGTGACGGACAACCAGGCCCTCTTTGTCTTTGGTAACACCCGCTTTTACTCCCGCCTGTTGGAGGGGAACTACCCGGACACGTCGCGCCTAATTCCGGACACGTCTGAAACGACGGTGGAACTGGATGCCAGTGCCTTTTTGGCGGCGATTGAACGGGCGTCGTTGCTTTCCCACCAGAGTAGAAACAACGTCGTTAAGTTGACGGTCGACCCGCAAGCGGGCCTGGCCAAGGTATCTGGTAACTCGGCCGACATCGGGAACGTGGAAGAAAACATCGCGACGGACCGGATGGAAGGAAGCGACTTGGAAATTTCCTTTAACCCCGACTTTATGGGTGACGCCCTGAAGTCCTTTGGTCAGGCTAAGATTATCCTGTCCTTTACGACGGCGTTGCGGCCTTTCACCCTGGTGCCAACGGAAGATTCCGATCAATTCGTCCAACTGATTACGCCAGTGCGGACTTACTAAACTTAAATAACAAAGCTTGTGAAACGGTCGGCGAGTTTGCCGGCCGTTTTTGTAATTAAAATTAAATATGGGCGTTTAAACGCGATTTGAGGGCAAAAGGTGATTTTTGCCCTCAAGGGGTCAAAAAAGCTCAGAACGGCTCTGAAGGGGGGAAGATTTGTTTTTACCCCTCAAAAAAGCTATAATTGTACTATCAAATAAAGTAGGTGACGTGTGAACAAATGGAAAAAGAAGTCAAAATTGACGCACCCTTCATTACCCTAGGTCAGCTTCTAAAAGAAGAGGGCATCATCCCAACTGGGGGCGCTGCTAAGTGGTTCTTAAAGGAGCACGAAGTCAAGGTAAATGGGGAGTTAGATGATCGCCGGGGGAAGAAACTTTACCCCGGCGATCACATTGATGTCGTCGGAATCGAGCAAGTTGTTATCGCGACCAACTAGGAGCAGCCGATGATTCTCCAGGAGCTTCAGTTAAGTCATTACCGTAACTATGAGGAACTGGCGGTGACCTTTGCGCCGGGGATCAACGTCTTAATTGGAGAAAACGCCCAGGGGAAAACCAACCTGCTGGAGGCCATCTACCTGTTGGCCTTCACCAAGAGTCACCGGACGGCCAAGGACCGGGAGTTAATTGGCTGGCACCAAAAGCTGGCCCGGGTTAGCGGCGTGGTTGAGCGAGCGAGCGGCCGCCTTCCCTTAGAGGTGCAAATCTCCACCAGTGGCAAGCGGGTAAAGGTCAACCACCTCTTTCAAAAGCGGCTTTCCACTTACGTTGGGAACCTCAACGTAGTTTTGTTTGCCCCCGAAGATCTTGCCCTAGTTAAGGGGGCACCGGTGAACCGGCGCCAGTTTATGGACATGGAATTTGGCCAGATGAGTAGCAAGTACTTGTACAACGTCAGCCGCTTCAACCAGCAGCTCGCCCAACGTAACGCCTACTTGCGCCAGTTCAAGTATGGCCAACAAAGTGATCGGATTTTACTCGGGGTGATCACGGATCAACTCGCTTCGGTGGGGGGCGAAGTAGTGGTGGCTCGCCAACAGTTAGTCAAGCGGTTGGGAAAGTGGGCGGCTGAATTACACCACCACATTTCCAAGCAAAAAGAAGAGCTGAGCTTACAGTACGTTAGCCAAGTTGAAGTGGACGATCAAACGACCGAAGAGGAAGCGGTCGCCCAACTGCGCCGCCTCTATTCAGAAAACGAGGAGCGAGAAATCGAGCACGGGACCAGCCTGATTGGCCCGCAGCGCGATGACATCCACTTCATCGTCAACGGTCAAAACGTGCAACGCTTCGGTTCCCAAGGCCAACAGCGGACCACCGCTTTGGCCGTTAAATTAGCCGAGATTGACCTGATGAAAGAGCAGACCGGTGAATACCCCCTGCTCTTGTTAGACGACGTCTTGTCCGAGTTAGATGACGACCGGCAAACCCACTTACTGACGGCGATTCAAGATAAGGTGCAAACCTTTATCACCACTACTAGTTTGAGTGGGGTGGCTCGGCAACTAATTCACCACCCAACCATCTTCACGATTCAAAGTGGCACACTCACAAAGGAGGAAGACTAGTGACCCAACAAGAAGAACAAGCACGTAAAGCGGAACTAGCTAGCGAATACGACGCCAGCCAGATCCAGGTCTTAAAGGGGTTAGAGGCCGTGCGTAAGCGGCCCGGTATGTACATTGGTTCCACCACCGTCCAGGGACTGCACCACTTGGTGTGGGAAATCGTCGACAACGGGATCGACGAAGCCCTGGCCGGTTTTTGTGATGAAATCAACGTAATTGTTGAACCGGATAACTCGATCATCGTGACCGACAACGGGCGGGGGATCCCGGTCGATATCCAAAAGGAGACCGGCAAACCCGCGCTTGAAACGGTCTTTACCGTCCTCCACGCCGGTGGGAAGTTCGGTAACGGCGGTTACAAGGTTTCTGGGGGTCTCCACGGGGTAGGGGCCTCGGTCGTCAACGCCCTGTCAACGGAGCTAGACGTCAAGGTCGCCCGCCAAGGCAAGGAATACTACATGGACTTTGCAAGGGGCCACGTCAACACCGCCATGAAGGTGATCAAAGACGACCTGCCGCAATCGGCCCACGGGACCACGGTGCATTTCGTCCCGGACCCGGAAATCTTCCGGGAAACGACCGTCTACAACATCAACACCCTGATTGACCGCTTGCGGGAACTAGCCTTTTTAAACAAGGGGCTTAAGATCACGGTGGAAGACCGTCGGGAAGGCAAGGAGAAACAGGAATCCTTCCACTACGAAGGCGGGATTCGTCACTACGTTGAATTCCTCAATGAGGGCCACGAGCTACTCTTTGACCCGCCAATTTACGTGGAGGGGGAATACAAGGGGATCACGGTGGAAGTTTCCTTGCAATACACCGATGACTACCGGTCCAACCTCTTAACCTTCACTAACAACATCCACACCTACGAAGGTGGGACCCACGAGACGGGCTTTAAGACCGCTTTGACCCGGGTGATTAATGATTACGGGCGTAAGAGCGGGCAAATCAAGGGTAACGTCACTCTATCCGGGGAAGACGTGCGCGAAGGCCTGACCGCCGTGGTGTCCATCAAGCACCCGAACCCGCAGTTTGAGGGGCAAACCAAGACCAAGCTGTCTAACTCCGACGCTAGAACGGCGACTGACCACATCTTCGCCGAAACGATGACCCGCTTCATGATGGAAAACCCGGACGTGGCCCGCAAGATCGTCGAAAAGGGGATGCTAGCAAGCAAGGCCCGCGACGCCGCTAAGCGCGCCCGGGAAGTGACCCGTAAGAAGAGCGGCTTGGAAATCTCGAACTTACCAGGAAAGCTGGCTGATAACACCAGCAAGGACCCGGCCATTTCCGAGCTCTTCATTGTCGAAGGTGACTCGGCCGGTGGGAGCGCCAAGCAGGGGCGTTCCCGCTTGACTCAAGCCATCTTGCCAATCCGGGGGAAGATCTTAAACGTGGAAAAGGCCTCCTTAAACCGGGTTTTGGCCAACGAAGAAATCCGCTCCCTATTTACGGCACTAGGAACTGGCTTTGGCGACGACTTTGACGTCAACAAGGCTAACTACCACAAGCTGATCATCATGACCGATGCCGACGTCGACGGGGCCCACATCCGGACCCTGTTGTTGACCCTCTTCTACCGCTTCATGCGGCCGATGATCGAAAAGGGCTACGTTTACATCGCCCAGCCGCCGCTGTACCAAGTTCGGCAAGGGAAGTTTGTTAAGTACATCGAAAATGACGAGGAACTAGAACGGGTGGTCAACTCCCTGCAACCAAGCCCTAAGCCGGTTATCCAACGCTACAAGGGGCTGGGGGAAATGGACGCCGAACAACTTTGGGAAACGACCATGGATCCGGCTAACCGGCACCTGTTGCGGGTGAAGTTAGACGATGCCAAGGCCGCCGATGAAATTTTCCAGATGCTGATGGGGACCAAGGTGGGCCCGCGGCGGGAATTCATCGAAGAAAACGCCACCTTCGTGGAAAACTTGGACCTGTAAGAACTGATATTGAGGAGGAATAAGCGTGCCAGAACAAGAGATGCCTGGACGGATAACCGACGTTAATCTGACCAGCCAAATGCGGAATTCATTCTTGGATTACGCCATGAGTGTCATCGTCTCCCGGGCCCTACCTGACGTTCGTGATGGTTTAAAGCCGGTTCAGCGCCGGATTTTATACGGGATGAACGAACTGGGGGTCACTCCGGATAAGCCCTACAAGAAGTCGGCCCGGATCGTGGGGGACGTCATGGGGAAATTTCACCCCCACGGGGACTCTTCGATTTACGAGGGGCTCGTTCGGATGGCCCAAGACTTCTCCTACCGTTACATGCTGGTCGACGGGCACGGTAACTTCGGCTCCGTCGATGGGGACGGGGCGGCCGCCATGCGGTACACCGAAGCTAAGATGAGCAAGATCGCCGTCGAAATGCTGCGCGACATCAACAAGGACACCGTTGATTTCCAAGACAACTACGACGGTACCGAAAAAGAACCGGCTGTCCTGCCGGCCCGCTTCCCGAACCTCTTGGTGAACGGGGCCTCGGGGATTGCCGTCGGGATGGCTACCAACATCCCAACCCATAACCTGGGCGAAGTAATCTCGGCAATTCACATGCTGATGAATAACCCGGACGTGACGGTTGCCGAGCTGATGAAGGCCTTACCAGGACCGGACTTCCCAACCGGGGGCGTGGTCATGGGTAAAGCGGGGATTCGCCAGGCCTACGAGAGCGGTCAGGGTTCGATTATCGTCCGGGCCAAGGTGGAAATTGAGGAGCAAAAGAACGGCAAGCAACGGATCGTCGTTCACGAAATTCCGTACATGGTTAACAAGGCCAAGCTGATCGAGCGGATCGCCAACCTCGCCCGGGAAAAGGAAATCGATGGGATTACCGATGTCAACGACGAAACCGACCGGGAAGGGATGCGGATCGTAATTGACGTTCGCCGCGACGCCAGTGCCGAGGTGATCTTAAACAACCTCTACAAGATGACCCTGATGCAAACGACTTACAACTTCAACATGTTGGCGATCGTTAAGGGCGCCCCGAAGATCCTGTCATTAAAAGAGATCCTTCAGTACTACTTGGAACACCAAGAAGAAGTGGTTCGCCGGCGGACCGAATTCGACTTGAAAAAGGCCCAAAACCGGGCCCACATCGTCGCCGGGTTACGGATTGCCTTGGATCACATCGACGCGATCATCAACATCATCCGGAGCTCGGAAACTTCCGAACTGGCTAAGCAACGGCTGATGGATGACTACAGCCTGTCCGATCGCCAAGCCCAAGCCATTTTGGACCTGCGGCTGGTACGCCTGACCGGGTTGGAACGCGAAAAAATTGAAGACGAGTACCAAAAACTAGTGGCCGCCATTGCAGATTACAAGGACATCTTGGCCCACCAGGAACGGATTAACCAGATCATTTACGATGAACTGATGGAAATCCAAAACAAGTTTGGTGACGAGCGCCGGACCGAATTACAAGTCGGCGACATTTCCAACATCGAAGACGAAGACCTGATCGAAGAAGAAGACATCATCGTCACACTCACCCACAATGGTTACGTCAAGCGCTTGCCGGTTGACGAATTTAAGGCCCAGAACCGTGGGGGCCGCGGGGTGAAGGGGATGGGCGTCCACAGTGACGACTTCATCGAGCACCTGGTCGCTAGTTCCACTCACGACCTCTTGCTCTTCTTCACCAACACCGGGAAGGTCTTTGCCATGAAGGGCTACGAAATTCCAGAGTACGGTCGGGCCGCCCAGGGGATTCCGATCATTAACCTCCTGGACGTCGACGGCAAGGAAAAGGTGACCGCCGTGATCAACGTTGCCCAAAGAGAAGACGACTTACAAAAGGACCTCTTCTTTGTGACCCGGCAGGGAACGGTTAAGCGCACGCTGGTGACGGAATTTAAGAACATTCGCTCTAACGGGATCAAGGCCATTAACCTGCACGAGGGTGATGAACTGATCAACGTGGCGATTGTCGATGACGATCAAAACATGATTCTAGGGACCCACCTGGGCCACGCCGCCACCTTTAAGGTGAGTGCCGTTCGGTCAATGGGACGATCCGCCGCCGGGGTCCGGGGGGCCCGCCTACGGGACGGTGACTACCTGATTGGTGCCGCACCGTTAAACGAGGATGACCAGGTTCTGGTTATCTCGGAAAAGGGCTACGGCAAGAAGACGCCGGCCAGCGAGTACCCAATTAAGGGCCGGGGTGGCCTGGGGATCAAGACCGTCAACGTGACCGAAAAGAACGGGCCACTCGCCGGGTTAACCACCGTTCAGGGGGACGAAGACCTGATGGTGGTGACCGATAAGGGGGTCATCATCCGCTTTGGCGTTGAATCCGTCTCCCAAACCAGGCGCTCAGCAATTGGGGTCCACCTGATCAAGATGGACGCCGACTCAGTGGTGGCCACGATGACCAAGGTCGAAAAAGAGACCGCAGAAACGGATCCAACCGAAGCAAGCGCTGAAGAAGCCGAAACGCCGGTTGAAGGTCCCAACGAAATTTAATTAAAAACTTTCGTGATAAAGATCCGGAATTGCGTACTTAGAGATTAGGGAAGCAATTCCGGATCTTTTGTTACCCTAGATTTAACTTGTGATTGACCAAAATTTATGCTAATATTCTATTCTGTGAGTATACGTAACGACGTCTACTCTCCTTGTTCCCTTCGAAGAGCGGAGGGGGCCAGAGTCCATAAGGAGGTGTAACATTCATGGAAACGCGCAAATATGAAATTACTTACATCATTCGTCCTGATATCGAAGAATCTGCAAAGAGCGAGCTGGTAGCCCGCTTCGACAAGATCTTGGCGGACAATGGTGCAACCGTAGTTGACTCAGCTGACTGGGACACGCGTCGGTTCGCTTACCAAATCGGCAAGTACACTGAAGGTACTTACCACATCGTAAACGTGACTGCCGACAGCGATGCTTCATTAAACGAATTCGATCGTTTGGCTAAGTTCAGCGACGACATCCTGCGTCACATGATCGTTAAGCGCGGCTAAGCTTAACGGTTAACAGTAGAAGAGGGGAGTGCGATAGCCGATGCTAAATCGTGTAGTATTAACTGGGCGACTAACACGGGATCCGGAATTGACCTACACCCAAAGTGGAACCCCCGTTTTACGGTTCTCAATTGCCGTTGACCGGCAGTTTAAGAACCGGGAAACGGGCCGGCGGGACGCTGACTTCATTAACTGCGTCATCTGGCGTACGTCAGCAGAAAACTTTGCCCGCTTTACCCACAAGGGCGCACTCGTCGGTCTTGATGGCCGACTGTCCACCAGTAACTATGAAAACCAACAGGGACAACGGGTTTACCGGACGGAAGTAACGGTCGAAAACTTCGCCCTGTTGGAACCGCGGTCCGCTAATAACGGTAATGGTGGTTACAACGGTGGGGGTTATAACAACGGCGGCAATGGTTTTAACAACCAGGACCAGTCCTTTGGCAATAACGCCTACGGTAACGGTGGCAATTTCGGGGCCGCTCCTCAAAATAATTTCGGGGGGTCACCGGCTCCCGCCAACCAGTCGTACAACGGAAACTTCAACCAACCCCAGGGAGGCGTCTTTAATCAAGGCCCAACCCAAATTGATGCCGATAGCCTGCCATTTAGCAAGGATAACGACACCACGCCCGCTGCTGGTGATAACGGCGCCGTCAACATTGACGACAACGCCGCCTTCAGCGCAAACCCGGGGTCCGGTTCGGCAAGTTCTGCAAGCGACGCTGACGGGATGCCTTCATCAGATGACCTACCCTTCTAAAGAAAAGACAACTACTAAACAATAAGGGAGGTAATTTCATGGCTCAACAACGTCGTGGTGGCCGTCGTCGCCGTAAGGTTGACTTCATCGCCGCAAACCACATTGAATACATCGATTACAAAGACACTGATTTACTGCGCCGGTTCATTTCCGAACGGGGTAAGATCTTACCACGCCGGGTGACCGGGACCAGTGCTAAGAACCAACGCCGCTTGACGATTGCCATCAAGCGCGCACGGATCATGGGCTTGCTGCCATTCGTTGCAGAAGACTAGGATTCCCAATAAAAAACGTTATCGCATTGATTTGCGATAGCGTTTTTTATTTGCCCCCGAATCCGTTGGGGGTATGATATGATTAAAAAGATACCGTAAGTTACTTTTAAAGGGGGGCAGGGAAATGTTTGAGCGTTGGTTTGGCCGGGAAAGCGTCCGGCGACTCTTGGGTAGTCGGGTCTTTCAACTAACCCTTGCCTACGTCATGTTGATGTCGTTGGTGACGGTCATCGTTGGCTTCGCCTTTAACTGGCGGGTGGGGCTAATCATTTTAGCCTTTATTCTGCTTTGCCTCTTGGTGGCCTTAGCCCTCTTGCAGCGGCTGGCTTCGAGCACCGAAGCCTACGTTAACGACTTGGCTTACCAGGTCCGTCAGGGGCAAGAAGAGGCCCTCTTTGAAATGCCAATTGGGATGATCTTGCTCGATGAAAACGAGGTGGTGCGTTGGATTAATCCCTACATGGCCCGCTACTTTGATCAGCGCCTAGTGGTTGGCCAAGACCTGACCGCGGTTGATGAGCGGCTAGCTTCCTTGGTCAATAAGCACCGCCGCGACGAACACTCGGTGGTCGTCACCTGGCAAGCGCGCCAGTTTGAGTTCTTGGTCCAGGACCGCTTGCATGCCGTTTACTTAATGGACGTGACCGAATACGAGCAGATCAACGACCGTTATCGGCAAGAACGGCTCTTCTTGGGGAACGTCTACCTCGATAATTACGTTGAATTAGTTCAGGGGATGAGCGACTCGGAAGTTTCTAACTTGCGCAACTACGTGACCTCAGAGCTAACCGCTTGGGCCAAGTACCACCACCTTTTGGTTAAGGTAATTGACGATGATAACTACCTACTGATTGGGCACGAGGGGGACTTAAACCGCCTGGAAGAAGATAAGTTCCGGGTCCTCGATAAGATTCGCCAAAACACGTCGCGCCAAAACTCGCCGGTGACCCTATCAATTGGGATTGCCTACGGGCAAAGTGACCTGGTTAAACTAGCCGACACCGCCCAAAAGAACCTCGACCTCGCCCTCGGGCGTGGGGGGGACCAGGTGGTCGTCCGGGCCGAAAACGGGCAAGCCCGCTTCTACGGGGGGAAGACCAACCCGATGGAAAAGCGGACCCGGGTACGGGCGCGGATGATTGCCCAGGCCCTACGCGAATTGATGAACCAGGCCGACCAGATCTTCGTTGTCGGCCACGCCAAGCCCGACATGGATTCTCTGGGGGCGTGCCTGGGGATTCGGCGGATTGCCGAAATGAACCAGCACCAGTGTTGGGTAGTCTTTGATAACCAACAGGTCCACTCAGACGTTGCCCGTCTGATGGGGGAAATTAACGAATACCAGTCGATTAAAGACCACGTGATTTCACCAGCCGAGGCGCTAGAAAAGGCGAGCGCTAAGAGCCTGTTGGTGATGGTTGACCACTCCAAGGTGTCAATCTCGATGGCGCCGGAACTTTGTGCTAAACTATCAAACCGAATGGTGATTATTGACCACCACCGGCGGGGCGAAGAATTCCCGGAAAACCCGCTGTTGGTTTATAACGAGCCCTACGCCTCCTCGACGTGTGAGCTAATCACCGAAATGTTTGAGTACCAACCACGGGAAAGCCAGGGGCTCAACCGCTTGGAAGCCACCGCCATGCTGACGGGGATCCGGGTCGACACCAAGTCCTTTAGCCAAAACGCCGGTACCCGGACTTACGATGCGGCCTCCTACCTGCGTTCGGCCGGGGCCGATGGGATGTTAATCCAACGGCTGATGAAGGAAAACCCGGCCAGCTTTTTAGCGCGCAACCACTTGATCGCGGCGGTGACCTTCATCAATGACAAAATGGCACTGTGCGTGGGCGAAGACGACCGGGTGTACGATCCGGTCACGGCGGCCCAGGCGGCCGATATGCTCTTGCAAATGGATGGCATCGACGCCTCCTTTGTGATTACCAGACGCTCCAACGACGTCGTGGGCATTTCGGCCCGCTCGCTAGGGGACTTTAACGTCCAGGTAATCATGGAGCAGATGGGCGGTGGGGGTCACTTAGCCAACGCCGCGACCCAGGTGACGGGCAAGACGGTCACTGAGGTCAAAGACCAACTAGAGCAGCTTTTAAATGGGGAACAGCTCCCCAACGGAAAAGAAGAAACGGAGGAAGACTAATGAAAGTTATCTTTACTGAAGACGTCAAGGGACGCGGTAAGCGCGGGGAAATCAAAAACGTTCCTGATGGTTACGCCCAAAATTTCTTGATCCCCCGGGGGAAGGCCAAGGAAGCTAACAAGGCGGCCATGAGCGAATTAGCCGGCCAGGAACGCTCCAGGGAAAAGCACGAGGCCGAAGAATTAGCGGCGGCCAAGGAGTTAAAGAAGATCTTAGAAGACGATAAAACGGTCGTTGAGTTAACCGGGAAGGCCGGAACGGATGGCCGGATGTTTGGTTCGGTTTCGACCAAGCAAATTGCCACCGCCTTAGAAAAGCAGTACCAAATCAAGCTGGATAAGCGCAAGATGGAATTGGCGGCCCCAATTCGGGCCCTGGGCTACGTGAACGTCCCGGTTAAGCTACACCACGATGTTGAAGCGACCTTGCGGGTGCACATTGCTGAAAAGTAGTTCGTCCTGGCACCAGGTCAAAGTGAAAGGGCAAGGAATGGGAAATGGATACTCGTCCAGAAATTAGTCGGACGCCCCCCCGCAACATTGAGGCTGAGCAAGCCGTTTTGGGGGCGATCCTGTTAAAGGATGACGCGATTGTCGAGGCGATGGAATACGTCAAAGAAGACGACTTCTACACCCGCCAGCACCAGCTCCTCTTTAAGACCATGGTTGCCTTAAATGACAACGATAAGCCGATCGATGTTGTTTCCATGCAAGTGGAGCTCAACCGCCAAAACCAGCTCGAGGCGGTGGGCGGAATTCAGTACCTCGCCAAGCTCGCCGCGGCGGTTCCTACGGCGGCTGACGTCGGCTTTTACGCCAAGATCGTTCACGATAAAGCAACGGCGCGGCGTTTAATCGATACGGCCACCAAGATTGCTAGTGAGGGTTACGAGGATGCCGATGAGATCACCGACATGCTCGACCGGGCGGAGCAGTCGATTTTAAACGTGGCGGAGGACAATAACCAATCGGAGATGCAAAACATCGAAGAAGTGGTGCACGAAGCCGCCAACCACACTTACGAGCTCTCTAAGCAGCAAACCCGGGTGACCGGGCTGCGGACCGGCTACCCGCAACTAGACAACATGACGACCGGGTTACACGAAGACGAACTGATCATCTTGGCGGCCCGGCCGGCGATGGGGAAGACTGCCTTTGCCTTAAACATCGCCCAAAACGTGGCGGTCCGTGGGGATAACCAGCCAACCGTCGCCATCTTCAGCCTGGAAATGGGGGCGGAGTCGTTAGTCAACCGGATGCTGTGTGCCGAAGGGGGGATTAACGCCAACCACCTGCGGACCGGGAACCTCGATACCGATGAGTGGGACGCACTTTGGGTGGCCATGGGGAGCCTGGCGGGGACCAACGTCTACATCGACGACACCGCCGGGATCAAGGTCCCCGAAATCCGGGCTAAGTGCCGGCGCTTAAAGAAGCGGACTGGGAACCTGTCTTTGATCGTGATCGATTACTTGCAACTGATCGAAGGGAGCAACTCGGAAAACCGGCAACAAGAAGTCTCCGAAATCTCCCGGCAGCTAAAGAAGCTCGCTAAGGAATTATCGGTGCCGGTAATCGCCCTCTCGCAGCTTTCGCGGGGGGTTGAACAGCGCCAAGATAAGCGCCCGGTTATGTCCGACATCCGGGAATCCGGGTCAATCGAACAGGACGCCGACATCGTAGCCTTCTTATACCGCGACGATTACTACACCCGCGAACAACAAGAGGACGGGGCGCCGCAAGCGGGAAGCGACCAGGAGGCCGAAAACTCGCTGTCGGAAGTCGAAGTCATCATTGAAAAGAACCGGAGTGGTCCGCGGGGAACCGTCAAACTACTCTTTAATAAGGCCTACAACAAGTTTGCCTCGGTCGATTTCACGCCGGGGCAGGGGCCACAATAACTAAGTAAAAGTTACCGTAACGTCCTTTAGGGATGCTTACGGTACTTTTGTGTTGTCTAAAATTAAGGAAACTAGGTGAGGAAATGCAAACAGAAATTAAGTTTCGTTGGCTGTTGCTCGGTAGCTTTTTGGTTAACGTTGGGAACAGCTTTATTTGGCCGCTGACGACGGTCTACATCCACGATCAACTACACCAGTCACTGACGGTTTCTGGAATTGTGCTCCTCTTTTATTCCGGAACTAACGTGATCGGTTCCTACGTCGGTGGGCGGTTATTTGACAAGTACTCGCCCCAATGGCTAACCCTCGGGGGGATCGTGGCGGCGGTAATCTTCATGGGGGTGTTGGTCTTTAAAAACGACTGGCCGACCTACCCGATCATGCTCGCCCTGATTGGGATCGTCAACGGGTGGTTGATGACGATGCACAACTCCTACGGTGCCCGGATGCACAGTCGGGATGGGCGCTTCGTTTTTAACATGCTCTACTTTGCCAATAACTTGGGGATGGTCTTTGGGACCACGATTGTCGGCCCGCTTTACCAGTATGCCCATGATAACGTGGGGCCACTGTTCTTGGTGACCGTGGTCATTTACGCCGCCTTTTCCTTAGTGGTGATCAAGTTCTACCAAATTGCCGTCATCAAACGGCCCCAGCACGAAGAAAAACTGGTTAAGTTGCCCCGAGCCAATTCCCAGCTGATTTGGACAATGAGCGGCGCCCTGTTGGTGATCTGGATGATGTACTCGCAATGGTCATCCAACATGTCGGTTTACATTACCGGTCACGGGGTTTCCATGACTAGCTACTCGCTGTTGTGGACGATCAACGGGCTCTTGATCGTGGTCTTGCAGATGGCGATTAACTGGTTAAACCGGCGGATGAACAACGATCACCTTTACTTGTACTTTGGCACCGCCATGTTAGGGCTGTCCTTTTTGATCCTGCCCTTTGCCAAGGGCTACGGGGCCTTCGTCTTCTCAATGGTCGTGCTAACCCTGGGGGAGGCAACGGCGATTCCAACGATCCCGGCCCTGGTCAACCAGCTGTGCCCAATGGAAGATAAGGGGCGCTACCAAGGGATCGTCAATTCTTTTGGTTCGGCCGGCAAGGCGCTGGGCCCCTTATTTGGTGGCCTGGTGATCGAACGGTTTAGCTATCAGCCCCTCTTTTACGTCTGTACGTTAGCAATCCTTGGTGCCGGCTTAGTTTCCTGGTTGATGATTGAAAAGAATCACCGCCAGGCTGAATACTACTAGGGGGTGAGCGTTTGTTTTACCAAAATTACGATGAAGTTCATGGCGAGGACCGCTGGGGGATGGTCGGCAAGGTCGGCGACCCCTTTAGGGAGGATTGCCTACTAGCGGCACCCTGCTACAAGTGTCACCGCCAGCCACTGGTGATCGCCGAGCGCAACTGGGAGGCCACCAACAACGACGACTCGCAACAGTACCAGATTCTAGTGGCCTGTACCCACTGCGGGGCGGTCGATGAGTTTACCGTCAACCAGGGAAGAGAAGGGGTGCTCAGTCAGCTCAAGCACAGCCACCAACGGGTGAGTGTTAACGACGTCAAAGCTGAATCGCAAGAGGGTGGGAAGTAACCTTCGAAAAGATAACAAGGAGAGTGGGAAATAACCTTCTCGGCAGGTCGTATGACTAAGCTAGGACGAACGGTTAGTGCAGAATGCACTGTTCTTCGGCCTGCTTAGGCACTAGGCCTGCGGTTATTTACCACGTTTTATGTCTAACATTCGGGAATACAACAAGGGGCTGGGAGAAAACACAGTTTTCTCCCAGCCCCTTGTTTTTAGGTATAAAAAAACCGCCACCCAAGCGGTGACGGAATGAAATGGGCAGTCAGGGGATCGAACCCTGGACACCCGGATTAAGAGTCCGGTGCTCTGCCAGCTGAGCTAACTGCCCATGTCTTAACAACATAAAATATAATACCAGTTGACCATCGTTTTGGCAAGCCCCTTTTTAAAAAAGATCGGGGACCAGGGAAAGTGGGCCCCACCGCCAATTGAGGATGGCCATTTTTATACAAAAAAACCGCCACCTAAGCGGTGACGGAACGAAATGGGCAGTCAGGGGATCGAACCCTGGACACCCGGATTAAGAGTCCGGTGCTCTGCCAGCTGAGCTAACTGCCCATGTCATGTCTAACACAACGTTATTAACTATATCAGATGTGGTCTAATTTGGCAAGACCTTTTTGTGAAAAAAGTTGGAGGGCCGGGATCCACCCACCCGGTGTGGTATAATTAAGTTTACGATCAATTAACGAAGAATGAAAAAAGATGGATGCGGAGGGACCGACATGGACAAGAAAGTTTTGGTTGTTGACGATGAAAAACCGATTTCGGATATCATTAAGTTTAACCTAGAAAAGGAGGGCTATGAAGTCGTCGTGGCTTACGACGGGGAAGAGGCCCTGCAAAAGGTCGAAAGCGAGTCACCGGATCTGATCGTCTTAGACCTGATGCTGCCCAAAATTGACGGCCTGGAAGTGGCTAAGCAGGTGCGGGCTAAGCGTTCGACGCCAATCATCATGGTAACGGCTAAGGATTCGGAACTCGATAAGGTTTTGGGCCTTGAGTTGGGGGCCGACGATTACGTTACCAAGCCGTTTTCTAACCGTGAGCTAGTGGCCCGGGTTAAGGCTAACCTGCGCCGCCAAGACGCCACCGTTTCACCGGCGAACGACGACCGGACCGCCGATATCAAGGTGGGGGATTTGACCATCCACCCGGACGCCTACACGGTCACCAAGCGGGGCGAAAACATCAACCTGACCCACCGGGAGTTCGAGCTCTTGCACTACCTCGCCCAACACATTGGCCAGGTCATCAACCGGGAGCACCTCTTGCAAACGGTGTGGGGCTACGATTACTTTGGTGACGTCCGGACCGTTGACGTAACGGTGCGCCGGTTGCGTGAAAAAATCGAAGATAACCCGAGTCACCCCCAGTGGCTGATCACGCGGCGGGGGGTCGGTTACTACCTAGCCAACCCGAATCAGGATTAAGGGCCTGAATCGTGAACAGCAAAATCAAATTCTACCAGTCGATCCACTTTAAAATCGCCCTTGTCTTTGCGCTGATGCTGATGCTGACGCTCGAAGTGGTGGGGGCGGTTTTTGTGCGTCAACTGGAACACCAAGAACTCGCCAACTTCAAGCAACAAATTGAGTTGCCGTCTTACATCGACAATTCCTTGGCCACCCAACTGACCAGCACCGATACCAAAACGGCCAACAAGGAAATTAAAACGATCCTCGCCCGGGTCAACAACACCAGTATCACCGAGATCCGGGTGGTCGATGCCAAGGGGATCATTCGCGGGACCAGTAGTTCGGGCAACCAGGGGATCGTCGGGCAAAAGACCACCGATACGGTAATTAAAAACACCCTGGTCAACAACCGCTCCCACACCGAAAACCTCTACGACAGCGCCAACCACAACCGCTACTACGTCAGTGTCGTGCCGCTGTTAGCCAGTGGCAACGCCAATAACGTGGTCGGGGTCGTTTACATGCGGGCCAACCTCGAGGGGGTCTATTCGACGATCAACTCGATCTCCTTGATCTACCTGTCGGCGGCTTTGATCACGATTGTCCTGGGGCTGGGGTTAGCGGTCCTAATTTCCCGGGAAATTACCCGGCCGATTGAAGAAATGCGCAAGCAGACCCTACGGATTGCCCGTGGGGACTTCTCCGGGCAGGTTAAGGTGATGGGCAACGACGAACTAGGCCAACTGGCCGGGGCAGTCAACAACCTCTCGGTGCGGGTGGAGGAGTCCCAAGAGTCCTCGGATGCCGAACGGCGCCGGTTGGATTCAGTCCTCTCCCACATGTCTGACGGGGTGTTGGCTACCGACCGCCGGGGTAACCTGACGATCGTTAATAACACCGCCCTCCAGTTTTTAAACATCGCTGACGAAGAGCAGGTGCTCGGCAAGTCGATTTTGGACGTCTTAAAGATTCGGCGCCAATTCTCGATTCGCCACCTAGTCGACGAAGACCAAGACCAGGTTATCTTGGATGATTTAAACGAGGACCTGATTTTATCGGCCTACTTCTCGCCGATTAAGCGGGAATCGGGCTTTGTCTCGGGTCTAGTTTGCGTCTTACATGACGTGACCTCCCAGCAAGAAGAGGAACGTGAACGTAAGGAGTTCGTTTCCAACGTTTCCCATGAATTACGGACGCCGCTGACCTCGGTCAAGTCCTATGTGGAAGCCCTCAGTGACGGGGCGATCAACGACCCGGAATTAGCCCCCCGCTTCTTAGGGGTGGTATCGGATGAAACCGAGCGGATGATCCGGATGATTAACGACCTCCTTAGCCTGTCGCGGATGGATGCGGGAACGGCTAAGTTAAACTTGGAGTACGTCAATATTAACGAGCTGTTTAACCACATTCTCAACCGTTTTGACATGATCATCAAAAACGAGGCCGCGGATCCGAGCCAAAAGAAGTACACGATTGTCCGTTACTTCACCAAAAAGGACCTGTGGGTTGAAATCGACACCGATAAGTTTACCCAGGTGGTCGATAACATCATGAACAACGCCGTTAAGTACTCACCGGACGGCGGGGTCATTACCGCCCGCCTGTTGGAGACCCACAACCACGTGATCCTGTCGATTTCTGACCAGGGGCTGGGGATTCCAAGAAAGGACCTCGGCCACATCTTTGACCGCTTCTTCCGGGTTGATAAGGACCGCTCCAGAAAGCAGGGCGGTACCGGGCTGGGCTTGGCGATTTCAAAGGAAGTCGTTAACCTGCTAGGCGGCCAAATCTGGGTTGATTCGGTTGAAGGCAAGGGGTCCACCTTCTACATTTCCTTGCCATACGTACCATACGAAGAGGAGGAATGGGATGATCAAGCAGATTAAAAAGAGCAGCCTGACGATTGCCCTGGTGATCGTGGTGGCCCTGTCGGCCGTTTTGTCGGCCAGCGTCTGGATCAATCCCTTCCACTACGAGCGGGGCAGCGGGGACAGCACGAGTACCTCGGCGCGCCAAGACACCGTTCAATCCCTGAGTGACATTTATAAGCCCACCGAGGTGATCCGTACCTACCAGGACCGGTCGCAAAAGCTTCTCTATGACCAGGCTAAAAACCCGGTCATGGTGATTGAACAACAGGTCCGCAAGTGGAAGTTAAAGCACCTTACCCGGGTCGTTAACAACGATTCGGCGGCCTACTTGCGGGACCTACGCACCGAAAACTCAATCATGATCTCCTACCCCGATGCCGTAGCCACCACGGTCTTTAACCAGACCTTTAATCAGAGTGTCGATACGGCCCGGCTCAAGCGGATCAACCACATCGTCATTACCCTGGATAAGACGCCGACCGTTTACTTGATGGCCGACGAAAAGTACCAGGTCTACCGGCTGACGACGACCAGTCAATCACTTGCGGTGATCAAAAAGTCCCTGGTGGGGGGGAGCCAGTTAAACGTTGACCACAAGATCGTCAACGGGATTCCTTTGACCACCTTCCCCCACCAGATCAGCATGCCCACCTACCGTTCAACGATTAACCACCAAAACCTGGACAGCATAGCCCAAACCCTGATGGCCTCGTCTAGCGTTTCGACGGTCAGTTCGCAAACGACCAGTAAGCTAATTACCTACACGGCTGGTAATTCGCGGCGGATGACTTACAATAAGGGCACCGGCCAGGTTCAATACGACAACTACCTGGGAAAGGATAATTCCTACGGCACCCAGACTTTGTACACCCACCTGTTTGACCTGTTGGCCGACACTGCGGTCCCCCTGGAACAAGTTCAATACGACAACGTCTCCTTGGTCGGTCAAACGATTACCTACCGCTCCTTTGTCGAGGGTTTCCCGATCTTTAGTGACAATGACTACGGGACGGTCCGGATTAAGGCCAATAACGACGGGGTCGAACGCTACCACCTCTCGCCGTTAAGCCTGGGGACCCCACTTCCGGCGAGTGGCCAAAAGGTAACCTTGCCCTCGACGGTCACGGTTTTAAACGCCCTGTACCAAGCGGGAAAGGGCAAAGACATCAAGGGCTTACGGCTGGGCTACACCTGGGCGACCAACCAAAATAAGTCGCTCGTCACGCTTTCGCCAACCTATTACGTCTACTACCACGGTAACTGGGTCAAGTATCAAAGCCTGTTAAAGGGGGATTAAGATGAACTTTCGCAGAATTCAGTGGATCTTTTTAATCGCCTTTATCATCTTGGACCTGGTACTCGTTTCAACCCTCTTATGGGGCAACGAGAACTTTTCCACCAGCGGCAAGCAACAGAGCCAGACCCAGCTGACCCTAAAGGAAATGAAGTCCAATTCGATTACCTACCCCAAGTTGAGCCCCAACTCCCAAACGGGGTACTACTTAGCGGTGACCCCCGGGGACCTTTCAACGGAGCGGGGGCGGTTGAAAAACCAAACCACCCGGACCGATGGGAACCTGTTGACCGCTAACTTTGTCGACGCCGTAGACCTATCTTCTTCCCAGTCAGTCCCCAAGCAACTAAAGAAGCTACTGAAGGATTCGCGCCTGTTCTTGCACGGGACTAGCTATCAATACAGCGCCGCTTTGTCGACTAGCCACAGCATCGTCTTTACCCAGGTAATTAAGGGTGAACCGGTGTTAAGCCACGAGGGGCAAATCCGGCTCCGGCTCAACGCCGCTAGGACTAAGGTGGTCGGTTACACCCAGGGCTACTTAAAAGAGGAGCGTGTTTTGCGGCCCCAGTCCGGGACGATCAGTCAGGTCCGGGCGGTCACCTGGTTGTACCGCCACAACGAAATTCCTAACAGTACGCAGATTGTCCGGGTGACCTACGGCTACAGCCCGCTGATGACTAGTAATGGTAAGCAGATCTTCGTGCCGATTTACCAGGTTCAGTTGCGGGCCAAGAGCGCCACGACAACACAAAACTTGCGGATCAACGCCTTTAGTGGCACGATAATTCAGGAAAACAATTAAGAAGGGAACGAAGAGTGGTGCAAGCAACAGTGGCAGATACAATTCATTACAGCATCTTAGCCTCCGGATCGGGGGGCAATGCGACCTACTTGGAAACGGCGGGTCACCGGATCTTGATTGACGCGGGCTTGTCCGGTAAGCAGCTGGAACAGCGGATGGAAGCGATCGGGCGGTCCTTAGACCAGGTCGAGGCGCTGTTTGTAACCCACGAACACAGCGACCACAGCCATGGGGTGGGGGTCTTGGCGCGCCGTTATGGAATGCCGGTATACGCCAACGCGGGTACCTGGGCGGCCGTGGAGGGCAAGATCGGTAAGATCGCTCCAGACCAAAAGCAACTCCTGGCGCCGGGCAAGTTCTTAGACCTGGGCGATCTGCAAGTCGAGGCCTTTGCCGTCTCCCACGACGCCGCGCAGCCCCAGTTTTACCAAATTCACCACGACGATCAATCCTTTGTGATCCTGACCGACACCGGTTACGTTTCCGACCGGGTCGTTCAGACGATCAAAAACGCCGATGGCTACTTGATAGAGTGCAACCACGACCCGGAAATGCTACGGATGGGGCCCTATTCATGGCCGCTTAAGCAACGGATCCTAGGCGACACCGGCCACTTATCCAATGAAGAGGGGGCCGGGGCCCTAATGGAAGTGATCGGCGAGCGGACCAAGCGGGTCTTTTTGGGCCACCGCAGCCAGCACAACAACATGCGGTCCCTGGCGCACCTGACCGTGGCTAGCATCTTGGAAAACCACGATTTCGGTGTCGACCACGACTTTAAGTTGGCGGACGCGGAGCCCGATCAACCCAGCCCGCTCTTGAGTCTATAAAAAGTTAGTAGCTGATTAATAGAATATTCGTAAATGTTTGCTACCCTTAGGGGAAAAGGATCGGGGGAAAAACGATGAAGAAGCACTTAGCACCACAGCAGCGCCGTTTTTGGGGGAAGGTCATCCTCGTCGGCGTCTTGGCCGGTCTCCTTGGTGGGGGGGCGGCCCTCGGGATTAACTCCGCCATCAGTACCTACCGCAACTACGCCACCACGAAGGTGCCCGCGGGCTCGTCCAAGAGCGGCGGCACCTCGGTTTCCAAGAATAAGGCCAGCCTGACCAACGAAACCACTAAGGCCTATAACGCCACTAAGAACGCGGTGGTCTCGGTTATCAATAAGCAGGCCACGTCTAGCAGTGACTCCTTGTACGGCAACGTCACCGACGGGTCAACTAGCTCCAGTTCTGGCAGCTTAGAAACGGCTAGCGAGGGCTCCGGGGTGATCTACAAGAAGAGCGGCAACGTTGCCTACGTTGTTACTAACAACCACGTCGTCTCCGGCTCCAGTGAAATCCAAGTTATCTTGAGTAATGGCAAGACCGTCGACGCCCAAATCGTCGGGACCGATGAAACGACCGACCTGGCCGTCTTGAAGATTAACGCCGCCAACGTAACGACGGTGGCCACCTTTGGCAACTCTAACGACATTGCGGCCGGCCAGGACGTGATCGCAATTGGGTCACCGATGGGTTCCGAGTACGCCAACACGGTTACCAAGGGGATCATTTCCGCCACCAAGCGGACGGTCAAGGCCAGCGACAGCTCGGTGGCCACGACCGTTATCCAAACCGACGCCGCCATTAACTCCGGTAACTCGGGGGGGCCACTGGTCAACATGGCCGGCCAGGTGATCGGGATCAACTCGATGAAGCTAGCCTCCAGCACCGATGGGACCTCGGTGGAGGGGATGGGCTTTTCCATCCCGAGTAACGAAGTGGTCCGGGTCATCAACCAGTTAATCAAAAACGGCAAGATCACCCGGCCAATGCTAGGGGTGTCACTCTTGGACCTGTCCGACGTTTCTAGTAGTCAACAGCAGTCGGTCTTAAACCTGCCAACCAGCGTAACCAAGGGGGTGGTGGTGATGAAGGTGGAAAGTGGCTACCCCGCCGCCAACACCGGCTTACAACAATACGATGTGATTACCGCCATTAACGGCAAGAAGGTTACCGATGCCGGTGACTTAAAGACGGTGCTCTACAAGTACAAGGTCGGCGACACGGTCACTTTGACCTACTACCGTGACGGAAGCAAGAAAACGGCCAAGGTAGAATTAAACAAGGAGGCTAGCTCGTCGACCACGACCAGCAGTTCTTCTAGTGATGACGCAACCAGCGCCGAGTAACTGAGTAGGGGGACCCTAGCGTTCGTGAATTACGGGCGTTGGGGTCCTTTCCGTTGCTAAGTGTTCGTGAACGAAGCGAAACCGAAGGGAAGTAGCGAAACGAGAAAAAATTAGCCCGGTCCAAAAAGTTTTCCACAAGAGAGCAAAGCCCCGGGGCAGTAAGGAAACGATCATTTCACAAACTTATCCACAGGATGGTGGATAACCGGTGGAAAAGTGGACGAGTGAGGAAACCTAACGCCGTAAATGCAAGCGGGGCAAGGGGTTGGTGGATGACGGAACGAACAATCGTTTCTGTGGACAATGTGGAAAAGTCGTGCAAATGACCACTTATTCACAGGGGGGTACCGCAACTTATCCCCAAGAAACGGTGGATAAGTTGGGGATAACTTGTTGAAAAGCTGGGGAAAACTGAACTTTAACGGTGGATATAGTCGCTGAACATGAAAGAGCGGCTTTTCCCCCGCTAATTTGAGCGGGTGGGGAAAAGTCCGGAGAGGAGAAAAAATGAACATTAAGATTATCGGGGTCGGCAAGGTCAAGGAAAAGTACTTTAAGGCCGGGATCGCCGAGTACGCCAAGCGGATGGAGCGCTACGCCAAGTTTGAAATTGTCGAGGTACCAGACGAAAAGGCCCCCGAGACCCTCAGTCAGGCCGAAATGGACGCCGTGATGGCAAAGGAGGGTGAGCGGATCCTGGCGAAGATCAAGGACCGGGAATACGTTTATGCCCTGGCGATTAAGGGCAAGGAACGTTCCTCAGAGGAGTTCGCTAAGGAAATCAACCAGCTGGCCACTTATGGCCACTCCGATATAACCTTTGTGATCGGCGGTTCCTTGGGGCTTAGTCCGGCCGTTTTAAAACGGGCCAACACCCAGATTTCCTTTGGGCGTTTTACTTTGCCCCATAAGTTGATGCGCTTGGTCTTAGCCGAGCAAATCTACCGGGCCTTCACGATCATTAATGGCCTGCCCTACCATAAGTAGGGGCGCCGAGCGGTTAATGAAAAAGTTCCTAAACTACGTGGCGGAAGGAAAAGGATAAGTAATTTTGAAAAACTTAGCGCCTGATTAATCCGCCAACCGGTTGAGTAGTATATAATTAAGTTAGTTGGGACGCCCCCACCGGCGTCCCTTTTGCGTCCTCTAATTAGAAAATGGTATCATTGTAACAATTATTCTACGGAAAGGATGGATGATGATGAAGTACTCGCACCGCGTTAGTGATGGGGTTCACGTCCTTAGTTACGTTTACTTACACCAAGACACCAAAATCTCGTCAGCCCGGCTCGCCAGCAGTATTGATTCCAACCCTAGTTTGGTGCGACGGTTGATGTCGCGCCTGACCAAGGCCGGCCTGCTCGTCACCCATCCTGGGACGGCTTCACCAGCCCTGGCTAAGGAGCCGGAAGAAATTACCCTGCTTGACGTTTACCGGGCGGTGGAAGACCAGTATCACCTCCTGCACATCGATGAACAAACCAACCCGGATTGTCCGATTGGTAAAAACATCCAGGGGGTCTTAACCCAGGAGTTTGCCAAGGTCCAAGCGGCGGCCGAGGCGGCGATGCAAGAGATTACCCTGGCGGAAATCACCGCTAACTTGCAAGAGCGAATTGAGGGATAGTAGCGATGGCGACGATCAAAGATATTGCGAAGTTAGCGGGAGTGTCGATTTCGACGGCTTCACGCGCCCTAAACGACAACCCCCGCATTAGCGAAGCGACCCGAACCAAGGTCAAGCAGATCGCGGCGGAACTGGGCTACTCCCCCAACTACAACGCCCAAACGTTGACCCGGGGAGAGGCCAACATGGTCGGGTTGGTCTTTCCGGTGACCGACCAAAGCGCCCTGGCTAACCCCTTTCACATCGATTTGATGCGCGGGGCCGGGGTGGCTTTAGAGCAGCGCCACTACACGATGATGGTGGCGATTACCGAAACCGAAGAACGGCTGTTAGAAACGGTCAAGTCGATGGTCACCCAATCCAAAGTGCACAACTTCTTGTTACTGTACACCAAGGAAAAGGACCCGGTCACCGACTACCTCCGGGACGCCGGAATGAACTTTGTCGTCATCGGTCACCCAGAAAAGCAGGGTGATCGCTTCGTCGACAACGACAACATTCAGGCCGGTTTTTTAGCGACCCAAAAGCTGCTGGACGACCACCACTGTCAGCACGTGGCTTTCGTTACCTCGCCGCACCACTGGACCTTTGAAGTCGACCGCCGGTTAGGGTGCCGCCAGTGCCTCAACGAACGCGGCCTGGGTGGAACCGAGTGGGTGGTTGAAGAAGACAACGCCCCACAATTTTTTGCCCAACACCCGGAAATTGACGGGCTGGTCTGTGCCGACGACATCTTGTTCCTGCAGATCTACCGCCAACTAGAAGCCTTGGGGCGCCAAGACCAATTAGCGATCATTTGCTTTAACAATAGCCGGTTGCTGGGCCGGCTCTTACCCGCGATTGACCGGGTAGATCTGCGCCCTCGTCAGTTGGGGATCGCCGCCGTGGAGCTACTCTTCAACCGCCAAGCCGACCACCAATTTATTTCCTTTGCCCTGTAGTAGGGGACAATCAGCCTACTTAAATGAATCCCGGACTAAGGCAATCGTGATTGATTGCTCTAGTCCGGGCTTTTTGTGATCTAGGCATTTCTTAAATTTCCGCGGTGGGTCGCACTTCCAATAACGTGCTCCCCAACCACGGGCCTAGTGGCTAAGTACGGCCGGAGAACGATGCGTACCGCATCAACCCCCATCCTAGCTTAGCCCAACGGCCCGTCGAGGAGGTTGGGTCGCACTTCCATTTTTTTTGTGCAAATTTTGTGCAAACGGTTGCACAAAAGAAAATAGTCTGCTATATTTACTCCTGACGAAAAGATAAATCGCTTTCTTTGGGGAGGGATCCACCCAAAGGAGGAGACAAGCAGATTGGAGTGGAGAAATGAGTTCGCAAAAGACAACAACTGGTTTGCCAACCCTGCCCAAGAGCATGATCTGGATGATCAACTTCGGTTTTTTGGGCGTGCAAACCGCCTTTACCCTGCAAAGTTCCCAAATGAGCCGGATCTTTCAAACGATTGGGGCTGACCCGAATAACCTGGGCTGGTTCTTCATCTTGCCACCACTGGCGGGGTTGATCGTCCAGCCGATCATCGGGACCTATTCGGACCGGACCTGGGCGCCTAAACTGGGGGGCCGGCGCCTGCCTTACCTCTTATTGGGGACGATTGTCGCCGTGATCGTGATGATCCTCTTGCCTAACTCGGGGAGTTTTGGTTTTGGTTACGGCTCGCTAGCCGCCCTGTGGTTCGGGGCGATCACGGTGGCCTTTTTGGACCTGTCCTCAAACGTGGCCATGCAACCGTTCAAGATGATGGTCGGTGACATGGTTAACGACGACCAAAAGTCCTACGCTTACGGGATTCAGAGTTTCTTATCCAACACCGGGGCCGTCTTAGCCGCCATCTTCCCCTTCCTCTTCACCCTCTTAGGGGTCGCCAACACGGCTAAGAAGGGGGTCGTTCCCCAATCCGTCGTGGTGGCCTTTTATGTCGGCGCCGCTCTGTTAGTCATCACTAGTTTATTTACGGTGCTCAAGGTTAAGGAATACGACCCGGCCACTTACGCCCTGTACCACGGGATTGAAGAGGCCGATAACCAAAAGGGTGAAAGCTGGTTAACACTGTTAAAGCACGCCCCAAAGGCCTTTTGGACCGTGACCTTAGTACAATTCTTCTGCTGGTTTGCCTTCCAATACCTGTGGACCTACTCGGCGGGGGCAATCGCCCAAAACGTTTGGCACACCACCAACGCTACTTCCGCCGCCTACCAAGCGGCCGGGAACTGGTACGGGGTTTTAGCCGCCGTCCAATCAATCGCCGCCGTGGTTTGGTCCTACGTCTTAGCCAAGGTGCCGAACCAATACCACAAGCTCGGTTACGGGGGCAGCCTCTTGCTCGGGGCCGCCGGGTTCGCCTCAATTTTCTTCGTTCACAACCAGTACGTCTTGATCCTTTCTTACGCCTTGGTCGGAATTGCCTGGGCCGGGATGAACACCTACCCGTTGACGATCGTGACCAACGCCCTGACCGGGAAGCACATGGGGACTTACCTGGGGCTGTTCAACGGCTCGATCTGCCTGCCGCAGATTGTGGCCTCCTTGGCCTCCTTTGCCCTCTTCCCAATGTTGGGCGGCTCTCAAGTTAACATGTTCCTCTTAGCCGGGATTGTGATGTTGCTTGGGGCGTTGTCCGTCACCACGATCAAAGAAACCTATGTCAAGTAAAAAGAAACCTATGTCAAGTAAGGAGAAGCAACCATGAAACGAACATTTGAAGTTAGCCCTTGGCACGTTACGACGACCAAGTGGGCACCAGAAGACAAGTTACTGCAAGAATCGATAACCGCCCTGGCCAACGAAAACCTGGGGATGCGGGGCTTTTTTGAAGAAGGCTATTCCGATGCGACCTTGCAAGGCGTTTACCTAGGTGGGGTCTGGTTTCCGGACAAGACCCGGGTCGGCTGGTGGAAAAACGGCTACCCCAAGTACTTTGGCAAGATGATCAACGCCGTCAACTTCATGAAGCTGACGATTGCAGTTAACGGCGAACAAGTCGACTTTGCCAAGCAAACCCCAACCGACTTTAACTTGGACCTCGACATGCGGCGGGGCACCCTAACCCGGACGGTGACGGCCACGGTTGGCGGCGCCCCGGTCACCCTAAAGTTTGAACGCTTTGTCTCGGCGGTCCAAAAGGAATTGGTGGGCCAACGGTTGACGGTGCAAAGCCCTGCTGAAATCGACCTGGCGATCAGCGCTCAAATCGACGCCGACGTTTACAACCAAGACGCCAACTACGACGAACAGTTCTGGCAAGTCCTAGACCGAAAAGCAAGCGGTAAGGGCGCCCTGCTGGTTTCCCAAACCAAGGCAAACGACTTTGGCACCCCGCAGTTTACGGTTGCCATGCAAACCAGCGTCAAGACCGACCTTCCCCACGTTGGCGACGCCGTGGAAGCCAAGCAGGTTGCTAACCACTTCGCCGGCCACGTGGCCGCTGGGCAAAGCGTCACCCTGGAAAAGCGGACGATCGTGACCACCTCACGAGACTATGCCGACCAAGCGGAACTGGTGGCGGCGGCCCAGGACTTAGTTTCCCAAGTCGACCAGGTTAGCTACGACGACCTGGTGGCCGCCCACGTCAGTCAATGGGCCCAGCGCTGGGCCAAGTCCGACGTGGTGATCGAAGGCGATGACGAGGCCCAACAGGGGATCCGCTTCAACCTCTTCCAGCTTTTCTCAACCTACTACGGCAACGACAGCCGTTTAAACATCTCGCCAAAGGGCTTCACCGGCGAAAAGTACGGCGGGGCCACTTACTGGGACACCGAGGCGTACTGCCTGCCGGTATACCTTGGGGTGGCCGACCCGCAAGTCGCCAAGAACCTCTTGTACTACCGTTACCACCAGCTACCGGGCGCTTACGTTAACGCCAAGGAGCAGGGGTTAAAGGGGGCCCTGTTCCCGATGGTGACCTTCAACGGGATCGAGTGCCACAACGAGTGGGAGATCACCTTTGAAGAACTTCACCGTAACGGCGATATTGCCTACGCCATTTATAACTACACCCGCTACACCGGCGATACCTCCTACGTCTTGCACGAAGGGGCCAAGGTCCTGGTTGAAACGGCACGCTTTTGGGCCGACCGGGTCCACTACTCCCAGCGCAAGAACAAGTACCTACTCCACGGGGTGACCGGGCCCAACGAGTACGACAACAACGTTAACAACGACTGGTACACCAACCTCTTGTGCCAGTGGAGCCTCCAATACACCCTGGAAATCTTGGACCAAGTCGATGAGGACGTCTTAAAGGACCTGGCGGTGACCGAAGACGAACGGCGGCTCTTTAAGGCGATCGCCGACAACATGTACCTGCCAGAGGACGCCGACAAGGGGATCTTCCCGGAAAACGACGCCTTCTTGGACAAGGATTTGGTGCCGGTTGCCCAAATCCCTAGCGACCAGCTGCCGCTCAACCAACACTGGTCTTGGGATAAGATCCTGCGCTCACCTTACGTCAAGCAAGGGGACGTCATCCAGGGGATCTGGGACTTTATCGACGACTTTACGCCGGAACAAAAGCGGAAAAACTTCGACTTTTACGAGCAGTTCACGGTGCACGAATCGAGCCTGTCGCCGTCGGTTTACTCGATCGTGGCCGCCGACCTGGGCGACGAGGATAAGGCCGTTGAGCTCTACCAACGCTCGGCGCGGCTGGACCTGGATAATTACAACAACGACACCGACGACGGTTTACACATCACCTCGATGACCGGAGCCTGGTTGGACATTGTCCAGGGCTTTGCCGGGATGCGGATTAGAGACGGGCGCTTGCATTACGCCCCGTTCTTACCGAAGAACTGGACGGCCTACCAATTCAACCAGGTCTTCCGTGGCCGCACGATTCAGGTACGGGTGGACGCTGACGGCACCCACTTGCAACTGCTGAGCGGGGAACCGTTAAAAGTCGAATTGGGTGACCAATTAACCGAATTAAAGTAGCGGCGCCCCTCCTTTTTTCCCAGGAATTTACCGGGGGGAAGGCCAATAAACCGGACTTTAAGGCCTCCGAAGTGGCTATTTCCCAGGAAATCACTTGACCGGCGCCCGTACAATGAAAGTAACCACGAACAAAGGAGATTTTCGCCATGAACTTTGCAGATATTGCCGGCTTTGCCTTTGACTTAGACGGGGTGATCGCCGACACCGCCCGCTTTCACACCCAGGCCTGGCACGAACTGGCCGACCAGGTCCAGACGCCCTGGACGCCGGAACTGGAGGCGAGCCTCAAGGGAGTTGGCCGGATGGATTCCTTGGAGCTGATCCTAAAGGCAGGCGGCCACCAGGGTGAGTACAGTCAGGAAGAAAAGGTCGCCCTGGCCACCAGCAAGAACGACCGCTACCAAGAGCTAGTCAAGACCCTGACGCCGTCAGACGCCCTGCCGGGGATGCCGGCCTTCTTAGCCGAACTCCAGGCCGCCGGCTACCGGCTGGTCTTAGCTTCGGCTTCCAAGAACGCGCCGACGGTCCTCAAGTACCTGCAGTTAGAAGACGTCTTTGAAGGGGTGGTCGACCCCGCTAGCGTCGCCCACGGCAAGCCGGCGCCCGATATCTATTTGGCCGCCGCCGAGATGTTAGACCTTGCCCCCGCCCAGGTTGCCGGCGTGGAAGACGCCCAGGCCGGGGTTGCCGCCATTAACGCGGCCGGCGAGCTGTCGATCGGAATTGGACCGGCCAGCGACCTCAAGGAAGCGGCGGCCCGCTTTGATCGTACCGACCAGGTTAGCTTGGCTAAGCTGAAGGAACGGTTGAGTTAAAAGCCTGATCTTACGTAAAAAGCCAACCACTTTGCATGATCAATTGCGAAGTGGTTGGCTTTTATTCGTCTGCTAGCCCCATTTAGTTGCGGCGCAGTAGCTTGTTAGTTAAGTATTTGAGGGGTGTCTCCGAGCGGTAAGTGAAGATGTTGTTGACGTAGGTGCGTTGAGCGAAGAGGTACATCAAGACGGCGCTCAGGAGGGAAATGGCCACCGCTTACGTTGAGGCGTCGCAGCCACCCGGGAAGTTCCTGGGTGACTTTGGTAGTCGGGTAATTGTGCAGGTTAGCGAAGTAGGTCACCTGATCTTTAATGGTCATGTCCATGTACAATCCCCGTTCCTCGGGCAAAAAGCCCAATCGGTTAAGGAGAGACTCGCTGATGGGCTAACCGTCAAAGGTGATGGTACCCGTATCCGGCGTCAGAAAATTTAGCAGCATCTTGAAGGTGGTGGATTTACCAGCCCCGTTTTGGCCCACTAAGCCAAGGGCTTCCCCGCGGTTAACGTGAAAACTAAGGTCGTTGACGGCGGTCAAATCACCAAAGGACTTGGAGACCTGGGTTACTGTTAGCATGTTACCCCCTCCTAATAGACAATAGTTATTAAATTATAACAAAAAACTCTTTATTAGCGAGATATGACGGAGATTTGTCTAATTTGCTAATCCGTGGGTATAAAAAAGAGGCTCGGGGAAAGATGTTTTCTCTGGGTCTCTACATTCGATTAGTTAGTTCAATTTCACCGGCGCCCAAACGTCGGCGGTGTCAAAGACGAGCGGGGTGGCTCGCTTTAACAAGTCGTCAGTCAGCTTTACCGAGGTCACCTGGGCCTGGTGGTAGGACTGGAAGTAGTAGGTGCGGTCCTCAGCAACGGTGGCCGCCCGGTACACCGAGAAGGTTGGCCGGTGGGCCTTACTCTTGGGGACGGTGACCGAATCGAGCAGGTGCCAGGTGGTGGCCAGCGCCTCGTCTTTTGATGCCGGTTGGTCGGCCAGTTCTTTCATGTAGGCGGCCCGGACGTAGCGCCCCTTGGGGGTGTAGGCACCGGGTGGCGTCTTCTTGCCCGAGAGCTTACCGGTGGTGACGTGAAAGGTGTTCGGCGCCAGGGTACCGTTCAAAAAGTCCGGGGTGAAGTCTAGGTAGTCCTGCAGGCGTTCCAGCTGGTGGTCGAACTTGGGCATGTTGGTCATGATCCCGAGCGGGTTATCGATCAGCTTGAGCGGGTGCTCGCTGGGTTCAATGACCACGCAACGCCCGGTGGGGTCGGACAAGACAAAGTGTTGCTCGGAGTAGCCAAAGGGCACGTCGGCGTTGACGTCGCTCATTAGTTCGATTTGATCCAGGTGCGCCGCGACGTCAGCCACCGATTTAAAGTGGCCTAGCAAGTAAAAGATTAGCTCAAAGGCGGCCAATTGGACCTTGTCGGGGTGACGCTCGTCAACCAGGCGGGCGCCGTTTTTAAAGGTCAGCTTTTGGGCCATCAAGCCAAACTCGTTGACCCCGTCGGAAACGTCGGTTCGCCGCTCGGTGATCGAGCCACCACCAATGATGGCGTAGGGATTTTCGTGGACCCGGTGGTCAAAGACCGAGGCCCACTGGTAGTGACGGGGGGTGAAGATGGGCGACACTAAGAGGTCGTCCCAGTCCATTGTCCGCCCCAAGACGTGGTAGCCGTCCTGGGTAATGACGTTGATGCTCGTGCACATACTAATCTCACCTTCCTGCAAGCGTTTACTAATATTATAAGGGTGGCGCCAGATTTAGTAAAAATACTTGTTCAAGAAGGCCTGGATGTGGGCGCGGTAGGCCGTTGGGTCAAGCCAAAAGCTCTCGGCGTGGCTAGCGTGGTCGACGATCCAGAGTTCCTTGGGGGCGTCGGTGGCCTGGTAATTTTCCAGCGCCATGCTGGCCGGGACGTAGGTGTCCTTTTCGCCGTGGATAAAGAAGATCGGCCGGTGGTTTTTCTTGAGTTGCTCGGTCGAGGAGATGTCACCTAGGTAGTAGCCGAGACGGTGGCGGTTGATCGTCGACACCAGCGGGTAGATCGGGTACTCGGGTAGGTGGAACTGACGCTTGAGCAGGTAGGTCAGCTCTTCGTGAATCGAGGCGTAGCCGCAGTCGGCAATGATCGCTTTGACCTGGGGCGGCAAGTCTTCACCGCTCAGCATCTCGACCGTCGCCCCGCCCATTGAGACCCCGAATAAGAGGAGCTTAGTTTGGGCGCCGAGCCGTTTAATGAGCCGGTTTAGCCAGGTCAGGTAATCGAGCCGGTCGAGCCAGCCAAAGGAGATGTACTTGCCAGCGGATTGACCGTGGCCGCGGTCGTCGGGTAATAAGACGTTAAAGCCCAGCTCGTGAAACATCTTAGTATAATTCGCCATCGTTTCGCCGTTGCCCTTGTAACCGTGGGAAATGATGACTGCCTTGGTACTGTCGTCAGCCGGGATGAAGTAGGCCGACATCTGGTCGTCGCCGTCATCGGTCGACCAGGTCCAGTGCTCTTTTTCAACCTTTTTGAACCAGTCAACGTAGCGCCAGTACTGGGCGGCGTACTTTTGCTTGTCCGCCGAGGTTTCCGGTACGTAATCGACCCGTTTGAAGGCGAAGTTAAAGAGGTACTCGGCCGTCAGGTAGGAAAGGCCGAGCGTCCCGGCGGCCACGCTAGCTAAGAGCCGTCGTTTCTTTGCTTGTTGCATTGATACTATCCCCTTATTTATTAATAAGGTTATTTAACGCCCTGAGGTGGGGAAAGGCAAGCAAAACAGAGTGGTAAATAACCCACTCGGCAGGCCGTATGACTAAGCTAGGGCGAACGGTTGGTACGGAACGCACCGTTCTTCGCCCGTACTTAGACACTAGGCCTGCGGTTATTTACCAGGTTTTCTGTCTAAAATTCGTGACTACATTAAAAGGCCGGGAAACACGGAGTTATTTCCCGGCCTTATTTTAGATATAATATGGCGCCCAACGGCCTGCTTTGATGGTTGGGCCGCACTTCCTAGTTCGCTACTTCATGTTCCGATGGTTGCCCATTTAGGATCGTAATGACGTCATCTAAGGAGATGTCAACCATGTTTTGGACGGCGATGTTAGTGAAAAAGGCGATGTGCGGGGTCAAAATCACGTTGTCCATGGCGTGGAGCTCCTCAACTAGTGGCTCACCCTTCAGGCCGTCCTGTCGGTGGTCGGCGTTAAAGATTGGCCCTTCACCCTCCACGGTGTCCAGGGCGGCAAAGGCGAGCGGACCGTCCTTTAAGGCGTTAATTAGGTCGGCGGTGTTGACGACCGGTCCCCGGCTGGCGTTGACTAGGCTAGCGCCCGGCTTCATTTGGTCAAACTCGGCCTTGGTTAAGAGACCCTCAGAAGTTGGGTTCAAATCCACGTGGAGGGAAACGACGTCACTTTGCCGGAGGAGTTCCTCTTTAGAAACATATTCGACAATCCCTTCCATTTCCTCGCGGGGCTTGAGGTCGTAACCGAGCACGCGGGCGTTTAGGGCGTGTAAGAGGGTGGCGAGGGTCCCCCCAATTCGGCCGACCCCGATGATGCCGACTGTTACCGAGTGGATTTCCTTGGCTTGCAGTCCCGGCCAACGGTAGTCGTTTTCGGCGACCCGGCGGTCAACCTCGGGGGTCTTACGTAAGAGGCGGAAGATCTGCATCAGGGCGTGTTCAGCCACCGAGCGGGGGGAGTAGGCGGGCACGTTGGTCACCTTCAGGCCATTTTGCTTGGCAGCCGCGAGGTCCACCATGTCGTAGCCGGCCGTTCGGGTGGCGATTTGCTTGAGCCCGTTGGCCTTGAGGGTCGGGTAGACTTCCTTGCCCAGTGGGTTGCGCTGTTGGATGACCACCCCGTCTACGTCTGCGGTTAGCTCTAGTACCTCTTCGATGGGCTGGGGGCTAGTAACGATCTCAACTTGGTTTCTAGTGGCGTAGTCTTGGATGGCGGCTTGTTCGTCGTCACGAACGCTGGTCATTAAAATCTTAGTCATCTTGGTCTCTCCCTTTTAGTGGCTGGCGACAAAGTCTTGGATACGGCTGGCGGCGAGCTTCAGGTTGTCCATGCTGGTGGCATATGAGAGGCGCAGGTAGCCTTCACCACCGGGGCCAAAGAAGGAACCGGGGATGACGGCGACCGCCCCTTCCTTAGCGAGGGCGGTGGCAAAGGCCTCGTCGTCTTGGCCAAACTTAGTTGGTAGCTTAGCGAAGAGGTAAAAGGCGCCGTTGGGGCTGGCAACCTTAAAACCGGCTTGGCTTAAAGCTTGGAGCATGAAGTCACGCCGTTCTTGGTAGGCTTGTTTCATGGTTAAAGTAGCCTGGCGCCCCTCTTCAGAACCGAAGGCCGGCACGGCGGCGGCCATGGCCGGGTTGGACGGGGAGGTTACTAGCATTGAGTGCACCATCGAAACGACCTTCATTAGCTCCGCCGGCCCGGCCACGAAGCCGATTCGGTAACCAGTCATGGCGTGGGACTTGGAGGCCCCGTTTAAGACCAGGGTTTGGCCCGGTAGGTAGGTGGCAATGGAGGCGTGGTGACCGCTGTAAATCAATTCGGAGTAGATTTCATCGGCGATCACGAAGAGGTCGGTCGGTTCGATAACCGCCGCTAGGTCCTGGAGTTGTGTGGCGTCGTAAGTGACCCCGGTTGGATTGGACGGGTAGTTTAAGAGCAGGGCTTTGACCGGCCCCTCTTTTACGAGCGTCTCCTCTAACAGGGCCGGGGTGAGGACGAAGTCGGTGGCGCTGGTGTCAACCAGGACCGGGGTGGCACCGAGCATTTGGACCACCGTCTCGTAAAGCGGGAAGGTTGGGGTCGGAATGATGACCTTGTCACCGGGGTTTAAAAGCGCCTCGAAGCTGGCGAAGATCGCCTCGGTCGCCCCGACCGTGACCGCAATTTCGGTGGCGGGGTCGTAAGTTAGGTCGTAGCGATCGGAAAGGAAGTGGGCGATTGCCTCGCGCAACACCGCCGTTCCCACGCTGGGTGTGTAGTGGGAGTCGTTACCTTCAATTGCCTGAATGGCGGCGTTTTTGAGGGCGGTCGGAACGTTGAAGTCCGGCTCCCCCAAGGTCAGTTTGACAATTCCTTTGATTGACGAGACTTCCGCGTCAAAGGTCCGGATGTTGGAAGGGGCGATGCTGGTTAAATCATGATTAAAGCGACCACGGAGGGCTGGGTTCATCTTCGGCATGGGTAAGACTTCCTTTCTGAAGACGGGGAAACAAAAAGCGCCCGGGAAAACTCCCGGGCGCTTTGTTCCCATTTGACGGGTCACCGCGCGTGGTTTCCGGGAGTGCTTCCTAGAAACCACCACAACGAAAGCTGGTTCCTAGGCCGAAGCGAAAAAGAACCAAGCCAGATAAGCGTTTCGTTGTGTCGTGGCTGAGCGCATTGGTGAACCCCCTTGTTAAAATAAGTTACCCATATTCTAATCTTTCTCTAATTAAAGTCAAGAAAAACTTTTGGGAAAAATGTGTGTTTCACACTTGTATTATATCGCAAAAGTGGTATACTAAGAATCGTAAAGGAAGTGAGGACCATGCGGATCGATATCAAGGCTTACCTCGATAATAACCACCTGACCATTTACCGGGTGGCTAAAGATTCCGGATACGGCTACACCACTTTACACAAGTCGTTTAACAAGCAGCAAACCAAAGCTACTTCGCTCAACTTGCGCGACCTGGACGCGATTGCCCAGGCCCAGCATAAGCAGATGTGGCAGGTCCTCCGGGAATTGGAGGAGCAGTATTTATTCGATGATGATTAGAATACGTGTAGTCTCAGGGTCGGTGTTTAACGGTGTTTAACATGGGCCCTTTTCTACACGCTCACTTTAAATGACAATCAAGGGGGATTGCATTATGGCACGAATTCCAGTAGATCCATTTAACAACGACATGGACGACTTATTTAACCAACTCATGGGGGGAATGAACGGGTTCAACAGCGACAACCGCCGTTACCTGATTAACGGGCGCGAAGTAACGCCTGAAGAGTACGCCGCCTTTCGCCAGACCGGGAAGCTCCCGGGTGTAACTGACCCAACCCAAGCAAAAACTAAGCAACCACAACCAGACAGCATGCTAGCTAAGCTCGGCCGCAACTTGACGCAAGAAGCCAAGGAAGGCAAGCTCGACCCGGTGATCGGCCGTAACAAGGAGATTCAAGAAACCGCCGAGATTCTGTCACGGCGGACCAAGAACAACCCAGTGTTAGTCGGTGACGCCGGGGTCGGCAAGACGGCGGTGGTGGAGGGCCTAGCCCAAGCCATCGTGGCCGGCGACGTTCCCGCTGCCATCAAGAACAAGCAGATTATTTCGATTGACATTTCCAGCTTGGAGGCCGGGACCCAATACCGGGGCTCCTTTGAAGAGAACATGCAAAAGCTGATCGACGAGGTCAAAAAGGACGGCAACGTGATCCTCTTCTTCGATGAAATTCACCAAATCATCGGGGCCGGAAACGCCGGCGACGCCTCGGGTTCCAAGGGGATGGCCGATATCTTAAAGCCGGCCCTTTCCCGCGGTGAAGTGACCTTAATCGGGGCCACCACCCAAGACGAGTACCGTAACACGATTTTAAAGGACGCCGCTTTATCTCGGCGGTTCAACCAAGTAACGGTTAACGCCCCGAGCAAGGAAGACACTTTCAAGATCCTGCAAGGTTTGCGTAAGCTGTACGAAAAGCACCACAACGTTTCCTTGCCCGACGACGTCTTAAAGGCCGCCATCGATTACTCGGTTCAATACATTCCGCAACGCTCCTTACCTGACAAGGCGATCGACTTGATTGACGTCACGGCCGCTCACCTGGCCTCCAAGCACCCGGTCAAGGACGCCAAGACGATTGAAGAGGAGATCAAAAAGGCCGAGGCCAAGCAACAAGAAGCGGTTGAAAAAGAGGATTACCAAGCCGCCCAAGAGGCCAAGGACCAGGTGGCCAAGTTGCAAGACCAACTCAAGGACCACTCCGAATCCGAACGGGTCGTGGCAACGCCGAGTGACGTGGCCGCCGCCGTTGAACGGATGACCGGGATCCCGGTGTCCAAGATGGGTGCTTCCGATATCGAACGCTTAAAGGGCTTAGCCACCCGTTTGGAAGGCAAGGTTATCGGCCAACAAGAGGCCGTCGAAGCCGTGAGCCGGGCGATCCGGCGTAACCGGGCCGGCTTTGATGAAGGTAACCGGCCAATTGGGAGCTTCCTTTTCGTCGGCCCAACCGGGGTCGGTAAGACCGAATTGGCTAAGCAACTAGCCCTCGATATGTTTGGTTCCACCAACGACATCATCCGGCTCGACATGTCCGAATATACCGACCGGACGGCGGTTTCCAAGTTGATCGGGACCACCGCTGGCTACGTGGGTTACGACGATAACTCCAACACCCTGACCGAAAAGGTACGGCGTCACCCGTACTCGATCGTCTTGCTCGACGAAATCGAAAAGGCCAACCCGCAAGTCATCACCTTGCTCTTGCAAGTCTTAGATGATGGGCGCCTAACCGATGGGCAAGGGAACACGGTGGACTTCAAGAACACCATCATCATCGCCACCTCTAACGCCGGCTTCAGTAGCGACGCCGTGGCGGGCGAGGACGCTAAGTTGATGGACAAGTTGCAACCGTACTTCCGGCCAGAATTCCTGAACCGGTTTAACGCAATCGTGGAATTCCACGCCCTGACCAAGGACGACTTAAAGCAAATCGTCGACCTGATGTTAGCCGGGGTTAACGAAACCTTGGCCAAGAAGGGGATGGACGTCACGGTGACCGATGAAGTGAAGAACTACCTGATTGACAAGGGCTATGACAAGACGATGGGGGCCCGGCCACTGCGGCGGGTGGTGGAACAAGAGATCCGTGACAAGGTGACGGATTACTACCTCGACCACCTGGACGAAAAGCACCTCGTGGCCACCTTAAAGGACGGCCAAGTCGTGATTGAACAAGCAAAGTAAGTGCGGATCAACCTTCTCGACAGGCCGTTGGGCTAAGCTAGGACGGGGGTTGATACGGCACGCATCGTTCTCCGACCGTACTTAGCCACTAGGCCTGTGGTTGGGAGCACGTTAAAAGTAAGTGCGGACCAACCATTTGGCAGGCCGTGGGCTAAGGCTAGGCCTAACATTTGAATAGCTGTAAAAAGAGACTGGAAAAAGTTTTCCAGCCTCTTTTTTTGGTCAGTGAAGTGAATTTCTTGGTTCTCCGGGTCCACTACGTTAAAATAAAGATATTCATAACGTTTGGGGGTGTTGGTGATGGGTTTAACGTGGGACCTGATTAGGTGGGCGCTTTTGGTGATCGTGATCATCAACGAAGTGGCGGCCCTGGTGACCGTTTTCCGGGAAAAACGGGACATCGCCGCTACTTGGGCCTGGCTAATGGTGCTAATGATTCCGGTGATCGGCTTTATCATTTACGCCTTTTTGGGCCGGAAATTACCCCAAAAACGCCTGGAACGGATTAGTTCGCCAACCGCCCAACACCTATACGACGCCTTTGAAGAACAGCGGACCGCCTTTGTGGAGATGCCCCGCCCCGAGGACAGCCTGGTGCAAACCTACCGGCGAACGATCATGCTCTTTCAAAGCATTGATGAGTCCTTTTTGAGCGAGGACAACCAGGTGGAAATCTTCACCACCGGGATTACCTTTTTTAACCGGTTACTAACCGATATTGAGCAAGCCAAACAAAGCATCCACATTGAGTTTTACACCATCTACAACGACCAAATTGGCAACCGCCTACGGACCCTCTTGGAACAAAAGGCGGCCGCGGGTGTAGAGGTGCGGGTGCTGTACGATTCTTGGGGCTCAATGGGGGTGAAGAAGAGCTTTTACGATAACCTACGTAAAAACGGCGGCTTTGCCAGTCCCTTTTTGATGACCCACTCTAATTTCTTAGACTTTCGGTTAAACTACCGCGACCACCGTAAGATCGTCGTTATTGATGGCCAGATTGGTTACGTGGGGGGCTTTAACGTCGGTGATCAGTACCTAGGCCGGCTAAAGAAATTCGGCCCGTGGCGCGACACCCACCTAAGGATTCAAGGGGGCGGGGTTTACAGCCTCCAGCAGTGCTTCTTGCGTGACTGGAACGCCTCGGTCAAGCCGGCCGAGCGCTTGACCCACTTTAAGGACTACTTTCCTTCGGCCGCCCTCAACAAGGGAAAAACGGCGATGCAGATTGTCTCGTCGGGGCCGGATGCCCCCCTGCAGGCCATCAAGCTCGGCTACTTGCGCCTAATCAACGCCGCCCAGGACCATATTTGGATCCAGACGCCCTACCTGATTCCCGATGATTCGGTGATCGACGCCCTACGGATTGCCGCCCACTCCGGGGTGGACGTCCGGATCATGATCCCTTCGATGCCCGACCACGCCTTTGTTTACCGGGCCACCCAGTATTACGCCCGCGCCCTAGCCAACGAAGGGGTGACGATTTATTCTTACCAGGTGGGCTTCTTGCACGCCAAGACAATGACGATCGACGGCAAGATGGCGGCGGTGGGGTCGGCCAACCTCGACTTCCGGTCCTTTCAGCTCAACTTTGAGATCAACGCCTTCTTGTACGACCGGCAGTTAGTTGATGAGCTAGAACAAATCTTCATTAACGACGTCCGTGACAGCCGGGTGATTACCCCGGAGATGTTTGATGCCCAACCACTGGGCCTACGTTTTAAGCAGACCTTCTCGCGGTTGTTGTCGCCGATTTTATAGGGAAGTGTGCCTCAACCATTAAAGCAGGCCGTGGGCTAAGGAAAGACCACAGGTTAGCGCGCCAGCGGTGTTCTGTGGTCAGACTTAGCCACTAGGTTGGATAACTAAAAATGCCTCCCTGTTTCGGGGAGGCATTTTTTAGGTAACCACGCGGTTTAGCACCTATGAGGAGCAAACTCATAATAGAAAGATTGAGAGATTTGAAAATTGACGCACTAAACCACCGAGATGGATTTACTTAGCACTTAATAAGTTCACTAAGTAACAATTTCATTTAACCATGGTCTGTCTAAAAAACAAGGAAAAAACTTGGTAAGTGAGCAACTTAAACGATATTAAGATGAAAAGATAGTACGAGGTGAATGTGATTGAATATAAATTCACAATCGGTCGTCCGCACAACAATGCGAACATTCATTCCCCTTTTTGGCACCCTAGCGTGGTATAATTAGGCAACGATCTGAATGGGGGAATGATAAAAATGGCGACCTTACAATTTGTTTTGGGGAGTGCGTCCTTTGACCACCAGCAAGTGATGCTCGATCGCTTGGCGGCTCAGTACCAGCAAGCACCCAATGATACCTACCTTTACTTAGTGCCCAACCACGTTAAGTTCACCACCGAAGTAGCCGTTTTAAAGGGGCTTAAAAAGCGGTTGAAGCAAACCGGTAATTACGCCCAGGCTAACGTGGCGGTCCTGTCCTTTTCGCGCTTGGGGTGGTTTTTGTGTAAGGACGACCCCGATTACCAAAAGCCCCGCCTTTCCAACGTGGGGATGGCGATGGTGGTCGCCAAGATCATTCGGGAACTCAAGGCAGAATCCCCCGACCTCTTGAAGATGTTTCGGGGCGAAAGCGAACGCCAGGGCTTTGCCACGGCGGTGACCAAGCAGCTGGTGGAACTACAAAACGCCAATATTCAACCGGCCGACCTGGCGCCCGATCAGGAAACCGGGATTATTAAGCGGGCCCTGGCTAGTCAGGCGGGGGGTGGCCGGGCCAGTCAATCGACGGTCTTTACCGACAAGATGACCGTCCTGTACGAAATTTACCGGCGCTTTGAGGCGGCGGTCACGACCCACGTCACGGCGCCGGACCGGTCAGCGATGCTCTTAAACCACCTCGAAGCCGCCGACCTATCAACGACCCACGTTTACCTTGATCGCTTTGCCGGTGAATTTAGCGCCCAGGAACAGTTGATTGTCGACGCCCTGATTCAACGGGCTGCCGACACCACGGTTTCTTTGATCCTCGACCGGGATTACCGGGGACGGGAGTTGCCGAGTCAAAACAACCTCTATTACCGCTCGGCCAAGCAGTACCAGGACTTATTGAACCTCGCCACTCAGCAGGTGGGCGTGGATGTGTTAGACCCGATTGTTTTGAATCAGCCGAACCAACGACGGGTTAGCGACGCCTTGGTGGGGGTCGAAGAGTGGATGGAAGCAGACGCACGCTTCGCTCTGCCAGACAGGTTGCCGGCCCCGACCGACCAAGTAGGCTTTTTCACCGCCCCAACCCGGGTGGCCGAACTCAACCGGGTCGCCACCAAAATTCGCCAGCTCGTTGCCACCGGTCAGTACCGCTACCGGGACTTTTTAGTGGTTACGAGGCACCTGGACGGCTACCAAACGATGCTAGAACCGATCTTTAGCCGCCACCAAATTCCGGTCTTCAACGATAACCAACGCCCAATGGCGACCTCGCCGCTAGCGACCTTCACCGCCGCCTTGTTCAAGGTCTTAAAGGACTACTACCAAGAAGCCGACGTGATGGAGTTGTTAAAGACCGGCCTCTTGGTTCCCGAGACGCCGGAAGAGCTCCAACAGGAGGGGCGTGCGAAGCGAAACCCCAACACCTTCATGACCGCCGTCTACCGGACCGAAAACTACTGCCTGAAGTTCGGCAAGGGGGGGCGGTCGTGGTTTGACGAGCGGCCGTGGCGACTGGAAGGAGAACAACCAGAAAGCGATGCGCTCAAGCGCCAAAACGCCCAGATTAACTGGGTCAAAAATTACATCAAAGACGAATTGGCCCCGGCCCTGGCCGACCTACAAACGGCCACTACCGGGCGGGAGTTAGCCACCAAGTTCTACCAGTTCCTCTTGGATCAAGGGGTCCGTCACCAACTTTATTCCTGGGCCCACCAAGCCCAAGAAAGCGGGCAGTTAACCCAGCTGCGCGACGTTCAGCAAATTTGGCAGACCTTTGGCACCCTCTTGGACGAGTACGTAACCATCCTTGGCGACCAGGTGGCCCCGACCGAGCAGCCGGGACAGTTGGTGGCCGAGTTTGCCGACCTCATGAACACCGGTTTTAACGCCGGGCGCTACGCCCAAATCCCGTCGACTTTGGATCAAGTGTTGGTTTCGGAAAGCGGGATGATCCAGGACAACCAGCGCAAGGTCCTCTTCATCATGGGGGCGACCGATGACGTGATGCCGGAAGTCAAGGCCAGCGAGGGGCTCTTATCCGACCCCGACCGGGAACTTTTGAAGCGGGGCTTAAACGACGACCAGTTCCTGCCCATCAGCGGGACCGACCAGATCAACAACGAGCCCTTCTTAAACTACCTGAGCATGCTGTCGGTAACCGAGCGCCTCTACATGAGCGCCCCCCTGATGAGCAGCGACGACAGTGAGTTAACCCTCTCCCCGTACCTGAAGGGCTTGGCCCGTCACTTCAACCAGTGGGATGACCAAAACAACGCCCCGACCACCGACTTGCCAGACCGGCCGAACCCGCGGGCAAGCGAAGACGACGTGTGGTCCTTTGTGGCGGCGCCGGCCGTGACGATGGGGAACCTGATTGAAGTGGAGCGCCTGAGTAAGGACACCGGCCGTAAGCTGACTAGTGCCTGGCGGGACGTGGCCAGGGCCCTAACCCGCCACGACGAGGGTTTGACGGGGCGGTTAAACGACATCCGGGATGGCCAGTACGCCAAAAACGAGGCGGTGCCACTGCAACCGGAACTGGCGGCCCGCTTGTACACCACTAACCGCCAGGGCCAAGTCACCAACCAGTTGACGGCTTCGATTAGCCAGCTGGAGAAGTTCTACCAAAACCCGTACGACTACTTCTTGCGTTACGGTTTGCACCTGAAGAAGCGCGACGAATTAGAGGTCTCCAGCGACAAGTCCGGGACCTTAAACCACGACGCCCTGGCCTTCTTTGTCCAAAGCGTGATCGACGAACCGGACCTGCAGCTGGCCGACTTGGTTAAAGAAGAGCACCAAGGGCGCCAAGCCGAGTTGATTGACCAAGCCTTTGAGCAGGCCATGAACCAACAAGAGGAGTTGCGGGAATTGGCGGCCAATAACAGCCGGGTCAACTTGCAACTACAGGTGGCCAAGCAGTTGATTACCACCATGGCCAAGACCCTGTGCCTGCAAGCAACCCAGACCGACGCCCAACCAGTGGCGGTTGAAAAGGCCTTTGGGCAGGCGGATTGGACCGGGGAAAGCCAAGCCGCCGAGTTACCAGCGTTAACCTTTGACCTGACCGGGGCGGGGCTCGGTGAGGGCGCCAAGGTCAGCCTGCGGGGGCGGATTGACCGCTTAGACGAGTTGAAACTGGGCGAGCAAACCTACCAGCTGGTGGTTGATTACAAGTCCTACAACAAGGCGTTTGACTTGGTCGACGCCTACGCCGGCCAGGCCCTGCAAATGCTGGCCTACCTCAACGCGTTACAGGCGGCCAACCCGGGCGAGCAACTACTGGGGAGCCTGTACCTGCGTTTGTACGTCCCGACCGTTGACGCCGGCAAGGAGGGGACCGCCGAGGAGCTAAAAGAGCACCTCTACCAGGGGATCACGATTAACGATGACGCCGTCTTGGCCGCCCTCGATCACGGGCTTGGTGAAAAGGGTGCCACCCTGTTAAGCATCAAAAAGAAGAGTAAAAAAGACACCAGCCGCTTTAAGGTTAGTGCCGACGATCAATTCAGCGCTAAGGCGGGCTCCAACCTGGTCTCACCAACCGATTTGAAGCGCCTGATGGACCACAACGCCGAACTGATTAAGGAAGCCGCCGTTCAGATCCTGCAGGGCCAAAACGAGATTAGGCCGTACCGGCGCCAAGTCGGCACCACCGCGGAGACCGGCCTGGCCTTTAGCGACTTCTTAGACGTTTCCCGCTTCGATCAGGCCCTGGATGACTACAAGGAAATCGAGCTGACCGACGCCGACGTGGAAGCAAAGTTTGAACAAGAGGAGGAATAGGGGAAGATGGTTTTCACACCAAGTAAGGAACAGGAGCCGGCGATCAACGACCGGCAAAAAGACATTTTGGTTTCCGCCTCGGCGGGGAGTGGGAAGACCGCCGTTTTGGTTGAGCGGGTGATCCAGCTGATGGAAACCGGACTGAGTAAGGACGCTAAGCCTAGCGAGCGGCCCAACATCGATGACATCCTGATGGTGACCTTTACCACCGACGCCGCTAAGAACATGCGCGACCGGATCCGCCGGCGCCTGGTCGGGGCGACCGACGAACACATGAAGGCCCAGGTGGCCCGCTTGGCCCTGGCCAACATCAGCACGATCCACTCCTTTTGCGAGCAGTTGATTAAGCGCTACTACTACGTCATCGACCTCGACCCCCAGTTTCGGTTAATTGACGACGCCGAACAGCAGCTCCTAAAGGAACAGGCCTGGCAAGTGACCCTCGATGACTGGGTGGCCAATCCGGACCAAGTGGGGGCGCTGCACCAGTTAATCGATAACTTTGGGGCGGGGAACCTCGAGTCCGTTGTTCAGGCGCTGGACACCGAGGCCGACGCCCAGCCGCACCCGAGCGACTGGCTGGCCGGCTTAAGTGGCCTTTACCAGTTCGAAGAAGGGGCGGACCCGCGGCAAAGTGCCTTCTTTAAGCGCCTCTTGGAACCCCTCGTGGGCCCGCAACTAAAGGAACTGCGGGACCAGTGGGCGGCCCTTGGCGAAGTGGGGCCGGCCCGTTTTGCCGAGCAGATTGAAGAAGATTTAGCTAAATTAGCCACGACCGTTGATGACCAGGGCCATTTGTTAGGCAGCTGGGACAGCCTGGCCCAGACCCTCAACAAGAAGAATTTTGCACCTAAGTTGCGCAAACGTAAGGATGACGACGATCCCGAACTCTTAGACGAACTGGGGGTTCAGCGGGGTGGCCTGCGGGATCAGCTGGGCGACCTCCACGATACCTACTTCTTCCAGTCCGCCGCGGACCTGGTTAAGTATGGTCAAAAGGCTGGCGCCCTAATTGAGATCTTAACCCGGGTGGCCACCGACTTCCGGTGCCACTACCAGATCATCAAGCAGGACCGCCGCCTGCTCGATTTCTCCGACTTAGAGCACTACGCCTACGCCATCTTGACCGGCGAAAACATCAACCCAAAGGTGACCTGGAGTGACGAAGAAGCGTGGGCCAAGCGCCAAGCCGCCGCCCAAGTCCAAGCCGAGTTGCAGCGCCACTACAAGGAAATCATGATCGACGAGTACCAAGACACCAACCGCCTGCAAGACGACCTGTTACGCCTCTTGCACAAGAGTGGGCAAAACCACCGCTTTATGGTTGGGGACATGAAGCAGTCGATCTACCGCTTCCGCCAGGCCGACCCCACCCTGTTTAAGGACTACTACGATCAGTTCAGCGCGGATGGGCAAAGCAGCGAGGCCCTGGACTTGAGCGACAATTACCGCTCCCGCCACGAGGTTACCGACCTGGTCAACCTCATTTTCGAACAGCTGATGGACCAGCAACTGGGTGAGATGGTCTACGATGATAAGGCCAGCTTGAAGCCCAAGGCCGATTGGGGGGCCGACCGGGACCAGGCTAGCCCGGCGACCCCGGAACTCCTGCTCTTTGATGGGGGCGTCAAGAAAACGACCGCTAACCCCACCGGCGAGGACGCCATCGTGGTCCGTCAGCCGGAAGACAAGGTCGCTAGCGAAGTCTGGCTGATTGGCCAACGGATCCGCGAGCTCCTGGCCAAGGAAACGATCTTGGACCCGGAAACCAAGCGGGTCCGCCCGATCACGCCGGGCGACATCGCCATTTTGTCGCGGGCCAAGCGGATTCACTCGGTGATCGCCGAACAGTTTGCCAAGCTTAACTTACCGGTGATGGTGCACGGGGTGGAAAACTACTTTAAGGCCACCGAGATCCGGGTCGTGATGTCCTTGCTAAAGGTAATCGATAACCCCTACCAAGACGTTCCGTTGGCGGCCGTGCTCCGTTCGCCGCTGATTCAAGTCGCTCCCGAGGTGGCGGCTAAGTTCGGCCTGAGCCAGGGCGAAAACCGGATTGGCTTTACGGAACCGGAGTTAGCCTACTTGAAGGTCAACAGCACCTCCAAGGACTTCTTTGGCGTCGTGCAGCAAAACTACTACGCTTGGCGCGATCAAGAGGTCGAAGCGGTTGAAAACCACGACGCCCTGACTGAAGAGGAGCTCGCCGAACGGGTCGCAGGCGACCCGGCCGGCTTAGCGACTAAGGAAGAACTGGGCGTCAACTGTGGGTTAATCTACCTGAAGTTAGCCCGCTTCTTTGAGTTGCGGGACCACTTACGCCGGGTCGCCCAGCGACGCCCCCTGGTGGACTTGATCTGGACGATTTACCAAGCAACCGGCTACCTGGATTACGTGGGCGGAATGAGCGGCGGCCCCCAGCGCCAAGCTAACCTCCACGCCCTGTACGAACGGGCGAGTGGCTACGAGGAGAGTGGCTTCAAGGGACTTTACCAGTTCATCCACTTCATCGAGCAGATGCAAAAGAAAAACGACGACTTGGGCGAGGCGACCACGGCCCTGGCCGGTGACGCGATTAACGTCATGACGATCCACAAGTCCAAGGGGCTCCAGTTCCCGATCGTCTTCTTAGTGGAAACGACCCACCAGTTCCAAGCCGACCGGGATCCGGTAACGATTGAGCCCCAGGCCGGGCTTGGCTTCACCTACGTGGATAGCACGGCCAACGAGACGATGCGCGTCAAGCACCCGCTGGTCCAACAGGCGGCCTTAAAGGAGAAAAAGAAGCGCCAGGACCGGGCCGAAGAAATGCGCCTCCTCTACGTGGCCCTGACCCGGGCCGAGCAGCGCCTCTTCATCACCGGGTACGTGAAGGACGCTGACCTGACCAAGAAGATGGATAAGTGGAACCGGGCCTTTGATAGCGCCAGCCCGCTGTTGACCACCACCACACGCTTGAAGGGGCAATCGATGCTTGATTGGATCATGATGACCCTGGTGCGGACGGCGAACTTCCCAACGCTAAGGGAGGGGGTTGAAGCCGCCGCCGCCCCGCTGCGGGGCCTTACCAAGGCGGCCTACCAAATTAAGCTGCAAAACGCTGACCAGGTTCAGGCGGCCCTCAACACCCCGCTGGACCTGCACCCGAATGCGACGGCGGAGCAAGCCACCCCGGCGGCCGCCACTAGCCGCCAGTTTAAGGCCGACTTAGAACGGGTGTTAAACTTTACCTACCCGGATCAAGTGGCGACTCAAACGACCGCCTTTCAAGCCGTTTCGACGGTGCGGGAGGCCTTTGCCCGCCAGGACCCTACCAACCTGGAGATGGGTCGGCTAGAAATTGACCGCGACCAGATCAAAGAATCCGGGGCCTACCTAGCACCGGAAGAGCGGGCCTTCGAAAATCCCGCCTTCATCACCGGGGCGAGCGATCAGGAGCCAACCGGGACGGCGATCGGGACCGCTACCCACTTGATCTTCCAGAAATTACCGTTAACGGAACCGCTTGACGAAGGGGCGGTCCGTGCTTTAATTAAGTCCCTAACGGAGAGTGGTTTAATCGATAATCCCCAAGTTGCGGCGGGCATTGACGTGGCCGGCGTGGTATCCTTTTACCAAACGGGGCTCGGTCAGGTCATTACCGCCCACCCTGAGCAGGTTCACCGGGAAGTACCGTTCTCGATGTTACTGAGCGCCCACGATCTCTTCAGCGGGATTGGGGCCACCGATGACAGTGAGGTATTGATCCACGGGATCATCGACGGCTACGTCCAACACGACGACCAGATCGACCTGTTCGATTACAAGACCGACCGGATCAGTCAGGCCCACCCGGAAGAAGACCTCCAGGAACTGGCGGACAAGTACTCGGGCCAACTGGTGCTGTACGCCGATGCCCTGACCAAGATGACGGGGGTTCCCCTAGAAAAGATCCACCGCCACCTTTACTTCACCCGGGCCAAGCGGGTGGTAACCCTGAGCGCCCCGCCGTCGTCGCACGAACCAAAGGAGGAAGCATAATGGAATTAAAGGACTTAACGAGTGCCTACACCCTTGCCAACGGAATCGCCATTCCGGCGGTTGGTTACGGAACCTTCCGGACCCCGGCCACCGTGGCCCGGCAAGCGGTCAAAACCGCGATTGAAGTCGGCTACCGCCATATCGACACGGCCGCCGTTTACGAAAATGAAGAGGCGGTCGGCCAAGGGATTAATGATTCCGGGATTGACCGCGACAGCATCTTTTTGACCTCCAAGCTTTGGAATACCGAGCGGGGCTACGATAAGACGATCGCCGCCTTTGAAGCCTCCCTCAAGCGCTTGCAAACGACCTACTTGGACCTGTATTTGATCCACTGGCCGGCCAACCAAAAGCAGTTTGGTGACCAGGCCGCAGCGCTTAACGCCGAGACCTGGCGGGCACTAGAAGACCTCTACAAGCAGCGCAAGGTTAAGGCGATCGGGCTGTCTAACTTCATGCCCCACCACGTTGCCGAGCTGTTAAAGACCGCCAAGATCCGCCCGCAGGTTGACCAAATTGAGGTTCACCCCGGCTGGACCCACCAAGAAGAGATCAAGAAGCTCCAAGCGATGGGAATCTTGGTTGAGGCCTGGGCCCCGCTGGGTGGTCAGGGGGCCACGGTAATGGAGAATGAAACGATCAAGCAAATTGCTACGGCGCACGGTAAGACCCCGGCCCAAGTGGTTTTGCGTTGGGAGATACAACAAGAAGTCCTGCCGCTACCAAAGTCGGTTCACGAACACCGGATGAGGGAAAACGCGGACGTCTTTGACTTCACCCTGTCACCGGCGGAGATGGGCCAAATTGCCGCTTTACCGAACATGGGCGGCCAGTGCGCCGACCCGGATGAGGTTGACTATTAAGGAGTGCGCTCCAGCCTATCAAGCAGGCCGTGGGCTAAGGATAGGTTACAGGTTAGTGCACCAGCGGTTATTGACCACGTTGGCTGCCTAACATTCAGAAAGATAATAAGCGCCCGGGAGAAAATCGTGTTTTCTCCTAGGCGCTTTTTTATGCTCCCGCAATCGATGCCCCCCGCTACGGCCGCCTTTTTTGGGGGGTGGTACAATGGGGGACAGTAAGTAGAAAAGGAAGAAAAGATGCAAGCCCTGAAATTAAACCTAATGTCCGTTCGACGCGTTGGCCTGGCTGGGTTTGGCTTGGTCGCCTCATTAGACCTGGTGGCAACTTGGCTACTCACCCCGCTGTTACGCCTCGTGACGACTTTCTTATTGGCACAAGCGACGATCCCCTTTGTGTCCGTTGACAACGTCGTCACCCTCTTGACCACCCACCCGTTAATCGTCTGCGCCCTTCTAGTCGAGGTGTGTGTGGTCCTGGCCTTACTGGGTCTCCAAGTCCTGGTGGCCTTTAGCGGGCTCAGGCTCTTAGTGGCCGGGCGCTTTTCCTTCGCCGGCTGGCTAGCGACCTGCCGCCAGCAGGTGGTGAACTTAGGCTGGCGGGGTGCCTTGGCCTGGGTGCCGCTGTTGATCGTGGCGATGCCGATTGCGACCCTGTTGTTTCGGACCCCGTTGCTGGTCAACATCAAGGCCGACGCCTTTATCCTCGATTACCTAACCAGGCGGCCAAGCTTAATGATTGGCGGCGTGTTGGTTTACGCAGCCTGCTTGTTCATCGTGGTGCGCTGGCTGTCCTGGGGACGGGTGAAGAGGGCGCTAGGCTTGGCCCTTTGGTGGGGGGCGTGGTCCTGGCTCGTCAACGGGTTGGTGGTGTTGGTTAACCACGGCAACGCCCCGACTTGGTTGGCCCTTAGCGGACTCTTAATTGCCCAGGTGGCGGCGGAGTTGGCCCTTAGCGCAACCGCCCTGGGCTTGGTAGCCACTCCCCAAAAGGCTTCCGGTTACCACCAGTGGCGCCCCTGGTGGCTCTTAATCTTAGTGGTGTTTGTCTTCGCCGCGATGCCGAGCGACTGGACTTACTTAACAACTAAGTTAGCGGCGCCATTGACGGTCGCTCACCGCGGTGTTGACGGGCAAAACGGCGTGCCCAATTCAATTGCGGTGTTAAAAAAGACCCACCGGGCGGCCCACCCAGACTTTGTCGAAATGGACGTCCACGAAACGGCCGACCACCAGTTTGTCGTCGTCCACGACGAAAACTTGAAGCAACTGACCGGGGTCGACAAGGCGCCCCACCAGCTAACCCTTAAGCAACTGACGAAGTTGGTGGCCAAACAGGATGGCTACCGGGCCAAGCTAGTGAGTTTTGATGACTACCTGGCGGCTGCCGAGCAAAACCACCAACGCCTGATCGTTGAACTTAAGGCGACCCCGCACGATTCCAAGGGCCTCTTGGCGCGTTTTAACCAGCGGTACGGCGCCCGTTTGATCAAGGATGGGGACATGGTTCACTCGCTCGATTACGCTTACGTAGCTAAGTTGCACCGGCTCAACCCCAAGCTAACGGTGCTCTACTGCATGGCTTACAACTTTACCAACCCGGCTAGGGAAGCGGACGGGGTGACGGCGGAGTATTCGACCTTAAACCACCGCTTCATTGACGCCGCCCACCAAGGGAACCAACTGGTAATGGCGTGGACGGTCAATAATGCCGGGGCGATGAAGCAGGCCCTTTTCGACCACGCCGACGGGGTGATCACCGACCGGGTCAGCACCCTGAATAAGGTGATCAAAGAGGTGCGGACAAACGATACGCTGGAAAGCAGGTTGGTTAACTACTTCAACCCGCTGCCTAACTTAGAGTGAAGGGGTAACGGATCGTAGCTCGCGTTAACTAAACAGCCCCTGACCGATGGGTTGCCATTGGTCAGGGGCTGTTTGATTACCAAAGGACTGGACAGGATAAATGTTTAGATTTGCGCAATAAAAAGTGAGTGCGGACCAACCATTGGTAGGCCGTGGGCTAAGGATAGGGCGAACGGTTGGTGCGCCAGCACCGTTCTTCGGCCAGGCTTAGCCACTAGGCCTGCGGTTGGGGAGCACGTTATCCTGCGCAAATTTGCAGATTTGTCCTGTCTTGCAAAATGGTGGTTAACTGGTTAGCGCCAGGTTTGTTCGTAAACGTCTTCTTTAAAGCCGCAGGTCAGTTGCGAGCCCTCGACCATCAACGGCCGTTTGATTAACTTACCGTCCGAAGACAGCAGGGTGGCGGCCTCGTCGATCGTCATGGTTGGTAGCTTATCCTTGAGCTTTTGTTCCCGGTAGTGCTGGCCACTGGTGTTAAAGAAGTAGCGCAGGCCCAGGTCTTGGTGCTCGGTTAACCACTTAACGAAGAGTTCCTTGGCCGGTGGTTCTGCGACCAGATCTTGTTGGTCATAGGCGACCTGGTGGTCATCGAGCCACTTTTGGGCCTTCTTGCAAGTCGAACAACGGGAGTAGCAGTAAAAAGTTGGCATAGGGGCGTTCTCCTTTTTTAAAACTATTGTACACCGCTTAAACCTTGCGGTAACGTTTTAAGCCCATCACGTTTAAGACCACGAAGAAGACGATGAAGAGGATTAAGACGCCAAGGTCACCGGCGATCGTTTCAACCCCTTGCCCCTTCATGATCACGTCGTTCATGGCGTTGCCGGCGTAGGTTAATGGCAGGATTTTTGAGATGACCTGAATCCAGTTTGGCAAGGCGTCCAGTGGCACGATGCCGGAGAAAAAGACCTGGGGCATGACCACGATCGGCACGAACTGCATCATTTGAAATTCCGAGCTGGCAAAGGTGGAGATAAAGATTCCCATTGCTAGTGCCGCCAGGGCCAACAAGATGTTGATTAAAAAGACCAGGGCCAAGTCACCGACGATTTGGACCTTTATGAGCCAGACCGTGGTGATGACAATTAAGAGGGTTTGCACGATCGCGACTACCCCGTAAGAAACCATGTAGCCGGTGACGATTTCGCCGCGCCGGACCGGGGTGGCCAGGAGTCGGTCAAGGGTGCCGGAGCTGCGTTCGCGCAGGAGGCCGATCCCGGAGATCAAGAAGACAAAGAAGAAGACGAAAAAGCCCATGAAGATTGGTAAGATCTTGGTGAAGTAACCGGTCGAAGAATCACCGTAGCGGTAGGTCGACTTGATGTGGGTCGTGGCGCTCGCGGTCCCCTGGTTGAATTGATCCTGCGCCGTCGTTGGCAACATCGCCACCAGTCGCTGTATGGTGGCCGCCAGTTGGTGGGCATTGCTCTTTTGCAGGGCGACTTGGAAGGCTTGCTTGGTCAAAGCGGTCTTGGCCGAGTCGATGTTGGCAAAGGTTAGGTGGTAGTGATTGGCGCTGGTTTTGACCACGGTGGCGTCGATGCGGTAGTCCTTGAGGGCTCGGTCGGCCTGGTCAGCGCTGGCGTAAGTCTTGACCGAGACGTGCTTGACGACGTCGATTTGCTTGACTAACGACGAGGAAAGGTTGGCCGTCCCGATCGTTACGTGGGTATCAGTGGTGGCTGAAAACATAATCGATAGGAGCCACATGGTTAAAATGGGGGCGATAAAGAGCAGGGCCAGGGTACGTTTGTCGCGGATCAATTCGGTTAAGATCCGTTTGGTGATGGCTAAGCTACGCATGTGCGTTCACCTCCCGTTCGGCCTTTAAGAAGGCCTCTTCAATTGAGCCAACGCCGTAGGATTGCTTGAGGGCGGCCGGGGCGTCGTTGGCGATGATCCGACCATCCATCAAGAGGGCCACCGAATCGGTCATCTCGGCTTCGCTCATCACGTGGGTGGTTACCAGCACCCCGCAGCCATCCTTTTTCATCCGGTCCAGTTCCCGCCAGATTTCGAGGCGCAGGGCCGGGTCGATCCCGACAGTCGGTTCGTCTAAAATTAAGAGCTGGGGTTGGCCGAGCAGGGCGATGGCCAATGACAGGCGCCGTTTCATCCCGCCGGAAAAGCCGCTGACCCGCTTGGTTAAGTCGTTGCTTAGGTCGACCACCTTGGCGACGCGCTGGCATTCCGCCGTTAATTGATGACGTTCAACGCCCTTCAGTTGGGCAAAAAAGGCCAGGTTTTCTTTGGCGGTTAGGGTCTCGTATAAGGCGTCACTTTGGGCCATGTAGCCAATTTGGCCGAGGATCTGACGGTTAGGCATTTGTTGGCCCAGGACCAGAGACGTGCCGCTGTCGGCTTTTTCCATTCCTAAGGTGGTCTTAATCAAAGTGGTCTTGCCGGCCCCCGATGGCCCGATCAGGCCGATGATTTTTTCCGAGGTAATGGTGAGGTCGACGCCGTTTAAAACGGTCTGGGCGCCGAACTGTTTATTTAAAGCCGTAATGGTGATTAGTTCGTTCATTAAAGGTCCCCCCTTGCGTTTGATTAACTTTATTATGGCTTGCCAAGGCGGGGGCAACAAGTCACAATAATCTTAACGTTGTAACTAAAAGTGACACCTGTCGCTTTTGCTGACACTTAACGAAAAGTGGGGATCAAGATGGTAACCCAAGCTGCCAAACGGATGCAAAAAACGATTGAAGAAGCGTACTTAGACCTGTTGGAAAAGGAGAGTTTTCGGGCGGTGACGGTTACGCAAATCGCCCAGGCGGCACTGATTAACCGCCAGACCTTTTACCACCACTACCAAGATAAGTACGATTTGACCGACCGGATGACCGCGGCGGTTTTTATAAGGGTGCGTGAACTGATTGACGTTCGCTTGGCCCAGCTCAAGCGCGGGGAGTCAGTCGATGACTTCTTTAGCTTTTTAAATCCATCAGCCACCCAGCGCTTCTTGACCCCGGCCCTGCGCCGGCGGGTGACGGCTTTGTACACGATCCAATACGATCAATTAAGCCTGTCGCAGCGAATTCACGACTACGTGGCGGCGAACCTGCAAGACCTGCTGGCCCCCGGGGCCCCCGAGCTAGTCAGTGACCTGTTGGCGACGCTGCTTACTCAGGTCTTGCGGACCGTTTTTGAACGGGGGGAATTCCCAACCCCCGCCGAAATCCGGGCGCTCAAGGCTGCCTTTGCCCGTTTGCTCAACTAAAAAGGGTGGTCAACATTCAAAAATACAGCAAGAGGCCGGAAGAAAACGTGGTTTTCTCCCGGCCTCTCGTGGGTTAAGGGCTAGTAGTCCCCGTTTAAAATTGAGTTTTTAACGATAACGTAGTCGACCTTGGTGATCGATTCCAGGTCGCGCCCACCGGCGTAAGAAATCGCTGACTGGAGGTCTTCTTCCATCTCCACCAGGGTGTCTTCGATGGCACCCCGGAACGGCACCAGCATTTGCTTACCTTCGACGTTGCGGTAGGCGCCCTTTTGGACTTCGGAGGCCGAGCCCCAGTATTGCTTGTAGCGCTTGCCGTCAATCGTGATCAGGTTGCCCGGGGATTCTTGGTGGCCGGCCAACAGCGAGCCAATCATCACCATTGAGGCCCCGAAGCGAACGGACTTGGCGATGTCGCCGTTGTGGCGGATTCCCCCGTCGGCGATTAATGGCTTGCGGGCGGCCTTGGAACACAGGCGCAGGGCGGCGAGTTGCCAGCCCCCGGTCCCGAAACCGGTCTTGAGCTTGGTGATGCAAGCCTTACCGGGGCCCACTCCGACCTTGGTGGCGTCGGCGCCGGCGTTTTCCAGGTCGCGAACGGCCTCCGGGGTGGCCACGTTACCGGCGGTTAAGAAGGTGGTCGGCAGTTGTTGCTTGATGTGTTTAATCATGGCGATCACGAAATCAGAATGTCCATGGGCAACGTCGATCGTGATGTACTCCGGCACCAATTGTTCGTCTTTTAGTTGATTGATAAAGTCATACTCGCTGTCCTTGATCCCGACGGAAATCGAGGCAAACAGCCCCCGGTCGTGCATTCGCTTAACGAAGCCGGCCCGGTCCGCGGGGTTGAAACGGTGCATGACGTAGTAGTAGTCATTTTGGGCTAACCAGACCGCCAATTCTTCGTTGATTACCGAGGCCATGTTAGCCGGTACAACGGGAATCTTAAAGGTTTTGGGACCAAATTTAACCTGCGGGTCAGCTTCCTTTCTGCTCTTGATCACACACTTGTTAGGGATCAGTTGAATGTCATCATAATCAAAAGTTTCCATCGGGATACCTCTCTTAAAAAGTGATTTGAAACCGTTAGTAACTATAGGCGAAAATAAGGGCGCCGTCAAGGATAAAACCGAACAATTTTACCTAATGTCAGGAAAAAGGTTCAGAACAACCCTTGCAAATCACGAACTGATCCGGTAGTATCATAGAGTAACTGTGCTTAATTTTAAGACTAATGAGGTGAACAGAATGGCAACAGTAGTAATCGTAGGAAGCCAATGGGGAGACGAAGGAAAGGGGAAGATGACCGACTACCTGAGTCAAGAAGCGAACGTTGTTGTCCGCTCCCAAGGGGGGAACAACGCCGGGCACACGATTGAATTCGATCGGCAGAAGTTTGCCCTGCGGCTGATTCCGTCCGGGATCTTCGGTGAAAACACCACCGCCGTGATTGGTAACGGGGTTGTCATTAACCCGCAGGCCCTGTTGGAAGAAATCAAGTACCTGACCGACCGCGGGGTCGACATCTCTGGGCTTAAGATTTCCAGCCGGGCCCAAGTGATCATGCCATACCACCTCTTGCTCGATGAATGCCAAGAAAAGGCTAAGGGCGCCGCTAAGATCGGGACCACCAAGAAGGGGATTGGGCCAACCTACGTCGATAAGGTTTCCCGGATCGGGATTCGGGTGGCCGACCTCTTGGAAAAGGACACCTTTGCGGCGAAGCTCAAGCAAAACCTGGAGATTAAAAACCAGCTCTTCACCAAGATCTACGGGGTCGACCCGGTTGATTTTGATGAAATCTTTAACCAATACTACGAATACGGCCAACAAATCAAGCAATACGTCACCGATACTTCGCTACTGGTTAACGACGCCATCGACCGCGGCGACAAGGTTCTGTTTGAAGGGGCTCAGGGGACGATGTTAGACATCGATGAAGGGACCTACCCATACGTTACTTCCTCTAACCCAACGGCCGGTGGGGCGCCAACCGGGGCCGGGGTTGGGCCGAACAAGATTGAGACCGTGGTCGGAATTGCCAAGGCCTACACAACCCGGGTCGGGGAAGGACCGTTCCCAACCGAATTGAACGATGAAATCGGCGACTACATCCGCGAAACCGGTCACGAATACGGCACCGTGACCGGCCGTCCACGGCGGGTTGGCTGGTTTGACGCCGTGGCCATGCGCCACGCCCGCCGGGTTAACGGGATGACCTACTTGAGTTTGAACCTGCTCGATGTTTTGACCGGCTTGAAGACGATCAAGATCGCCCGGGCTTACGAACTCGACGGTCAAGAAATTAATTACTACCCGGCTAGTTTGGCAGAATTAGACCGGTGCACCCCGCTTTACGAAGAGGTGCCGGGCTGGGAAGAAGACATCACCCAAGTGACCGACTACGAAGACCTGCCGGCCAACGCTAAGCACTTCTTGGACCGGATCGTCGAACTATCAGAGACGCCACTGGCCACGATTTCCGTTGGTCCATCGCGGGAACAAACGATCATCCTCCGCGACCCGTGGCGGGGTTAAAGTAAACTAACTGACAAAAGAGCGCTGGCTGTCTACTTAGACGGTGGGCGTTTTTTTGTTGGCTGCATAAATTGGCAGACGGCTAGACCGTTTGCGATTTTTTATTATCTGACGATAAAATTATTGTTGATCCACCAGCGGTGTTTATAAAATTAGTTTGTGAAATTTATGGCAGTGACGATAAATTTCACAAGTTAAGTTAAGCGGTACATAGTGTGTTAAATGTTACTTAATGAACAGGATCTAAAAATACTTGTGAAATTTGAAAAAGCGGTTACAATGTGAAGTGCAGATAACAACCAACTAATTATTAAGGAGGCCTACTCATGGCATATCAAACTGTTAATCCTTATACCAATGAAGTTGAACACACTTACGCAGATACCACTCCAGAAGAAGTGGAGAAGGCGTTAAGCCTGGCGCACGGTCTGTACTTAAAGTGGCACGACGGCTCTGGTCTGGAAGAACGGAAAGCTGTGATTACAAAGCTGGGGACGCTCCTTCGCGAACGCCGCACGGAAATGGCTGAACTGATGACCCGTGACATGGGGAAGTTAATCGGTGAAGCCGAAGGTGAAGTTGACCTTTGTGCAAGCTTTTGTGACTACTACGTAGAACACGCCAACGAATTCCTGGCACCAAAGCCAATCTACACCACTTCCGGGAACGCCTTTATCTTAAAGCAATCCCTCGGGGTACTGATGGCGGTTGAACCATGGAACTTCCCGTTCTACCAAATCGCCCGGGTCTTTATCCCGAACTTCATCGTCGGGAACCCGATGCTGTTAAAGGACGCTGCTAACTGCCCAACCTCGGCCCAAGCCTTTGCTGACTTGGTACTGGAAGCCGGCGCCCCAGAAGGTTCTTTGACCAACCTCTTTGTTAGCTACGACCAAGTTTCCGAAATCATCGCTGACCCACGGGTTGCCGGGGCCTGCCTGACTGGTTCCGAACGTGGTGGTCGTTCCGTGGCCACGGAAGCCGCTAAGTCCCTGAAGAAGAGCACCCTGGAACTGGGTGGGAACGACGCCTTCGTTGTTTTGGAAGACGCCGACATGGACAAGCTGGCCAAAATCCTGCCGCAAACCCGTCTGTACAACGCTGGGCAAGTATGTACTTCCTCCAAGCGTTACATCGTTCCGGAAAAGCTGGTTCCGCAATTTGTGAACATCTTAAAGGACGGCTTCTCCAAGGTTAAGATGGGCGACCCGTTGGACCGCTCCACGACTTTGGCTCCGCTTTCCTCGAAGAAGGCCAAGGAAAAGCTGACCCAACAAGTTCAACTGGCCATCGACAACGGGGCTAAGCTCGAATACGGCTTTGAACCAGTGGAAGACCAAGAGGGTCAATTCTTCATGCCAACCATCCTGACCGGGGTAACGGTGGAAAACCCAATCTTTGACCAAGAAATGTTCGGCCCAGTCGCCGTTATCTACCCGTACAAGACCGAAGAAGAAGCCATTGAAATTGCTAACAACTCTAGCTACGGCCTTGGGAACACCGTCTTTGGTACCAACATTGCCCACGCCCGTGAAGTGGCTTCCAAGATCGAAGCCGGCATGAGCTGGATCAACGCTGGTTGGGCCTCCCTGCCTGAACTCCCATTTGGTGGGGTTAAGCACTCCGGTTACGGTCGTGAATTAAGTGAAATTGGTTTCAATGAATTCGTTAACCAACACCTGATTTACGAAGTAGAACCAACCGCTTAGTCTTTACCTCCCTCTCCTCTTAAATTTATCGGTGAAAATCCCCGTCAATTCCCCAGGGACGGGGATTTTTTGTTGCCAATTTTCCAATTTAAAGTTGGGGGAGTCAGAAAAAGGTTGAGAAGGGCGGCCGAGTGTTGACATGGTGCCCCGCCCCGGTTAAGATAGAAATAATAAGCAATGCCTTTAAGTGGATCCCGTGAGGTCACAAGGACGGAGAAATTGGTTAGCGCCGCCTTGGGGACTCTGGGGGGCGCTTTTGTTATCAGAAAAAGGAGTGTTGATCGTGGCCCACGAAATTGTGGATGGTTCAAGTATGCAGCGTGCCCTAACCCGGATTACCTATGAAATTATTGAGCAAAACAAGGGGGTCGACAACTTAGTCTTTGTCGGCATTAAGACCCGCGGCGTGTACTTGGCCCAGCGCCTGGCCAAGCGGATGGAACAACTGGAAGGGGTAAAGGTCCCCGTTGGTTCCTTAGACATTACCCTCTACCGTGATGACCGCCACCAGCCGGACCACCACGTTGAGCCCACGGTCAACGCCACCGAGGTCGACGTCGATATCAACGATAAGCACGTGATCCTAGTTGACGACGTTTTGTACACCGGGCGGACGGTCCGGGCGGCCTTGGATGCCTTAATGGACCTTGGCCGGCCGAAGCGAATCTCTTTGGCGGTCCTGGTTGACCGTGGTCACCGGGAACTGCCGATTCGCCCTGACTTCGTGGGGAAAAACATCCCGACGTCCAATAGCGAAACGGTTCACGTGGCGGTCGAAGAATACGATGGTCACGAAGACATTTCACTGGAAAACCGTAAATAAAATCACCATTTAAGTAACTCCAGCGAGGGTGCAAGGGTGAAGTGGGCCGTTAGTGCGGTGCCTTTTTCATGGCTTCTCCCTTCCTGGGGGAAGCCTTTTTGTTTAGGAGGAAAAAGAAATGCAACGTTTTGAACCCATGGTCGCCGTCGACGTTGAGACCAAGCAAGAGGCCCTGCGCCTGTTTGACAAGTTATCTAGCGACACCGATCACCAACCAATCGTTAAAATCGGGATGGAACTGTACTACGCCTTTGGTCCCGGGATCGTCCGCGAAGCCAAGGGCCGGGGCTTGACCGTCTTTTTAGACCTGAAGCTTTACGACATCCCTAACACCGTGGAACGGACGATGCGGGTGCTCGGGGCCCTGGGCGCTAACTTTGTAACCACCCACGCCGCCGGGGGGACCGAAATGATGAAGGCTGCCAAGCGCGGGCTCTTGGCCGGGGCAGCGGCGGCGGGACGGCGCCAGCCTAAGCTGTTAGCCGTCACTAAGTTGACCTCGATTGACGAACAGATCCTCCACGACGAACAAAAGGTGGCCGGCACCCTGATTGAGGCGGTGCAAAACGCCGCCCACCTGACGGAGGCGGCCGGTTTGGACGGGGTGATTTGCTCGGCCCAAGAAGTCGAAGCGATCCGCCAGGTAACCGGGCCGGACTTCTTATGCGTTACGCCGGGGATCCGGTTGAACCTGGATAACAAGGACGACCAAAAGCGGGTGGTCACCCCCGCCCAGGCCCGGGAACTGGGGAGTAACGCGATTGTGGTCGGCCGGCCGATCACCTTAGCTAAGGACCCGATGAAGGCCTACAATGAAATTCGCCAAGACTTTATGGGGGAACAAGACTAATGGAGTTTGAACAAACCGTTGCAAACGACTTGCTGAGAATTAGGGCCGTCACCCTGCGCCCCGACCACCCTTTCACCTGGGCCAGTGGTATCAAGGCGCCAATTTACACCGATAACCGGCTGACGATTTCCTACCCGGACGTGCGCCAACACATTTACCAAGGGATGAGTGACCTGATTCGCCGTTTTTACGGTGAGGCGACGGTGATCGCTGGGACCGCCACGGCTGGGATCCCCCACGCCGCTTGGGTGGCCGAAGAATTGGGCTTGCCGATGATTTACGTCCGCTCCAAGCCCAAGGACCACGGTCAGGGCCGACAAATCGAAGGGGTCCTGGTACCGGACGCCAAGGTCGTGGTAATCGACGACCTGCTGAGCACCGGGGGTTCGGTACTCAACGCCGTTAAAGCGGTCCAAAAAGAGGGTGCTGAAGTCCTTGGCGTGGTGGCGGACTTCTCCTACCAGTTACCGGCTTTAGACGAGAACTTTGCGGCCGCCAACCTGACCTACCACACGGTCACCAACTACACGACCCTGATCGAAGTCGCCGAACGCAATCACATGGTGACTTACGCCCAAAAGGATTCCCTGCACGCCTGGCGCAAGGACCCGGCTAACTGGGGTTAATAACTAAGGTGCATTAACTACCGCTTAAAATAAGCTTTATCCAATGCCTTTGACGGCTCGCCGGTGGCGCTAGCCCTTTCTAAGGTAGTGGGTCCTAACTTGAGTCACTTGTCCTGGGGCTTATTATTCGTGATCCCGGTGGTAATTGTGCTCTTGGCGCTCTTGGGAATTCACCCGCTGGTCTCAATTACCCTGCTGGGACAAGTTCTATTGACTAGCCAAGTAACGATCCCAACCTTGGCGATTGCGTTAGCCTTAAACGTGGGTGGGGCACTGTCCTACCTGGTCTCACCATTCGAAGGGGCGATTGTTTTAATTAGCGACCTGGCTGACGTCCCGCCGACAACGGTGGCAATTAAGTATAATGGTTGGTTTGGCCTGTGGTTCTTGTTGCTCAGTACCGTGGTGATCTATTTCTTTAGGCAGATTGCAAGAAATAACTTGAACGAATTTAGTGACGTAGATTAAGCAAGAAGATCTCGATTGGTGTGTGCCAGTTAAGACATTTAAGTGGTCGGGAATTCAGATACCAATTGATTTGAACCAGCTGGCGATCGCTCAGCTCTTCAATGGCTTGTCCCTTGGGAATAAACCGTCGCAAAACTCGGTTACGGTTCTCATTACTACCACGTTCATGTGGTGAATAAGCATGGGCAAAATAAACCTGAGTACCTGTTAGCTGTTCAATTGTCTGATAGTTAGCGAACTCTTTACCATGATCCACGGTAAGCGTCTTGAGCTTGTCTTGAAGTTGACTAGCTAGTTCAAGTACGGCTTGAGTCATGGACTGACTGTCGCGACCATGGAGCCGTTTAACAATTGTCAGGCGACTCTTACGTTCCACAAAAGTAGCCACAGCCTGACCTTTACGTTTGCCAGAAAGTACGGTATCAGCTTCAAAGTGGCCGAATTCCTGGCGAGTTTCGACTTTATGAGGCCGCTCCTCAATGGAGCGGCCGTGATTGAACGTACCACGCTTTTCTTTAGCACGATGACGACGAATTCCATGATCAGGCAAATCGGGCAACTGTATATCAAGCCAGCCTTGATCAATCCAGTTATAGACCGTCTTGTAGGTAATCCCCACCACATGGGCAACTTGTTCAGGGGACCACTTCTGGACTTGAATCTTTTCCTCGACCAAGTGTTTAAGGTTTTTAGTGAGCGAAGACTTCCGCCCCCGTTGACTAACCTTTCGTTCAAAGTCAGTCTGCGCTAGCCCAGCCTGGTACTCACTATTTAGCCGGTGAAGTTCGTTAAAGATGGTGGTCTTACTAAAGCCTAAGTAGTTAGCGATGTATCGCAAGGAACGTCCTTCATTATGAAGCGTTTCAATGACAACACGGTTCTGGAATGATAAAATAGTGGTGCTCATCAAGGTCCTTCTTTCTAATGGATTGTGTGGTAACACCATTAAAGACCTTGATGGGTTTTTCTGTCCACTTAAATGTTCAACTTAAATTTTACAATCTGCCTTTACCAATTAAAGGAAAATAAAAAGGCTTCGCACCCGAAAATGCGAAGCCTTTATTTATTCTTGGATGTTAGGTAACGTGCTAACCCACGGCCCGTTTCGGAGGTTGGGTCGCACTTCCCCCATAACGTGCTCCCCAACCACAGACCTAGTGGCTAAGTCTGGTCACAGAACACCACCTAGGCGGCAACCCCCGCCCTAGCTTAGTCCAACGGCCCATTTGGAGGTTGGTCCGCACTTTTCCCATAACGTGCTCCCCAACCGCAGACCTAGTGGCTAAGTCTGGTCACAGAACACCGCTGACGCGCTAACCTGTGCCCTATCCTTAGCCCACGGCCTGCTTAATAGGCTGGGTCGCACTTCCTATTCTTTAAGGTATTTATTCCGAATTAACAGCTCCCGCGACGCTTGATCAGCGGGGCGCCACCCTTTATCAAAGAGCCGTTGGAAGTACAGCCGGTTGTAGATCAGGGTGAAAATTAACGAGGACCAGGGGAAGCCCAGCAACCAGGGGAGGTTAAAGACCAGGCCGACGAGGGCAATGTTGGCAGCCGTGACCAGGATCAAGGCAAAGTTATAGTAATCCCCCCGAAACAGGGCCGGGAGCGGGCCAAACCAAAAGGTGGTCCAGGAGATGCCAACCTTAGCGATCCGGATGTCGCCGGTATCGTTGGTGACCTTGGCGTAGTTAGGTGGGGTCGGGAGATTTTTTAAAAAGTCTTGATTATTATTTTGGTTGCCAAATGGGTTTTGCATGGCGCCCTCCTTGTTATTCTTAGACCTTAATCTTATCATAAACCCGCCGCGGGCCCCAACAATCTTCCCTCCACTGCAAGGGGGTGGGATCCATGTTAGAATGAAGCCAACTGCCGTTTTGCGATTAGGAAGGACGACGAAAATGCTATTTTTCTTTAATGATAATATCCAAGAAAACAAATCCGGGATTGAGCATGCCCAAATCAAGCGGCTAAATCTCTTTAAAAAATTTAACCAGCCGGCCAAGATTGTGATTCGCCAGTACTCCAACGAATTGCATCACGTTACCAATGCGGCCGGAATTGACGATGCCGACCTGGTCAACCTCTTCGACTACTTTCAAGAGGCCCGCCTGGTCAAGGCGAAGAAGGTGACCTTACAAGACCTAACCTTTGACCCCCGCTGGAAGCGCCGCGCCGACGGGGTTAGTTACAACTACTATGATGGCGACCGGCGGGTGATTTACGTGCGCCGCCACCAGCGTGACAAGCACGTGATGAACGTTCAATACTTTGACCGCTTCGGCAAGTTGGTTAAGGTCAGTTGGTACGACAACCGGGGCTTTTTGTCGGTGGACCAGCTCTATGACTGGAGCAACCAGATCACGGTCCAAAACTACTTCACCCCGACCCACCGGCTGGCGATGACGGCCACCACCACCTTAGATAAGCGGCAAAAGGAAACGACCGTCTACCACCTTTACGATTACCAAGGCCAAGACCTTCAGTTTGCAAACTTTGACGAGCTGACCCGCTTCTTTTACGACCAGATCGCAAACGACCGGGAGCTGACCGGACCGGGTCCAGTCGGCTGCATCGTCGACCGCTCCTACGAACTGGGCTGGGCGGTTTTGAACATGAAAACCCGCATCTTCCGGGTCCTCCAGTTACATAACGACCACGTTAACAACCCGGCCGACATGCTTCACTCGCCGTTAAACTACAACTACGATTGGGGCTTGCGCCACTTAAGTGAGTGGGACGGGGTGATCGCCCTGACGCCGTCGCAACAAGTTGACGTCACTGACCGCTTCGGTAAGGTCGCCAAGAAGGTTTACCGGGTGCCGGGGGCGATTGTGCCCGATGAACGCCTGGCCGCCAAGCACATTCCGATGAAAAAGCGCCACCGCCATGAGGTGATCGTGATCGCCCGCCTGTCGCCGGAAAAGCAACAGGACCACCTTTTAGAGGTCTGGCCACAGATTCTAAAGGCGGTGCCCGACGCCCAGTTAAACCTGTGGGGTTATTCCAACGACAACTTCGACCAAAAGCTCAAGCAGATGGTTAAAGACGAGCACTTGGAAAAGTCGGTTCACTTCCGCGGTTACACGACCGACGTGGGTAAGGTTAACGACGAGGCCCAACTAATGGTGCTGCCGTCCAGCGCCGAGGGCTTGCCGCTGTCCTTAGTTGAGGGCCAATCGCACGGGCTGCCAATCGTGGCTAACGACATTAAATACGGGCCGCGCGACATCATCGTTGACGGCCAGGACGGGATCTTAACCCAAAACGGCGATAAAGCGGGGCTGGCCGCGGCGATCATCGACCTCTTAGAAGATGATGACAAGCGCCAACGGTTCAGCGACCAGGCCTACCAGGACAGCGAGCGCTATTCGGAGGCCAACGTGATGAAGTTGTGGCAAGAAATCATTGACGACATGAACGAGGGGGCGGCAAAATAATGAATTTCTTCGTTAACCAATACCTGGTAACTAAAAACTCGAGCATTGAACACGCCGAACTAAAGCGGCTGGCCCTCTTCAACGGTCACGAGCCCGGGTCGGCTAAGCTCTTGACCCAGGACTTTGCACCGACTTTGGATCAGACCTTAGAGCGGTTTGGTTTACAGCGCGACGCCGTTATTAACATGTTCGACTTTTTTGCGGGCACCACCGACTACGTGGGGGCGCCCTTAAAAGTCGACGGCCTGGCCTATGACGGCGACTTGCAGATGGGGACCGGGAACAACTTTCGCGAGTTAAAGCGCGGGGGCCGGCTGGTCAGCGAGGTTCACTTCATTGGCGGGACGGTCGCCCAGGTGGGTAACGTCGATTACTTCGACGACGCCGGCAACCTGACCCTGCGCCAAATCTACGACCTGCGCGGTTTCTTGGCGGTTAACCAGTACTACGGCCGGGCGGGCGAACTTTTTTACGAACGCTATCAGCGCCCGGACGGCACCGTTTACCTGGAGCGCTACTACGTCCAGTCAACCGAAAACACACCGATCAACTCGCTCAACGTCTTAAAGGACTACCAGGGGCGCGACCGCTTCTTCTATGACCAAGAGGGACTCTTCACCTTCTTCTTGGACGAGGTTAACCGGGCCTTTGGCGAAAACAACCGCTTCTTTGCCGACCGGCCGGCCGTGGCGATCAACCCAATTTTGAACATGACCAGCAAGGTCAAGCGTTACTTGTGGCTGGCGATGCGGGCGGTGGACGACGGCCAAGACCTAGCAACCGGTAGCCTAGACACGATGGTCGACGCCGCCTTGCAACACGGCCGCAAGTGGACCGGGGTGGTGGTTGCCACCGCAGCCCAAGCCGCCGACCTGAAGCCGCGCCTGCCGAAGGGACTCAAGTGCTACGTGGTTAATAACTCCCCGGTTAAAGTCGACCGAACGCCGATCTTGATTCAGGACCGGCCGGCCCAACGCGTGATTGCCGTCGGGCGGCTGGGCGCCGACAAGCAAACCGACCAGCTAATCGACCTCTTCGCCCGGGTTCACACCGTCCGGCCTAAGGCGACCCTGACCTTCTACGGTTACGGCAATCAAGCCGATATGCAGTCCTACCAGGAGCGAGTCAAGGCGGCCAACTTGGAGCAGGTGGTCACCTTCGCCGATTACGTGGTCGACCTCGAGCCGGTGTACGACCAGGCCAGCCTGTTGGTGGACGCCAGCCGGGTGGACGCCCAGCCGCTGGCGATGGCCGAGGCCCTAAGTCACGGGGTACCGGTGGTCAGTTACGATTACGCCTACGGGCCAAGTGAGCTGGTTATCCCGGGCCAAACCGGAGAACTGGTGCCACTGGGCAACCGCGACGCCTTTGTGAAGGCCGTGATCGACTTATTGAGCGACCCAACGAAGTTGCAGGACTTCAGCACGGCCGCCTACCAGAATTTAACCCCGTTTAGCGAAGCGACGACTTGGCAGCAGTGGCAAGCCCTCAAGTAGGGGCGCCGGACGGTTAAATAAAAATTATGAGGAAATTGTTGACAAAAATGAGAAAGCCCTTATAATTAAGCGTAACAAATTAATCGAACGCTAAAACATATCGAAAAGCAGAGTAATCGTTAGCGGCTAGCAAGAGAGTTTCCGGTTGGTGGAAGGGAACAGCTTAAGGCGGTGAAGATGGGCTTGGAATGGCACCGGCGATAGTTAGTTGGTGACGGAGTTGCACACGTTATCAGTGCAGGGTAATTCCTTGAGGAGTAACCCGCTAAGGCTACCAGCCGTGAGGTGGTAGCGAATTAAGGTGGTAACGCGAAGCACTCGCCCTTGATCAATGGATCGGGGCGGGTGCTTTTTTTGATGGTTGACCCGTTCGAGAGACACAAAGAAAAAACAAAAGGGGAGCATAATTATGAAGAATAAAAATTGGATTATCTGGGTCGTCGTGGCTGTGGTGATTGTCGTGATCGGTTGGTTCTCATTTGGTCACAGTTCGCAAACCAGTAGCAAGACGGTTACCGTCGGGGTGGTTGGTCAAACCAGTCAGGACGAAGCCATCTGGAAAGAAATTGCCAAGGTGGCCAAGGACAAGTACGGGGTCACGGTTAAGCTCAAGAACTTCTCCGATTACAACCAACCAAACAAGGCCCTGCAAAACGGGGATGTGGACTTGAACGCCTTCCAACACCAGGCCTTCTTAGACGCTTGGAACAAGGCTAACAAGGGGACTTTGGTATCAATTGGGAAGACCTTCATCACCCCAATTCACCTTTACTCCAAGAAGGTGACTGACGTTAAGGACCTGCCGGACGGGGCAACGATCGCCGTGCCAAACGACGCCTCCAACGAATCCCGGGCCCTCTTCTTGCTCAAGAACGCCGGCTTGATTACCTTAAAGACCAGCGCCGGTTCCTTAGCAACGGTTAAAGACATCCAGGACAACCCGAAGAACTTGAAGATCAAAGAAGTCGCCGCTGAACAAACGGCCCGGACCTTAGACGACGTTGACGCCGCCGTGGTTAACACCAACTACGCCGTGGCCGCTAAGTTACCGGACAGCGAAATCATCTACACGGAACCAGTTAACAAGGACTCCGAACAATGGATTAACTTGATCGCCGCTAAGAAGTCTGACGCCAACAAGGAAGCTTACAAGGACGTTGTTAAGGCTTACCACACGAGCCAAGTGAAGAAGGTTATCCAAAAGGAATACGGTAACAAGGAAATTCCTGCCTGGGACCTGAAGTTAAAGTAAGACCACAGAAAGCGTGAGGGAGAATATGGCAGACATTATTTCATTAGACCACATTGATGTAACCTTCCCCCAAAAGAAGGGGGAACCGGTCCGGGCCGTTTCGGACGTCAACTTGCACGTCGAAAAGGGCGATATTTACGGGGTGGTTGGTTACTCGGGGGCCGGGAAGTCGACCCTAGTTCGAACGATCAACCTCTTGCAAAAGCCCACCGAGGGAACGGTGACCGTTGGCGGAACGGTCTTGTTTAAAGACCACGCCCAACAAGTCAGCAATGCCGAATTACAGGCCAAGCGCCGGAATATCGGAATGATTTTTCAGCACTTCAACCTGTTGAACGAAACGACGGTGGTGGACAATGTCTTGTTTGCCCTCAAACACGCCAAGCTAAAGGACAAGGAGGCCCAAGAAAAGGCCTTGAACCTGCTGGAACTGGTTGGCTTAAAGGACAAGGCCCAGGCCTTCCCGGTACAGCTGTCCGGGGGGGAACAGCAACGGGTGGCGATCGCCCGTGCCCTGGCTAACGACCCGGAAATCCTGATTTCAGACGAAGCGACCAGCGCCCTGGACCCGCGGACGACCAACCAGATCTTGGACCTCTTGCGCGACTTGAACAAGAAGCTGGGCTTGACGATCGTCTTGATCACCCACGAAATGGAGGCCGTCAAGCGGGTGGCCAACAAGATTGCCGTCATGCAACACGGGGTGATTATCGAACAGGGCAGCCTGCGCGACATTTACCTGCGGCCAAAGCAGGAACTAACCCGCCAGTTCGTGGGTGGCTCCCTGGCCGCCATCGAAACTTTGAAGGCCTTCAACCTGGGCACCCTGGCCGCAAACGAGCGCCTCTACCAGCTGGTCTTCTCGGCCAAGACGGTCACTAAGTCGATCATCTTGGAGCTCTACCGGCAAAGCGGGGTCGACGTTTCGATGCTCTACGGTAACATTGAGGTCTTAGGCGACGAACCGGTCGGGACCCTCTTTGTGATCGTAACCGGTGATGATAATCAACAGGCCGGCGCCCTTCAGTTCTTGAATGATAATCAGGTGGAAGTAACGCAAATTGATGATCGGGGGATTTGGAATGACTAGTTTCTTAACGCATTACATGCCCAACGTGGTTCAACTCGGCTGGACCGGCGATACCGGGTGGGGAACGTCGATCGTCCAGACCCTGTACATGACCTTTTGGCCGGCAATTTTTGGGGGGATCCTGGGGTTGATCTTCGGGGTCGCCCTGGTGATTACCAAGCCGGGCGGCATCTTAGAAAACGCCTTTTGGTTTGGCCTTTGCGATAAGGTGGTCTCCTTATTCCGGGCGATCCCCTTCATTATCTTATTGGCCTTCATTGCACCGTTCACCCAGCTGTTAGTCGGGACCCAAATCGGGATGACGGCGGCCCTGGTGCCACTGTCACTCGGGGTCTTTCCCTTCTTTGCCCGGCAAGTCCAAGTCGCCCTTGAATCGGTCGACAGCGGGAAGGTGGAAGCGGCCCAGGCCTTGGGTGCTACTAACACCGACATCATCTTTGACGTCTACATCCGCGAAGCCCGCTCCGAACTGGTTCGGGTCTCCACGGTGACCCTGATCTCATTGATTGGCCTGACCGCGATGGCCGGGGCCATCGGGGCCGGGGGACTGGGGAACACCGCCATTTCCTACGGTTACAACCGGTTCAACAATGACGTTACCCTGGTAGCCACCCTCTTGGTCTTGTTGTTAGTCCTGATCGTGCAGTTGGTCGGGGACTGGTTGGCGCAACGCCTTAATCACCAGGCACGGTAAAGGGAGTACGACCCAACCTACCAAACAGGCCGTGGGCTAAGGATAGGTCACAGGTTAGCGCGTCAGCGGTGTTCTGTGGCCAGACTTAGCCACTAGGCCTGTGGCTGGGGAGCACGTTATGGGAGCATGACATTTTTCTAATATTTAAAATCGCATCGGGGCCGGGAAAAACTAACTTTTCTCGGCCCCTTTTTTCAATGGAGGAAATTAATGATGGATCAAATCGAACGGACCCGGGTGCTTAGCGACCTGGTCAAAATTAATAGTATCAACGGCAATGAACTAGAAGTGGCCAATTACTTGCGCCGCCTGTTTGAACAGCACGGGTTGACGGCCGACGTCCAGCCCTTCGGCGAGCAGCGGGCCAACCTGATTGTAGAGGTGGGCGCCGGTAAACCAATCCTGGGGATCACCGGCCACATGGACACGGTCGCCCTGGGCGATGAAAAGAAGTGGCACCACGCCCCCCTGAGCGCCACGATTGAAGGGGACCGCCTGTACGGACGAGGGGCCGCCGACATGAAGTCGGGCCTGGCCGCCCAGGTGATTGCCCTGATTGAATTGGTTGAATCAGGAACCCTGACTGGTCACGTCCGCTTCATCGCTACGGCCGGTGAGGAGTACGGGACCCCGGGTGCTAACCGCCTGGAAGAAGCGGGGGTGGCTAAGGACCTGAACGCCCTGGTGGTCGGGGAGCCCACCAGCGGGAACGTCATCTACGCCCACTCGGGAAGCTACAACTACCGGATCGTTTCAACTGGCCGGGCGGTGCACTCTTCGGAACCGGAACGCGGCCAAAATGCCCTGGAGCCCCTGGTCGACTTTGCCCTGGCCGAACGCGACCTCTTCTTTGACGTTCCGGATGACCCCTGCCTGGGGCCGCTCAAGCACTCGGTGACGATTATTCAAGGGGGCGAGCAGGTCAACACGATCCCGGACTACGCGGAACTGCGGGGGAACATCCGCCCCACGATGCGCTTTGATAACGACCACGTTACCGCCCGTTTGCAGGCCGCCGTGGACCGTCTTAACCAGGAGGGTGCTACCCATTTAACCCTGGAAGTGCTCCACTCCTGGCGCCCGGTGGCCTCCGATCCCAACGGTGACTTTGTCAAGCGGGCCCTACAAGCTAGCCAGGAGGCCTTTGCAAAGTACCCGGGGCACGCGACCCCAGAACTCGGGGTCATCCACGGGGCGACCGACGCTTCGGTTTTCGTCAAGCACCACCACGACCTGCCGGTGATTTTACTGGGGGCCGACGACTGGAACATTTCCCACCAAGTTAACGAGTACACCACCCTGTCTTCTTTTGAGGCAACGATTGAAGCTTACAAGCGCTTGATCCCGGCCTTTTTTGAGTAACGGCGAGCGGTTACCAACCTTTAAATCAACAAAATCCGGGTACCACGCAATGTTGTGGGTACCCGGATTTTGGCTTTAGGACGGGGGTCCATCTACTGACTTATTTACTAGTGGCTCAGCACGGTGTGGGATGTGCTGCCTTGCTTAGCCCACGGCCCGTCGAGGAGGTTGAGTCGCACTTCTAATAACGTACTCCCCAACCGCAGACCTAGTGGCTAAGTCCAGCCACAGAACACCGCTGGCGCGCTAACCTGTGTCTAGGCCTTAGCCCACGGCCTGCTGATAGTTGGTCCGCACTTCTAATCTTCATTCAAGACCAACTTAACCACCGCTTCGCACCGGGGCGTTTGCGGTAGCATGTCGACCGGCTGGATGTAAGCAACCCGGTAGGTCGGGACCAGGCGGGCTAGGTTACGGGCCAAGGTGGCCATATTGCAGGAGACGTAGGCAAACTTGGCCGGCTTTTCCTGGAGGATCGTATCGATCAAGGCGTTGTCCAGCCCGGTCCGCGGCGGGTCAACCACCAGGGCGTCAAAGTGTTGGCCCTGACTGCGCCATTTCGGCAGGAGCTCTTCGGCCGGGCCGACTTCGTAGCGGGCGTTGGTGACCCCGTTTAAGGTAGCGTTATTGTTGGCGTCTTGGACGGCGTCGGCGATCGTCTCCATCCCGATCACTTGCTTGACCCGGTTGGCTAAGGACAGGCCGATCGTCCCGATCCCGGCGTAGGCGTCGATCAGGGTGTCGTCCTTGGACAGGTCCAGGGCCTTAGCCGCTTCTTCGTATAGAACCTCGGTTTGTTCCGGGTTGAGCTGCAAAAATGACCGTGCCGACAGGCGGAAGTCCAGCCCCATCAGGCTCTCGGTGATGTAGTCTTGCCCGTACAAGAGGGTGGTCTCGTCGCCCCAAACCAGGGGGGTGTCGCCGGGGTTGACGTTTTGGACCACCGAGGTGACTTCGGGGAGTTGGTCTTCAATCGCCACCAAGAGGGCGTGTTTTTTGATCAACTTGGCCGTGTTGGTAATGATGGCCACCTGAATTTGTCCGGTCGCCAGCGATTCGCGGACCGCCAGGGTCTTGATGATCCCGGACTGGTTGGCTTCGTTATAAACCGGGATCGCCAATTCCTCAATCAGTTTGACCAGGGTGTTGATGACCTTCATCGTCCCCGGCATTTGAACGGCGCAGGTTTGCATGTCAACGACGGTGTGGCTGTCGGCTTGGTAGAGTCCCGCCACCACGTGCCCATCTTGCATGCGGACCTGGAACTGGGCCTTGTTACGGTAGCCGTAGGGGTGCGGGGCGGCCAGGGTATCCTTAACCCAGTAGTGGCGGTAACCCAGGGGCTTGAACTTGGCCAGTGCCTCTAAGACTACCTGCTTTTTAAAGGCCAGTTGCTTGTCGTAGGCCAGGGTTTCGAGTTCAAAGCCCCCGGCCAGCCCAGCGTAGGCGTCCTTAGGTGTGACCCGGTCCGGGCTGGGTTGGCGGAGTTGGTGGAGCTTGGCCTCTAAGTAGTTGTCGTGGACGACGGTGACTTCAGCGACGACGACTTCTCCCGGCAGGGCGCCGGGGACAAAGCAGACTTTGTGTTTGAAGTAGCCGATTCCTTGCCCCTCGACCCCGAGTTTTTTAATTGACAGGGGGAAGCGGTCGCCGACCTTAGCGTCGACCGGGTGGGCGTAGCGCTTGGGCCGCCGCTTGAAATTACGGTGTGTTGGTTTTTGCATGTTAATACCTCTTAATTTGTAACGGACAGTTTGGTGCTTTCCTATTTTAGCACACCCGCCGGACGAAAACTTTTTGGGGAAATTATGAGAAAGGGATTGACGAATAATGAGGGCGCCGCTAGAATTATTCACATAAATTGAATCGTCCGAACGCAATGAGAAAGAAGAGTAGCATGGTGATACCGCAAGCGAGCCCCGGTTGGTGGAAGGGGGCCGGAAGGTTGCCGTGTGAAAATCACTTTCGAGCCTGAGCCAACCAAGGTTCAGTGGTTACACACCTATTATCGTGTGCGCGTATCGCCTACTGGGCCGTACGCAGTAAGGTTGGCCTAGCGATGGGCCGGCAAAGACCAGGGTGGTACCACGCAAAGCGTCCCTTAACCGGAGTTTCCGGTTAGGGGGCGCTTTTTCGTTACTGACTTGCGTTTGGATTAGTTTATGGTCCTCTTGTTCTTGATGTTTTTGGTGGCCTTCTTGCGGCCGCTGGGTAACCCAATGACGACGACGGCAACCGCCGCTTACGTCCGTGGCTCGGTCGTCAACGGCTTCTTGCAGGGGTACAACACGATGGACGTCTTGGCCGGCTTGGCCTTTTGGGTGACGGTGGTAACCGCCGTGCGCCAAATGGGGCAAAAGCGTGCCGGCGCCGTTTCCAAGGTGGTTGCCAAATCCGGGTTCTTGGCGATGGCCGGCGTTGCCTTAATCTACTTGCTCTTAATCGTGGTCGGGGCGATGTCTTTGGGCCGCTTCAAGCTATCCGCTGACGGTGGGGTCGCCTTCACCCAACTGGTCAACTACTACGGGGGCGCCTTTGGCCAAGCGGTCTTAGCCGTCTTAATCACCGTCACCTGTTTGACGACGGCGGTTGGCTTAGTGGCCTCCTTTGCCCAGGACTTCCACAAGCACTTCCCGCAGCTTTCCTACCACGCCTGGCTGACCCTGACGACCTTGGCCTCCTTTGTGATCGCTAACTTCGGCCTCCAACAAATCATCGCCTGGTCAACGCCGATGCTGATGTTCTTGTACCCGCTGGCAATGGTCTTGATCCTTTTATCGGTCTTTTCGCCCTTCTTTAATTAATATTAGCCGGAAATCCCGTGACTTTAGTCATGGGATGGATAGGCCACTATTGAGCCCCTTTATGGGGCTTTTTGTTTGTTTCTGTATATTTTTGGTCATTGATATATTTCTCGACAACTTCTTTGCTCATATTGCCCAATGTACTCATATAGTAACTCGGCGACCAAAGATGACCGCCCCAATATTGGCTACATCGTATTTCTGGATGATTCTGTAAAAAAATATAGGCACTACGTCCTTTGAGCGCCTTAATGGCACTAGCCGGAGCTTTGCTTGGCGGAAAACTGATCAGCATATGAATGTGATCCGGCATGACTTCCATCTTTTCGATTACGATGTCATTGTCATCTGCAACTTGCTGCAAGATAGCTTTCATTTCGTTAGATAAGACCTCGGTTGTAAAAGTCTGATTGCGATACTTAGTTACCCAGATCAAATGATAATGGAAATTATAGATATAACGACGAGTATAAATGGCATCTTTGATTTTTTCTTTAGTCATAATATGCTCTCCTTTGTTAATACATTGACATCATGATATAATGTTATCATGTCAATAAAGGAGGTGAAATCAAATGAAGTCAATGGCAAAAATGAAATATCATTATGGCCTAAAAATGCGCTGCTATCCTAGTGACCAACAAAAGCAGTTGATTAAAATCAACAGTGACGCTAGTCGCTTTATCTATAACGAAATGGTTGCGATCAATAAGGAACTGATGCAGCTTCGCAGAGTTAAGCTACCGATTGACATAGTTCAGGATCGTATTAAGCAACTAACTATGCGCCAAAACGCTAAGCAAATGTCTAATCACTATCAATTCTTAGAAGATAAACGAATTGATAGTTTGACGAAAGCTAATGCCATTCAGAACTATCGAAAAGCTTGGAATGCTTTTCGGAAGGTTCACGCCACTGGCGTTCCCAAATTTCATCGAAAGAGTTATCACTGGCGGTATCAAACCAATTGTCAATACCCGGGGCAAAAAAATGCGTTGCTAACTAACGGTACAGTCTGTTTTCTAGATAATAGTCATGTCAAAGTACCTAAAATAGGACTGTTACGTGTTGCCGGTTCGCAAGCACGGCTTTTGAAAAGAATATGCGAGACTAGAATTGGTACCGTGACGTTGACTAAAGATTCAGCGGATCGCTTCTTTTTATCAATGCAGTTAGCTTCAGATGAATCTTTTGTTAAAGTGTCCAAAGCTACTCATGGACATGTTGGAATTGATCTTAATACTGATAACTTCTTAACCGACAGTGAAGGCAACATAGTTCCTAATCCACGATATTACCGCACTATTAAAGGCAAATTAGCCAAAGAACAGCGCATTTTATCTAGACGGCAACAACGTGCAAAAAAAGAACATCGTTCTTTACGAGATAGTAAAAATTATCAAAAACAGCGCTTGTTAGTCGCTAAACTCCATGCCAAGGTAATGAACCAAAGGCATAATTTTCTCCAACAAATTTCTACCGCATTAATCAAGAACCACGATTTAGTAGTAGCCGAGGAGTTGCGTAGCAAGAATTTGCTTAAAAATCATGCTTTGGCACTTAGTATTTCTGACGTTGGCTGGCGAACATTTCTTGGCATGTTGGCTTATAAAGCAAAGCTTTATGGGCGTCAATTTATCACAATCAACCCAAGAAATACTACCCAAACATGTCGCGATTGTGGCTTTGTAATGGGCACTAATGGGACGGACAAACTAACATTAGATGATAGAAACTGGACTTGTCCTAACTGTGGTATTCACCATATTCGTGACTGGAACGCAGCTAAAAACATTCTTGATAAGGGAATAGCTAAACTAGCCTAGCTTATCTGTCCCTATGGCAACCTGGGGACATAAAAGGCGTTGGTAATTAGACGACCGCTGTTTGATTACAATTTCAGTTGGTCAAATAAGTTGTCCCTATCTACGCAAATTGTGGTTCGAAATCCGTGATGATATTCGGCTCACAAGCCACTGACTTTAGTCAGTGGTGGTTGACCCGCGATGGGGTCGTCTACGCCTTCGTGGTGGTAATGACGATCGTGCCAGCCCTGGGGGACATGGTGGTCGCCTTCCCGAGCGTGGTTTCAGCCTCCGCCTTTGGGAAACTGGTCGCCACCTGGCGCGACCTGTTGCCGCTGTCCGGCCTAGGGCTCTCCTGGGTCGTACCCGCACTGGTCGGCTTAGTGCTCGGTCTAGGTGTTCACGCCTGGCGGGTTCGCCAAGCCGCTACCTCTGAGGTGGTTGACTAGCCAATGCCCTTTCCGAATTGGCGCAAGCGTTTTCAGAGAGTATAATGAACTTTGAATTAACGCGAGATTGGAAAGGTGGCGTCACAGATGCAAGCAGAAGTTGAGTTTGGGCACTCCGGGGTGGTCGCAACGCCCCTCGGTTTAGGGGCTAACGCCGTGGGCGGGTACAACCTCTTTCCCCAGTTGAATGATGAGCAAGGCCTTAGCGTGGCCCGGGCCGCCCTGGATCACGGGATCCACTTGATCGACACGGCTTACGTCTACGGGCTGGGCCACTCCGAAACCCTAATTGGCGAGGCGATTCAAGACTACGACCGTTACTCCTTTGCCCTCGCTAGTAAGGGTGCCCACGATTATTCGACCGGCGACCGGGTCATCAACAACCACCCGGACTTTTTGACCCAGCAGGTCGAAAAAAGCCTCCAGCGCCTGGGCACCGACTACTTAGACATCTTTTATATCCACTACCCCGACCAAGACACCCCCAAGGCCGAGGCGGTCGGTGCTTTGCAGCGGCTCAAAGAAGCGGGGAAGATTCGGGCGATTGGCCTGTCGAACTTCTCCTTGGCGCAGGTCAAAGAGGCCAACGCCGATGGTTACGTCGACGTGGTGGAAGACGAGTTTTCCCTCCTCCACCAGCAAAACGCCCGCGACCTAATGCCCTACTTAAAGGAGCAGGGGATCTCCTTTGTCCCTTACTTCCCGCTAGCTTCGGGCCTGTTGACCGGTAAGTACAACCAGGCGACCAGCTTCCCGGCCGATGACATCCGCAGCACGATGGCCGATTTTAGGGAGCCCCGCTTTGGGAAAATCCGCGGCGCCCTAGCGGTGGTCCGGACAATTGCCGCTAGCCACGGGGCCACGGTCAGTCAGGTCGTCTTGGCCTGGTATATGCAAAACCCACTCATCACCGCCGTCATTCCCGGCGCCAAGCAACCGGACCAGGTCGTCCAAAACGCCGCGGCGCTCCAACTGGAACTGACGTCCAGCGAATACCAAATCATCGAAGAGGCCTTTGCGGGCTTTAAATAACTAAAAAAACGGGACCCAACCGCATGTTGCGGTAGGTCCCGTTTTATGATGCTCGACGATAGAAGTAAGTGGGCAAGGCTGACTTAGCCCACGGCTTGCTTGATAGGTTGGTCATCCCCCACTTTACTTCAAGTAATTCTGTTCAAAGTTATCGAGGTTGGTGGTGCTTGGCTTCAAGTTGGCCCACTTAGTTGATAAGAAGGCGTCGTTTAACTTGTAGTTGGGCGCCGGTTGCTTATTTTCGATGAAGGCCGAAACCTGGTGGTCAAACTTGACCCAGCCGGCCCAGCCGAGGTGGATCGTATCCTGCATGAAGCCCTTCTTGGCCCCGTCCTTGGAGTAATCCAGGATGTTGTTAAAGCCTTGCGATTGCAACTGGAACTTGATCTTTTTGACCGTTTGTTCGTACATCTTCATTGACATACCGGTGTACTTTTCCCACTTAGTGTTAACCGGGGTGATCATGAAAATCACGTCGGTGTTGTTCTTTTGGAACTGCTTTAAGACCACTTCTAGGTCGTTATATTCCGGTGATTGCAGGTAGGTAAAGTTCTTTTGGGCCCCCTTTAAGTTCTTGACGCTCTTCTTTAGGCGCTTGGAGTAAAAGGGGTTTAGGATCCCAAACTGGTTGTTGGTCGATTGTTCGGCGTGCATTTGCTTGGCCATCGTCATCAACTTTTGGTAGTTGTACTGGCGTGGCAACTGGGTGATTTGCGGGGCAATCTTATTGCCGTAGTTGTTGTTCAAGAAGAAGCCCGAGAAGAGCTGGTCTTCGTGAGACAAGAAGGTCAAGCGGACCTTGAGGTTAGCCCGGTCGGCGGCGGATAAGGCTTCTCCGGAGGCAATCTTGTAAGCCAGGCTGGAGACGAAGCCCTGGTCGTTTAAGAGGATCACTAAGCGGCTGGCCGTGTAGCGATCGTAAGGGGACTTAGGGTTCGCCTGTTCAAGCCACATGTAATCGGCGAAGTTGCCGTTGTAATACTTAAAGGCCTGGGGGGAGACCCCTTGCTTCACGAACCACTGCGGCGAGATGATGTAAACGGCCTTGCGGTTCTTGAGCTGCTTGTTCATCATTGCCATGTTAAAGAGTTGGGGCAATGATTGCGTTCCCCGGGAACCAAACAAAAACGGCTTGTAGTCGTGATAACGAGCGGCCATTACCGACGGGTGGAAGAGGTCCATCCGGGCGAGTTCACTGGAACCAAAGAAGGGCACGTAATTAGCCTTCTTGTCACTTAGGGCCGCCACCTTGAGGTTACGGTTTTTAAAGACCGTGGCGGATAAGGAATCGGCGGCCTTTTGTTCGATTGCTGGGGTGTTATTAAACTTCCAGGGGAGCAAAAAGACCACCATCACCATTAGGATGGCCACGATCAGCGGGCCAAAGATTGACCACAGCTTTTTACGGTTGCTCATTAGTCAGCTACCTTATGCTTGTAATTCCTTGACCCGGTCGGCGATCTTGTTGACCGTGTTCCATTCGTCACGGTCAAATTCGGACACCGGAACGGTGATGTCGTATTCGTCTTGCAAGGAGAAGAGGAATTGAACGGTGGCCATGGAGTCGATCAAACCGGAGTCAAAGAGGTTTTCGTCGGCATCGGCGAAGTCAGCGGCGTCACGGCCAGTTGCTTGGGCTAAGAGTTCTTGAATCTTTTCAATCATGGTAAATACCTCCAAATGTTAAGTCGCGGCTACATCCCGAACGGGTGGAACCAGAGTTTGTCTAAGAAACCACAGAAGATCAACAGTGTGAAAACAACAAAGTTAAAGGTGATAAAGGTCGCAACGCCCTTAGTAAAGGCGTTGGTCTTGATCTTGAAGTGCTTGCGCTTGTACCGCAGCCACCAGTCGTTGACGACCAGGGCCAACCCGTGCAAGAACCCGTAGAGGATGTAATACCAGGTGACCCCGTGCCAGAACCCCATGATCATCATGTTGAGCATGTAGGCTGTCGACGAGAGGACGTTACGGTTTTTAAACCAGCGTTTCTTGGTGGCCAAGAAAACGAAGCGCATGAAAATGTAATCACGGAACCAAAACGACAGGGTCATGTGCCAACGGTTCCAGAATTCCTTGATGTTGGGCGATTTGAACGGCTGGTTAAAGTTCATCGGCGTTTCGACCCCCATCAAATAGGAGATCCCGACGGCAAACAGCGAGTAACCGGCGAAGTCAAAGAAGAGGTTCCCGGTGTACATGTAGGCGACCCCGACCGTCCACCAGGAGAGGTGGGGAGCGTGTTGCATCGCCATCCGTTCAAAGAAGGGCTGCCACTGTTCGGCAAAGAAGTAGTCGATGACGAACTTGTATAAGAACCCGATGAACAGGTACTTAACGGCCTTGCCCAGCATTTCGAGGTACTTTTCGCGGCTCGGCACCTTCTTGTAATCCTTGGCAAAGCGCCGGTAGCGGTCGATCGGTCCCGAGGTCAGGGTTGGCATGAAGAGCATGAAGCGGATGAATTCCCACCACTTGAGCTCCTTAACCACCCCGTCACGGGTTTCAATGATCGTACCGGCCGCCCGGAAGGTTAGGTAAGAAATCCCTAGGAAACCGAGCAGGGAGTTATGACCAACGAAGGCCGGGGTGAACTTGACGATCACGATCGGCAATAACGACAGGGCGACGGTCACGTAAAAGACCAGGCTGCTGTTTTTTTGCTGGCGGTAGTGGAAGTACCAGATCACCAAGATGGTCTGGTAAATCAGGTAACCAATTAGGGAAAGGCCCTGCTTATAACTGGTCCCGTCAAACATCAAGAAGATGAAGATAAAGGAGATCAGGGCTTCGTACCAGGAGAAACGCTTGCCGAAGTAAAGTCCGATCGACAGGGGCAGGATCGCCACGATCAGGTAGATGAAGTAAAGCGGCGTTCCGTACGCGGTGTAATTAGGAAGGGTTTGAATCCAGGTTAACATTACTCGTTAGCCTCCGCGATCATTTGCTTAACCGCAATCTTACCGTTGGCCGAGGTCGGGAAGGAATCCACGTAGACGAACTGGGTCGGCATCATGTAGTCCATGATCTGATCCTTTAAGTCGGCCCGGATCGCCTTGGTCAGCGCCTTGTCGTCTGCAAAGTCGTTATCCTTGGCGATGATGTAGGCGATCAGGTGGGAAACCTTGCCGTCCTTAGCGTACTTTGGTACGGCGACGGCTTGCTTAACGTACTGGCTAAGCTCAAGGCTGGAGCGAACCTCGTCTAGTTCGATCCGGAAACCGTGGAGCTTGATTTGGAAGTCCATCCGCCCGATGATGTGGCGCATCCCGTCTTCATCGATGTAGCCGGCGTCCCCAGTCCGGTAAGCTTGGACCCCGTTGAGCTTGAAGAAGTTAGCCGCTGTTTTTTCCGGGTTGTTCATGTAGCCGGGGGCTACCGACTCGCCGGCGATGATGATTTCACCGTGAACGTTTGGCTCGGTCACTTCCTTGCCATCGTCCCAGATGGAAGTGGTGACGTTGGGCTTGTCGTAGCCGATCGGCAGGCGCTTGGCCGTAGCAACCATTTCCTTGGTGATTTCCACGCTGGTAATGGCGACGGCCGCTTCGGTTGGCCCGTAAGTGTTAAAGATATGGGCGTCCGGGAAGTTTGTAAACAAGCGCTTGGCCGTCGAAACGGTCAGTTCTTCCCCGCAGAAGAGGAAGTACTTGAGTTCCGGCATCTTCTCTTGGTTGAAGTCCGGGGACAACAAGAGCATGTCGACAAAGGACGGGGTCGAAACGTAAACCGAAACGCCTAACTTTGGCACGACCGTAAAGAGTTGGCCAAAGTTTTGGACCACCGTCCGTGGCAGGGCCTTGATCGTTGACCCGGTCAACAGCGCTGGTAGCCAGTACATGTTCGACAGGTCAAAGGAAAACGGCGGCTGGCCGAGGAAGGTTTGGTTGTGGGGGAGGTTGAAGGCGTCAGACACCATCCAACTGGCAAAGGAGCAGATGTTGGTGTGGGTGATTTCAACCCCCTTGGGTGACCCGGTCGTCCCGGACGTGAAGAGGATGTAAAACAGGTCGTCGCCGTCAACGAAGTGATCCAGTTGGTAGTCGACTTCTTGGTGGAGCAGGTCGACTAACTGGTCGTGGTTGACCACGGTGCCAGCAAAGTCAAGTTCGTCAGCCGGGAAGTCATCGACGGCCAGCACCATTTGCGGTGCGGCGGTCGTTAAGATGGACTTGACCCGCGGCAGGGCCGAATCGGTTTCCACCGGGATGTAGGCGTGACCGGCCTTTAAGCAACCGATGAAGGAAGCCATCATTTCAAACTGGTGGTCACCGTAAATCAAAATTGGGCTGTTAGCGGGTAAGTTTTGTTGGTCTAACCACGCCGCTAGCGCATTAGAGTAGTGGTAAAGATCGCCGTAGGAGTGGATAGTCCCCAGCTCATCGAAGGCGGGGAAGTCCGGTTGCGCTTGGGCGATCCGGTCAATTTCTTGAATAATGTTTTGTACCAATGTAATTACTCCTTTTAGAACTCATTGTAGATAAACGGAGCTTGTCCGGCCCCAAAGTAGCCGTACATGTAGATCAGCACCATCAAGACAGCAAAATAAAAAAGCGTTCGCAAACAAAACGCCACCGCAGGATGATCCTTCAGCATGGTCAGCGGTGCTCCTTTCTGGGTATTGTTCTGGGTTAACCAAGGCTTAATTTTACTCTTTTTTTGAATAAAAAATACTTAAATTGTGGTTAAAATATAAACTTGACTCAATTTTAGAGTGATGAGTAAAGATTGTAAACTAAGACCAAGCTACCAAGCGTTGACCAGCCCCGGAAGGAAGTTTAAAATAATTAAACAAACACATGTTCAGAGGAGGGGGAACGGATGAGGTTTCTACACACTGCCGATTGGCACGTTGGTAAAAAGTTGAATGGGTTCGATTTACTGGCCGAACAGCACGACGCCTTCTTAAAAATTAATCAATTAGCAAAGGATTATAAAGTTGATGCTGTGGTGGTCGCCGGGGACCTTTACGACCGCTCAGTTCCAAGCGAAGAGGCGGTCGAAGAGTTAAATAAAGACTTAATTCAAATGAATCTTAAGGAAGGTTGGCCACTCTTGGCGGTCTCGGGCAACCACGATTCGGCGGTCCGTTTAGCCACCGGGGGGGACTGGTTTAAGGCGACCAACTTCTTTATGCACACCACGGTCGCCCAGGCCATCGAAGAGCCGGTCACCCTGGGCGACACCCAGTTCTTCTTGCTGCCCTTTTTTGGCCTCCAGGAGGTACGTAATTACTTTGGTGACCCGGAGATCAGGGATTTGAAAACGGCAATGGCCCGGATCGTGACTAAGATGGAAGAAGAATTTGACCCGGACCGCGCCCACGTCTTGGTGGCCCACTTCTTTGCGGCCGGATCCAGCCACACCGATTCGGAAACCCAAACCGAGGTGGGGGGCCTCGATGCGGTACCGGTTGACCTGATGGCACCCTTTGATTACGTGGCGTTGGGCCACTTGCACAATAAAAACGCCCTTCAAGCACCGCGGGTTAAGTACGCCGGATCACCGCTCAAGTTTTCGGCGAGCGAGGTCAACCTCGATAAGGGCGTCTGGATCGTTGACACCCAGCCCTTTAACCTTCAGTGGGTCCCCTTAGAGCCGCTCCACGACCTAGTGAAGCTAACCGGCTCCTTTGACGAACTGGCAACGGTGGAGTACGCCAGCCACTACCAGGAGGACGACTTTTTTGTAATTGAGTTGACCGATACGGCGCCGATCCCGGATTTGATGAACAAGCTGCGCCACTACTACCCTAAAATCATTGCCCTTAGCCGGGTGAACAAGGCCGCTGACCAGAGTGATCTAGCGGCGCCCGCGCAGGACTTGGAAAACAAGGATCCGCTGGCCCTGTTGAGTGACTTTTACCACCAGGTAACCGGCGAAGAGTTAAGCGATAACCAGCGCCAGTGGGCCAAAGACGCCCTGCTAGCAGCCCAAAAGGAGGAGGAAGGATGAAACCACTCAAGTTAACGATGCACTACTTTGGGCCGTACGAAGACACCACGATTGACTTCACCAGGTTTGACGCTAGCCCGTTATACCTGATTGCCGGCGACACCGGGAGCGGGAAGACGACCATCTTTGACGCCATGTGCGTGGCCCTGTACGGCAACGCCTCCAACGAGCGCCGGTCGGCCGAAATGTTTCGCTCCGACTTTGCGACCCCCAAGCAGGTGACCGAGGTAACCTTCCTATTTGAACATAAGGGGGTCACCTACCAAGTCTACCGGCGGCCACGGCAAGTCCTGACGATGACCCGGGGCAAGGGGGAAAAGCAATACGACCCAAAGGTTTCGCTAGTGTACCCAGTTGGCGCTGAAAACCCCCGTGAGTTGACGAAGATCACCGAGGTCAATCAGTTCGTTCAGGACCTTTTGGGGGTCAACGCCAGTCAGTTCCGCCAGCTGATCATCCTGCCCCAGGGCGAGGTGCAACGCTTTTTAATGGCGGATTCCAAGACCAAAGAAGAGATCCTCACCACCCTCTTTCAAACCCAGCTCTACACCAACTGGGTCACGAAGCTGGATGAGCGCGCCAAAAGTATGCGTGATCAAACCCAAGACATCACCAGTCAGCTCAAGGTCCTGATGGGCCAAGTTGACGGGGTTAGCGACCAGCTAGAGCTCGACCAGTGGCAAGTGGCGGTCGGGGACCTGCTGACCGAAAAAAAGGCGGAGCTAAGGGCGGTTACCGAACAAGTAACCACGGCACAAAAAGCGGCCGACCAGTTGCAAGCCCAGTTGACCGCGGAACGGCGCTTGGCCGAGGACCACGCTGCGTTAGTTTCCTGTGAAACGCAACAAGTGGAGCTTAAAGAACGGGCGCCGCAAATTAAACGCTTGGCCGACGAAAACGAAGAAACGGCGTGGGCCCAACAACACCAAACGGCATACCACGAGTGGCAAGCCGGGACGACCAAACTGGCGGACCTCACCAAGCAGCAAGCGGCGTGTGAACAAAAACAAGCCGCGGTTAAGGTGCGGGTGCAAGAATTGACCCAAGTGGCCGAACGGTTAAAGGAACAAGAACCGGCCGTCCAAGAACGCCAACGCCAAGTGGCCAACATTCGAGAGAAGCTCCCCCTCTTTGAAGAGGTGGCCGCCCTAAGTAAGCGGCTGGAAAAAGAGCGCCGGGCCCAAGTTGAACAAGAACGGACGGTTAGTGACCAAACGAGCGCCCTGACTAAGTTACAGGCCGAGTTAGACCGGGTGGATCAGGAACTCCAAGCCGCTCCCGACCTGACCCAAGCGGCGGTTACGATTGCCACCAGGGTCCAACAAGTAGTCCGCTGGCAACAGGCAGTGACCGCCCTCGGGGAGCAAGCCAAGGAGCTGGCCAACCAGGAGCAAGCCCTGCGTGACCTAAACGCTCAGCTTGCCGAGGCTAAAAAAACCGCCCAAGCCGCTCAAGCGGACCTTAAAGAAAAGAAGAAGGCCCACCTCGCCGCCATGATTGCAACCCTGGCTAGCGAGCTGGAGGAAGGGGAGGCCTGCCCGATTTGCGGGAGTACCACCCACCCCCACGTCGCCACGGCGGTGCAAACGGGCCAGGAAGTAACCGAGGTAACGCTAGATGCGGCCCAGGCGAAAGTGACCAAGGCGGAAACGACCCTGGCGACTTTAACCACGCGGCAAGCGAACCAAGACAGCCAGCTAGAAAAGGGACGGGCAACTTTCCAAGACGAATTGGCAACGCTTTGCCAAGCCGTGACAAGCCCAGCGGGTGACCTGGAGGCAGCCACGGCGGCCGTGGCCGAAGCCGTCGCGGCGCTGGACCACGACCGCCAGGAATTGCAAAACGCCCAAGCTAAGGAAACGGAAAACCAGCAACGCCAGGTAAGCCTGACCAAGCAGATCCAGGCGGGGCAAGCAAAGTACCAGGAACTGCAAGCAGCGGTCAATGAAGGGCGCCTGAACGTCAACCAAACCCAAACCGAGTTAGTTAACAAGCAGGGCCAGTTGCCCGCCGAACTGCCGGACCTGGCGAGTGCCGAGCGGTGGCTAAAGGAAGAGGAACAGGCGTTAGCGGACTTTGCCAGCCAGCAAACGCAAAACCAGGACGCCCTTAGTCGGGCCCAAACCCAATTAACCCAACTGACCACCACGAGCCAGCAGCTAGCGGACAGCGCCAAAGCGACCGCAGCCGAAGTGGACCAACGCAAGCGGGAACTAACGGCGGCCCTAGCAGAACGCCAAGCAGCGTGGGAGGTCTTTGAACGGGCCCTGGCCCGCGTTCCGGAACTGGCGGCCCGCCAAAGGGAGGTCAACGACTACCGTCAACGGCTGGCGAGCCTGGCCGACCAGCGCCAACGGTTGGTGGAACAAATCGCCGGCCGGCCCAAGCCGGACGTGGAAAAGACGGCGGGGCAGTTGAAGAAAGCCCAGGTGAAGTTGGACCAGCTCAAAGGGGCGGTGATTGAACAAGGCAACGCCCTGACGCGGATCAAGGAAATTAAACAACAAGTCGAAAAAAAGGCGGCTAAGCAGGGCGACACCGAGCGCCAACTGCGGGAACTTTCCAGCCTGTGCGCCCTACTCAAGGGGCAGGGCGGGACCCAGTTAGGCTTGCAGCGGTATGTCCAACGCCACTACTTTACCGAGGTCTTGGCGGTCGCTAACCAGTGGCTAGCTAAGTTAACCCACGGTCGCTACCAAATGCACCTGGATGGGGAAGCCGACTTTAAGGGGCGGCAGAACAAAAACGGGTTGGAAATTTACGCCGACGATGACTACGCCGGCAAAGCGCGCAAGGTGCAAAGCCTGTCGGGGGGTGAGAGCTTCTTGACCGCCCTGGCGCTGGCGTTGGCCCTCGGGGAAGTCGTTCAGCGCCACCATGGGGGCGTTGAAATCGAAGCCCTCTTCGTTGACGAAGGGTTCGGCTCCCTAGATCAAGACGCCCTGGGTGAAGCCCTGGATACCTTGCAAAGCCTTGACGGCAACCGAATGATTGGGATCATCAGCCACGTGACCGAGCTGGAGGAGCAGATCCCCGATCAGTTACAGGTGATCGCGGAGAATGGGCGCAGCAAGGTTAAATATCACCTGGCAACGGACTAATTTCCCGGGAAATAGTTGCCAAGGACGAGCGACTATATTAAAATGGCTGTAATTTCAAAACACGGGGTGCTTCAAGTAGGAACCAAGAGAGCTGGCGGGTGGTGGAAGCCAGCTTCCGAAACTCCGGCACCATCAATGTGGGCGGGTAATGCCGCACGGTCTGGTGGCCGTTATTCACCATAGAGCGTGCTGATTTCAGCAAACTTGGGTGGTACCGCGGAACAAGAGCCATTTCGTCCCAACTGTGGAACGGGTGGCTCTTTTGCATTCATAAGGAGGAATTTCAATGTTAGACATCAAGCAAATTCGCCAACAACCGGACTGGTTCAAAGAAAAGCTGGCCACCCGGGGCGTTCAACCAGAAGAAATCGACGCCGTGCTGGAACTGGACGCCAAGCGGCGCGAACTCCTGCAACAAACCGAAACCCTGAAGGCCAAGCGTAACGAAGCCTCCAAGAAGATCGGGGAAGCTAAGCGGGCCAAGCAATCCGCTGACGAAGCAATTGCCGAGATGCGCCAAGTCGGCGAAGACATCAAGGCCTTAGACGAACAGGTGGAAGCAAACGACAAGGACCTCTTTGACAAGCTAGCCCACCTGCCGAACGTCCCTCACGAAGGGGTGCCGGTTAGCCTGACCGAAGATGGGGCCGAAGAACTGCGTAAGGTAGGTCAAGCCCGTCAATTCGACTTTGAACCAAAGCACCACTGGGAAATCGGCGAAAACCTCGGGATTTTGGACTTTGAACGGGCCGGTAAGGTTTCTGGCTCCCGCTTCGTCTACTACGTCGGCCTCGGGGCTCAATTAGAACGGGCGCTGTACAACTTCATGCTCGATGAACACATGAAGGAAGGCTACACCGAAGTCTTGCCGCCGTACATCGTCAATGCTCACGCGATGTACGGGACCGGTCAATTCCCGAAGTTTAAGCAGGACGTTTACCAAGTGAACGGCGAAGACATGACCCTGATCCCGACCGCCGAAGTTCCGTTGACCAACTACTTTGCCGGCGAAGTGATCCCCGCAGAAAAGCTGCCGGTTTACGTGACGGCCTTGACGCCTAGCTTCCGTTCCGAAGCTGGGTCAGCTGGTCGCGATACCCGCGGGTTGATCCGGATGCACCAATTCAACAAGGTCGAAATGGTTAAGTACACCAAGCAAGATCAATCCTGGGAAGAACTCGACAAGATGACGGCCAACGCCGAAAACATCCTCCAAAAGCTCGGCCTGCCGTACCACGTCATCACCCTGACGACTTCGGACATGAGCTTCACGGCCTCCGAAACCCACGACCTGGAACTGTGGATGCCGGCCCAAAATAAGTACCGGGAAGTTTCCTCTTGCTCCAACTGCTTGGACTTCCAAGCCCGGCGCCTGCACATGCAATACCGGGACGAAAACGGTAAGCTCCAATACGTGCACACCCTGAACGGTTCTGGTTTAGCCGTTGGGCGGACGTTGGCGGCCATCTTAGAAAACTACCAAAACGAAGACGGCTCCGTGACGATTCCAGAAGTGCTGGTACCGTACTTCCACGGCATCACCAAGATCACCAAGGAAAACGCCGTGCCGTTTAACAACAAGTAAAAAGAGAGTGGCAAACAACCGCAGGCCTGCTGGTTGTTTACAAAAAAGCGGGAACGTAACCATCAGGAAACGTCCCCGCTTTGGATTTTAAAAGGGTAGCTAGTTGACCGCCCCGATCGCCGTGCCATAATGACAATATAAAAAGGAGGCTGTGAAGGGCCTCCCGAGTAGCGCCGTCAAAAACGGTGGCATGCAATTTGGTTAAATAACCGCTAGCTTTGCCGGGCTAAGGCGGTTATTTTTTAGATTAATTCGACCATTTTACTTGCCTTTTGGGCGAATAGTTGATAAGATCATATCCGTCCTTAAATGACCCGTTGGTCAAGTGGTTAAGACACCACCCTTTCACGGTGGTATCATGGGTTCGAATCCCGTACGGGTCACTTTTCAAAGCCATTCGCAGTTTGCGGGTGGTTTTTTTCGTATTAAAAAGCTCCAGCACCGCCTTACAGCAGTGCCGGAGCTTTATTTTGATTTACCCATATTTCCCGGGCAATAAATCCTACTTGAAGTAGTTTAACCCCATCGCATCCTTGACTTCATCCAGGGTCTGGGCGGCGACTTGGTTGGCCCGGTCGCTGCCGGCCTTTAACATGTCCATGACGGTGGGGAGGTCCTTGGCGAATTCGGCGCGCCGTTGTCGGATCGGGGCTAACTCGGCGTTAAGGACTTCCATCAGGTAACGCTTAATCTTGACGTCCCCCAGGCCACCGTGGCGGTAGTGGTCCTTTAGCTCTTGGACCTTAGCGGTGTCCTTGTCGAAGATGTCTAGGTAGGTGAAAACGACGTTGCCTTCGACTTGGCCCGGGTCTTCGACGTGAATGTGGTTCGGGTCAGTGTACATCGACATGACCTTTTTCTTTAGGGTGTCTTCGTCATCGGATAAGTAGATGGCGTTGCCCAGTGACTTGCTCATCTTGGCGTTACCGTCCAAACCAGGGATCCGGCCCTGCCCCTTTGGCGGGAAGACCCCTTCTGGTTCGACCAGCACTTCGCCGTAGATGGAGTTAAAGGTCCGGACGATTTCGCGGGCCTGTTCCAGCATCGGTTCTTGGTCGTCACCAACCGGCACCAGGTTGGCCTTAAAGGCGGTGATGTCGGCGGTTTGGCTGACCGGGTAGGTGAAGAAACCGGCCGGGATCGAGCGGTTAAAGTTCTTTTGTTGGATTTCGGCCTTAACGGTCGGGTTACGTTCCAAGCGGGAAACGGTCACCAGGTTGAGGTAGTACAAGTTCAGTTCGGCCAGGGCCGGAATCTGGGATTGCACGAAGAGGGTCGACTTGGCCGGGTCCAGGCCCACCGCCAGGTAGTCGAGGGCCACTTCGGTCAGGGAGCGGCGGATCTTTTCGGGGTCGCGGGCGTTATCGGTTAGGGCTTGTTGGTCGGCGATCATGATGAAGGGATCGTATTCGCCGCTTTCTTGCATCTTGACCCGTTCGCGCAGGGAACCAACGTAATGCCCGATGTGGAGTTTGCCGGTGGGGCGGTCACCGGTTAAAATAACTTTCTTTTTCATATTAAATTCCTTTCCGTGGTGGCGCCAATAAAAAACGCCCCACCCCCCGAGGAGGATAGGACGAATGACCGCGGTGCCACCTATCTTACGGGGAAATTCCCGTCACTTATTGGTGTATTGCAATGTTGACCGCGGCTCCAATTCGAAGGGGCGCCGGCTGTTTCACCAAGGTCAGCCGTCTCTGTTTGAGCACCTTCTACTGTTTTCCCGGTCTGATTATTGACTATTGTAAGCCCTGCTTAGGTTCTTGAAAAGACCTAGGCGTGGACTTTTGCCAGGGTGTAGTTCTTCTTACCGCGCCGGATGACCACGTACTTACCGTCAAACTTAGCGGTGGGGTCAAGGGTGGCCTCAAGGTCAGTCACCTTCTCGCCGTTAACGCGAATGGCGCCGTTCTTGACGTCTTCGCGGGCCTGGCGCTTGGAAGGTTCGATCTTAGTGTCGACCAGCCAGTCGACGATGTTGGCCGGTTCGGCACTGACCTCGACGCTCGGGGTGCCGGCAAAGGCCTGTTCAACTTCGGCCGTCGTCAGGTCTTGGATGTTACCGGAGAAGAGGATGGCCGAGATCTTTTCGGCCTGATCGGTAGCGGCTTGGCCGTGAACGAAGGTGGTCACTTCCTGGGCTAAGCGGCGTTGTGCTTCACGCTTCCACGGTTCGGTCTGGACCTTTTCTTCTAAGCCGGCGATTTCTTCTTGGGATAAGAAGGTGAAGTACTTGAGGTACTTCACAACGTCGCGGTCATCTTGGTTCAACCAGAATTGGTAGAATTCGTACGGCGAGGTCTTTTCGGGATCAAGCCAAACGGCTCCCCCGGCGGTCTTACCGAACTTGGTCCCGTCGGCCTTGAGCATCAGCGGAATCGTTACCCCGAAGACCTTGGTGTCGCTGCCTTCAACCTTGTGAATCAGGTCGATCCCCGACGTAATGTTCCCCCACTGGTCGGACCCCCCGATTTGGAGTTGGACGTCGTTGTGGCGGTAGAGGTGCAAGAAGTCGATCGCTTGTAGGATTTGGTAGGTAAATTCGGTAAAGGAGATCCCGGCGTCCAGGCGGGAGGCGACAACTTCCTTGTTGAGCATCGTGTTTAAGTTGAAGAGCTTCCCGTAGTCGCGCAAGAAGTCGATCATGGTGAACTTGGACAGCCAGTCGTAGTTGTTAACGATCGTAAAGTTTTCGGTCCCGAACAAGCGGATCATTTGCTTGGTCAGGGATTGGACGTTTTGTTCTAGTTTGGACCTCGTTTCCAGGTCCCGTTCCGTCTTGCGCCCGGAGGGATCCCCGATGGCCCCGGTCCCTCCCCCAATCAGGATCACCGGCTTGTGACCGGCTAATTGGAACCGCTTGAGCATCATGAAGGGAATTAAATGGCCGATGTGTAGACTGTCACCGGACGGGTCGGTCCCACAGTACAGGGCAATCTTCTTTTCTTCGGTCAGTTCCCGTAAGCCTTCTTCGTCGGTGGCTTGGTTTAAGGCCCCGCGCCACTTCAATTCATCGATAATGTTCATAATGGTCCTCCAAAGTAATGGCGTTTCCGTTTTAAATGAAAAAAGAGCGCCTCTATGCCTTAGCACAGGGACGACTCAGCCGTGGTACCACCCATTTTTATGCGTAAAAACGCACCTCATTTAACGCGGATTAGATTAAAAATTGATGGGAGTGTAATTCGAAGACCGCCCGTGCGCTAATTTCCAACCACCATTAGCTCCCTTGGCCAGCGGGACGGCTTCTACTGGGTTCCCATCACAATGTAACTATTGGTGAATTTACCACGGGAACTAACCGGTGTCAACCAGATTTAGACTTTACAAAATTAAGTTTTTAGCGGAGTTGAGCTTAATATTTATTCTAAGGAAATGATTACAACCTTTTAATTGACGGTTTTGGGCAACTTTACTTTTCGTTAAGGTTTACAAGTGATAAAGTAATAAATAGTAACTTTAAAATCTAATGATATTGTAAGGGAGTGGTAAGGATGAAGCATTGGCTCAAACGTGGGCTAACTAGTCTGGCCGTAGTCGCCGGAGTCATACTCGGATTGATGGTGGTCGGCAGTGAACCTGCACACGCCGAAAAGACCTACACGATCGGGACGGTCGACACATTCGAACCCTTCGAAATTCAAGATAAAAACGGGACCTACAACGGGAAAAACCCCGGGATTGAAATTGAGATGCTGCGCGAAATCGCCAAGCACGAAGGATTTAAGTACAACTTAAAGATCATGTCTTTTAACGCCACCTTAACGGCGTTGGAAGCTGGTCAAATCGATGCTAGCATGGGTGGGATGTCGGTTACCGACGAACGGAAGGCCAAGATCGACTTCTCCAAGTCCTACTACACTGACGGGGTCGTAATGGCGGTGCCGGAAAACAGTAAGATCACCAAGCTCAGCCAGTTAAAGGGTAAGACCGTCGACGTTAAGTCCGGGACCGCCAGCGCCATTTACGCTAACTCGGTTAAGGACAAGTACGGCTTTAAGGTGAAGTACTTCAACACCTCCAACACGATGTGGAACGACGTGATGAACGGCAACGCCGCGGCCACCTTCGATGATGGCCCGGTTCTGCAATACGGGATCCGAAACGGGATCAAGCTTAAGATCGTCACCAAGGAAATTAACTCGACGCCAGTGGCCATGGGGGTTAAGAAGGGGCAAAACCAAGAACTGCTCAACAAGTTAAACGACGGGATCACCTGGCTCAAGGAAACGGGTCGGATGCAAAAGATCATCAACAAGTACACTAAGGGTGACGCTGCCAAGACCGAAACGGACAGCGACCGGAGCGTTTGGGGTCTGATCAAGTCCAACAAGGACGCCCTCTTAAGCGGGCTGGGTGAAACCCTGCTCCTGACCGTCGTCGGGGTAGCCTTAGCCATCTTGTTCGGGGGCATCCTCGGGGTGATGGGGATCTCCGACAGGAAGATCTTCTCGTCGATTTCTTCTGTCATCATCTACATCTTCCGGGGGATGCCAATGATCGTCTTGGCCTTCTTCATTTACATCGGGATGCCGTCCGTAATCGGCCACAAGATTCCGCTCTTTACCGCCGGAATTTTGACCCTGATGCTTGACGAAGGGGCCTACGTCGGGGCGATCGTTAAGGGTGGTTTCCAAGCCGTTGACCGCGGGCAGTGGGAAGCCGCTCGTTCACTGGGGCTACCGTACTACAAGACCTTAGTGAAGGTGATCATGCCACAAGGGATCAAGATCATGGTGCCGTCCTTGGTTAACCAATTGATCATCACCTTAAAGGACACGTCAATCCTTTCGGCAATCGGGGTCATGGAACTGACCCAAACCGGGACGGTCATCATCGCCCGGAACATGGAAGGGTTCAAGATATGGTTAATCATTGGGGTGATCTACATCATCATCATCACCCTGTTGACTTGGCTTTCAAACTACGTACAAAGAAAGATGGCTTAAATTATGGATAAGAAATACAAAGTTCAAGTAGTGGACCTCCATAAGAGCTATGGCAATAACGAGGTCTTAAAGGGCATTAGCCTCAACGTGTTACCAAACGAAGTGGTCTGCATGATCGGGCCGTCCGGGTCGGGGAAGAGTACCTTCTTGCGGTGCTTGAACCGGTTGGAAGAAACCAACTCCGGCCACGTTTACATCGATGGTTACGACATTGCCGACAAGCACACCAATATCGACTTGGTGCGCCAAAACATCGGGATGGTGTTCCAACAATTTAACCTTTTCCCGAACATGACCGTTAAGCAAAACATCACGCTGGCCCCTACCCAGCTCAAGAAGATGACCAAAGAAGAGGCGGACGAAGCCGCCCTCAAGTCCTTGGACGTCGTGGGCTTAAAGGACAAGGCCGATGTTTATCCGACGACGCTGTCCGGGGGAGAAAAGCAGCGGGTGGCAATTGCCCGGGCCCTGGCGATGAAGCCGGACGTGATGCTCTTTGACGAGCCAACCAGTGCGCTGGACCCAGAAATGGTGGGGGACGTGCTGGAGGTTATGCAAACCTTGGCTAAGCAGGGGATGACGATGATCGTCGTGACCCACGAAATGGGCTTTGCCAAGCGGGTGGCCGATCGCGTGGTCTTCTTCCATGATGGTGTGATCCGCGAACAAGGGACGCCGGAAGAGATCTTTGATCACCCGCAACACCCTGACACCAAGAGCTTCTTGGACAAGGTCTTAAATGTGTAATTAAGGAAGTGGCTGGGAGAAAATTTTCTTCCGGTCACTTTTATTTCACTGACTGTTACACTGCTAACGTGGAAAACAACCGCAGACCTAGTACCTAAGTACGGGCGAAGAACGGTGCGTGTCGCACCAACCGTTCGCTCTAGCTTAGTCATACGGTCTGCCAAGGAGGTTGTTTTCCACTTCCCTTTTTGTTCCCAGAAGCTCGGTCATTTATGGCCGAGTAGTTCACAATGTATATCGGTTGACATTTAGTCAGCGACGGTTATAATAGAAATTAAATTTTAATTAATATTAGCCGGAAATCCCGTGACTTTAGTCATGGGATGGATAGGCCACTATTGAGCCCCTTTATGGGGCTTTTTGTTTGTTTCTGTATATTTTTGGTCATTGATATATTTCTCGACAACTTCTTTGCTCATATTGCCCAATGTACTCATATAGTAACTCGGAGACCAAAGATGACCGCCCCAATATTGGCTACATCGTATTTCTGGATGATTCTGTAAAAAAATATAGGCACTACGTCCTTTGAGCGCCTTAATGGCACTAGCCGGAGCTTTGCTTGGCGGAAAACTGATCAGCATATGAATGTGATCCGGCATGACTTCCATCTTTTCGATTACGATGTCATTGTCATCTGCAACTTGCTGCAAGATAGCTTTCATTTCGTTAGATAAGACCTCGGTTGTAAAAGTCTGATTGCGATACTTAGTTACCCAGATCAAATGATAATGGAAATTATAGATATAACGACGAGTATAAATGGCATCTTTGATTTTTTCTTTAGTCATAATATGCTCTCCTTTGTTAATACATTGACATCATGATATAATGTTATTATATCAATAAAGGAGGTGAAATCAAATGAAGTCAATGGCAAAAATGAAATATCATTATGGCCTAAAAATGCGCTGCTATCCTAGTGACCAACAAAAGCAGTTGATTAAAATCAACAGTGACGCTAGTCGCTTTATCTATAACGAAATGGTTGCGATCAATAAGGAACTGATGCAGCTTCGCAGAGTTAAGCTACCGATTGACATAGTTCAGGATCGTATTAAGCAACTAACTATGCGCCAAAACGCTAAGCAAATGTCTAATCACTATCAATTCTTAGAAGATAAACGAATTGATAGTTTGACGAAAGCTAATGCCATTCAGAACTATCGAAAAGCTTGGAATGCTTTTCGGAAGGTTCACGCCACTGGCGTTCCCAAATTTCATCGAAAGAGTTATCACTGGCGGTATCAAACCAATTGTCAATACCCGGGGCAAAAAAATGCTGCGCTAACTAACGGTACAGTCTGTTTTTAGATAATAGTCATGTCAAAGTACCTAAAATAGGACTGTTACGTGTTGCCGGTTCCAAGCACGGCTTTGAAAAGAATATGCGAGACTAGAATTGGTACCGTGACGTTGACTAAAGATTCAGCGGATCGCTTCTTTTTATCAATGCAGTTAGCTTCAGATGAATCTTTTGTTAAAGTGTCCAAAGCTACTCATGGACATGTTGGAATTGATCTTAATACTGATAACTTCTTAACCGACAGTGAAGGCAACATAGTTCCTAATCCACGATATTACCGCACTATTAAAGGCAAATTAGCCAAAGAACAGCGCATTTTATCTAGACGGCAACAACGTGCAAAAAAAGAACATCGTTCTTTACGAGATAGTAAAAATTATCAAAAACAGCGCTTGTTAGTCGCTAAACTCCATGCCAAGGTAATGAACCAAAGGCATAATTTTCTCCAACAAATTTCTACCGCATTAATCAAGAACCACGATTTAGTAGTAGCCGAGGAGTTGCGTAGCAAGAATTTGCTTAAAAATCATGCTTTGGCACTTAGTATTTCTGACGTTGGCTGGCGAACATTTCTTGGCATGTTGGCTTATAAAGCAAAGCTTTATGGGCGTCAATTTATCACAATCAACCCAAGAAATACTACCCAAACATGTCGCGATTGTGGCTTTGTAATGGGCACTAATGGGACGGACAAACTAACATTAGATGATAGAAACTGGACTTGTCCTAATTGTGGTATTCACCATATTCGTGACTGGAACGCAGCTAAAAACATTCTTGATAAGGGAATAGCTAAACTAGCCTAGCTTATCTGTCCCTATGGCAACCTGGGGACATAAAAGGCGTTGGTAATTAGACGACCGCTGTTTGATTACAATTTCAGTTGGTCAAATAAGTTGTCCCTATCTACGCAAATTGTGGTTCGAAATCCGTGATGATATTCGGCTCACAAGCCACTGACTTTAGTCAGTGGTGGTTGACTTAGAGGTTAGCAAAGAGAGCCGGTGGGAGCTGCAAAGCCGGTCAAACCGAATGGCATGTGCGCGTACAAAAAGGGTGGTTCCTTTATTGACCGAGAGGTAGACGACAAGTCTATGAAGATGGGTGGAACCGCGTGTGATGACGTCCCTGGTATTAATTACCAGGGGCGTCTTATTTTATCACCAGGTTTCCCAAAAATCACACGCAGGAGGATAGAGAGAATGGATAAGCAAACTGAAACGCAACCAAAGCTGTCACGCTCGTTAAAGAGCCGCCACATTACGATGATCGCCATTGGGGGCGCCATCGGGACCGGGCTATTCCTCGGTTCCGGGAGTGCCATTCGGGCCGCGGGGCCGGCGATTATTTTGACCTACCTGATCGTGGGGATCTTTTGTTTCTTCATGATGCGGGCGCTCGGGGAATTGCTCTTGGCCGACCCGTCCAAGCACTCCTTTATCGATTCGGTCAAGGAGTACTTGGGTGACCGGATGGAATTTATCGCCGGGTGGACGTACTGGTCTTGCTGGTTATCGCTGGCAATGGCCGATTTAACGGCGACCGGGATTTACCTCAAATACTGGTTCCCCAACCTGCCACAATGGGTGGGGCCGCTGGTAATCGTCGCCTTATTGATGCTGGTTAATATGGTCAACGTCGGGTTATTCGGCGAGTTAGAAAGCTGGTTTTCGACGATTAAAGTCGTCGCCATTATTGCCTTGATCGTCGTCGGCTTAGCCATGGTCCTCTTCCACACTAAGACCCACACCGGCTACGCCTCCTTTGCCAACCTGGTTAACCACGGGGGGCTGTTCCCAACCGGGGCGTACGGTTTCTTGATGTCCTTTCAAATGGTGGTCTTTGCCTTCGTGGGGATCGAAATGGTGGGGCTGACCGCTGGGGAAACCCGCGATCCCAACACCGACATCCCCAAGGCGATTAACACCTTGCCAATCCGGATCGGGCTCTTTTACATCGGGTCAATGATCGCCATCATGGCCGTCTACCCATGGAACAAGATCACCACGACTTCGAGCCCCTTCGTTCAGGTCTTCACCGGGATTGGGGTGACGTCGGCGGCCGCCATCTTAAACTTCGTGGTTTTAACCGCCGCCATGTCAGCCACCAACTCCGCCATCTTCTCCACCAGCCGCTCCCTGTACGCACTAGCAACCGGTGGTAACGCTCCGGAGAAGTTTGCCGACCTGTCCAACAAGGCGGTGCCCAACAAGGCCCTGACCTTCTCGTCTTTAATCCTGTTTGTGGTCGTGATCTTAAACTACGTCATGCCCGCCGGGATCTTTAACATCATTTCCGGGGTTTCGACGATCAACTTCGTCTTCGTTTGGCTGATTATCTTGTGGTGCCACATTGCCTACCGTAAGCAGCACCCAGAGGGAATCGCCGGCTTTTCGATGCCTGGTTACCCAATCACTAGCTGGGTGACGATTATCTTCTTTATCTTTGTTTTAATTGTCCTCTTCATCGTGCCAGCAACCCGGGTTTCCTTGATCATTTCAATGGTCTTCTTTGCCTGCCTTTTCGTTGGCTACTACTTCTTAGCGGGGCGCAAAAAGGAGACCGAAAAAAATTAGTTGTCGCTTGAACTTAGAAAGCGCTTTCATTATAATAAAGGTGTGGAAGGATTCAAGTACCGTTGCCTAATTAATCGAGAAGAATCACTCGTCAACGTTTGTTATCAACAATTTGTAGTAACAATACTCACCCCACATCACATCAACCCATTAAATTTCCTAAAGACTAGTTGTCGGTTTAGCAATGGCGCTTTGCCATCTCCTTGGTACACGAAAGTAATTCGTCAGGTAAACAAAATTAGCTTAACTGTCCAAACGCAACGGCAGACAGTCTTTCCATTACTTCACTAGCCACCTCACCCCGGTGGCTAGTTTTTTTATTTTGAGGGCACAAAAAAAGGGTGCCTGGATGGGCACCCGGGACCGGTCTAGTTGGCTAGTAAGCACCAACTGCACACGGCCTAATCTGCATCTTATCTACATTATACCAGGTACCCAGCCTTTCTTGTGCAAATCAGTCTTTCTAACACCGGTTTTGCGATCTTATGTGCAAATGTGCAATCCGAACGATGACCTCAAATGGTCGGTTTAGCGATTAACCAAGTAAAACGATTGATTTAGTGAAAACGGGTGCACAAAATTAGGGGATACCAGAAAGGGGCTTGTTAAATCACGCTTAACAGGCTCCGGTTAGAAAATTTAAAAAATTAGTTTGTGAAATTTTGGAACCGTTTCCGAACGCCGGAATGTTGATGTAAAACGATGTACTGACGAACGTTAGGGAAAACGCTGTCATTTTTCACAAAGATCGCCAAGGGAGGCGCTTTACTTTTCCTTAATCAATGTTATTCTTGCTTTAAGAAATGATTCCCCCCACTGGTTTGCTAGCGGAGGGATCTTTGTTGCTATTATTCATTAAATTAAGGAAAGGTGTTTTCCCATGTATCTTGCAATCAATATTCTTGGGATAATTGTCTTCTTGGCAATTGGATTCCTCTTCTCCAAGAACAAGAAAGCGATCAACTGGAAGGCCATCGCCATCATGGTGGTCCTCAACTTGGCCTTGGCTTGGTTCTTGACCGGTTCTGCTGCCGGACGTGCCGGGGTTAAGGCTGCCGCTGACGGCTTTGCCTGGATTGTTGATATTTCCTCTACCGGGACGATCTTCGCCCTTGGTGGTTGGTATGACGCAAAGAACTTAAACTTCATCTGTTCGGCACTGATGCCAATCCTGATGATTGTTCCAATGTTTGATATCCTGACTTACATCGGGGTCTTACCTTGGATCATCAAGTGGATCGGACGGGGCCTGTCCTTTATCACCGGCCAACCGAAGTTTGAATCCTTCTTCGCCGTTGAAATGATGTTCTTAGGGAACACGGAAGTTCTGGCCATCTCCGGGATGCAATTACGGAAGATGAGTCGCGAACGGAACCTGACGATCGCCATGATGTCAATGTCATGTGTGACGGCGTCGATCTTAGGGGCCTACATCGAAATGATGCCGGGGCAATTTATCCTAACGGCGGTGCCGATTAACATTGTCAACGCCCTGATTGCGACTGCGTTAATGAACCCAATCGTTGTACCAGAAGAAGAAGACACGATTGAAACCATCAAGCAAGAAGGCGAAAAGCGTGAACCATTCTTCTCCTTCTTAGGGGATTCTATTTTGGGCGCCGGTCGGTTAATCCTGATCATCGTCGCAAACGTTGTAGCCTTTGTTGCCTTGGCCGCCTTGATTGACAAGCTCTTGGCCTTGATCTGGAAGCCACTCTCCTTGGAAGCCATCCTTGGGGTCATCATGTTCCCATTCTCCTGGTTAATGGGGCTGCCAGTGCACCAAGCCTGGATGCTTTCCCAAGACATGGGGATGAAGCTGGTTACCAACGAATTCGTTGTTATGGGTAAGGTGACCGGTGTCATCAACCAATACCCAGAACACTTAAAGGCCGTTTTGACCACCTTCGTAACGTCCTTTGCCAACTTCGGGACGCTCGGGATGGTCATCGGGGCCTTCAAGGGTCTGGTTGGTAAGGAAGATAACGACTACATTGCCACTAACATTGGCTACCTGTTGTTATCCGGGATCTTAGTATCCCTGCTGTCCGCCGCAATTGTTGGTTTGTTTGTTTGGTAGAACTAGGAGTGGGAACCAACTCGTTCGGCAGGCCGTTTGGCTAAGCTAGGGCAAAGGTTGGTGCCATCAGCAGCGTTCTTTGTCCGTACTTAGACACTAGGCCTGCGGTTGGTTGCCACGTTATCTGTGTAACAGCCAAGAAATTAGACAAGAGGTTAGGAGAAAACGAGTTTTTTCCCAACCTCTTTTCTTCCCGCTAAAATAAAAGCGTTTTCTTAAATTGGAGGAATGAAAATGACGACTAAAATTATTATGGATACTGACCCAGGAATTGATGACGCAGCCGCACTGACGATGGCGATCAACGACCCGAGCCTAGACCTGAAGCTGATCACTACGGTGGCTGGGAACGTAACCGTTGATAAGACGACCGCCAACGCCTTAAAGATCGTTAACTTCTTTGGCAAAAACGACCAAATCCCGGTGGCCGGCGGGGCGGTGGCGCCGTTAATCAAGCCGTTTGAAGACGCGGCCCGCATTCACGGGGAATCCGGGATGCCGGGTTACGACTTCGGCGATGACTTTGGTCAACCGCTAGCAAAGACGGCCGTCGAAGCCTTGCGCGACGCCATCATGGCAGAAGATGAGGTGACCCTGGTGCCAACCGGCTCCTACACCAACATCGCCCTGCTCTTCTCCCAGTACCCAGAGGTGAAGTCCCACATCAAGCAAATCGTGGCGATGGGTGGTTCCATCTCCGGTGGGAACATGACCTCGGCCGCTGAGTTCAACGTCTTTACCGACCCGGACGCCGCTAAGATCATGTACAACGCCGGCGTACCGATTGTGATGGTCGGCCTGGACGTGACCTTAAAGGCCCTCCTAACCCCAGCCAGCCAAGAGAAGCTCCTGGAGATGGGCGAAGCCGGCAAGATGCTTCACGACCTGGTGACCCACTACAACGACGGGGACGACCAGGACGGGCACCCGATGCACGACGTTAACACGATCTTCTACCTCCTCCACCCGGAGGCCTTCACGACCAAGGAAATGTGGATCGACGTGGTAACGGATGGCCCGGCCATTGGGGCTACGGTTGGTGACGTTCGTGGCGCCTACCACGACGGCAAGGTCAACGCTAAGGTCTGCGTTGACATCGACGCCGCGGCCTTCAACAAGTGGTTCTTAGAAGAAGTGGCGGCAATGAATAAGTAATAGAGTGGGAAATTCAGAGAATGAATAAAAAGCTGGGAGAAAAGCACGCTTTTCTCCCAGCTTTTTTGGCATCATTTCCCGGGAAATGATTCCCGCCAGAAAGCCGGAGATCGCTTGAAACAACGGGCTTATTAAGGTAAAGTGGTAGGGTAACGTGGAACAAGATGTTTCACGGAAAGGAAAAAGATATGAACCCAGAAGAATTTCGTCAAGCCCTCCTTGACCACGGCATTGCGCTGACGGACGCCCAGATGGCGCAGTTTGCGCGTTACTATCAGCTGCTGGTTCAAACCAACGAACACTTAAACCTAACGGCGATTACGGCCGAAACAGAAGTTTACCTGAAACACTTTTACGATTCTTTGACCGGGGCCTTCGCCTACCCTAAGCTCCAAAGCCAAGCCCTGACTTTGTGCGACATTGGGGCCGGGGCGGGTTTCCCGTCCTTGCCGCTGAAGATCGCCTTTCCCCAGTTGGAAGTCACGATCGTTGATTCCTTAAACAAGCGGATCAACTTCTTGGCCGACCTGTGTGATGACCTCGGCTTGACCGGGGTGCACCTGGTTCACGACCGGGCCGAAACCTTTGCGGCCAAGGGAAGCCCGTACCGCGAACAGTTCGACTTAGTAACTGCCCGGGCGGTGGCCCGCTTGGTGGTGCTCGGCGAGTTGTGCCTGCCAGCGGCCAAGGTCGGTGGGGCCTTTTTGGCTTACAAGGCCAGCGCCGTTAATGATGAGTTAAAATTGGCGACCGGAGCGATTAACAAGCTGGGTGGCCAGGTGGCGGGGACGACCAAGTTGACCCTGCCAACCAAGCCGGAAGCAGAGGAGCGCAACCTGGTGGTGATCGATAAGGTCGCTAAGACGCCGGGGAAGTATCCGCGGCGCCCCGGGGTACCCGCTAAGAAGCCACTGATTAACGTCTAGCAATTGAGGAGTAGTAAAATGGCATTTTCATTGTTTAACATTGGGAAGAGCAAGGAGCCGGTTAAAAACCAAGTCGTGGAGGTTCCGCTGGCGCAGATCGTGCCCAATCGCTACCAACCCCGCCAGGTTTTTGACCAAACGGCGATCCAAGAATTAGCCCAAACGATAGATGAACACGGGCTCTTGCAACCGATCATCTTACGCGAATACGAAACTGGTAAGTACGAAATCATTGCCGGGGAACGGCGCTTCCGGGCGATGAGCCTGTTGAATTGGACCAAGGCCCCGGCGATCGTCGAAAAGATGAACGACCAGGAAACGGCCTCCTTGGCCCTGATCGAAAACCTGCAACGTTCGCAGTTAAGCCCGGTCGAAGAGGCCCAGGCTTATCAACAGTTGATGGAACTCAACAAGCTGACCCAGTCGGCCCTGGCCAAGGGGATGGGGAAGAGCCAGTCCTTTGTCGCTAACAAGTTGCGGCTCTTACAACTGATTACGCCGGTGCAAAACGCAATCATGGACCACAAGATTTCCGAGCGCCACGGGCGGGCCATGCTCAGCCTTAGCGAGGACCAACAACGCGACATCTTAATGAAGATCGTTAATAACGACTGGACGGTCCGCCAGACCGAAGACGAGATCGCCCGGATGCAGGGTAAGCCGGTGCCAAGCGAAGTGGAGGCCCAAAAGCAACGCGAACTCTTTGGCCTCGACGAAGAGTTAACGGTCAAAAAAGACGACGCGCAGGATCAACCGGCTAAAAAGAAGAAGGCGCCGAAGAAAACCAAGAAGGTGGCCGGCCGGGTCAAGGTATCCGACCCACGGATTGCCGTCAACACGATCAAGGAATCCTTGAAGTTAGTTAACGATAACGGCTTTGAGACCAAGGTCAAGGAAACCAAGACCGCTAACGGGGTGGAGTTGACGATCACGATCGTTGCCCCGACGGACTAGTGGGGGCGATGCAATGAGTGATGCAAGGCAACTGACCGCCCCGCCCGGCCCGGGGGAAGTGGTTAGGGAGTTGGCGGTGGATTCAATCCGCCCCAACCCCTACCAGCCCCGGCGCACCTTTGACCAGGAGGGCTTAGCGGAGTTGGCCCGGTCAATCGAAGCGGCGGGGGTCTTTCAGCCAATCATTGTCCGGCGCCCGGACCCCAATTTGAACCGCTACGAATTAATTGCCGGAGAACGGCGCCTGCGGGCGACCAGGATGACCGAACGCAAGACGATTCCGGCGATTGTCCGGGTCTTAGACGACCAGACGATGATGGAAGTGGCGGTCCTAGAGAACTTGCAACGCGAGGACCTGAGCCCCTTAGAAGAGGCCCAGGCCTACCAGACCTTGATTGAACGCTTGAACCTGACCCAGGCTCAGGTGGCGGCCCGCTTAGGCAAGAGCCGCCCCTACATCGCGAACTACCTGCGCTTGTTAGGCTTGCCCGAAGAGGTTAAGCAGATGCTGGCCAGTGGCGAGCTATCGATGGGCCAGGCCCGGACCCTCCTGGGGGTCAAGGACGAACGACGGCTAGTTGAACTAGCCAAGCGGGTCGCAAACGAGGGGCTGACCGTCCGTCAGCTAGAAGAGATCGTGGCCGGGATTAACAAGAAGGGGCGCCAAAAGCCAGTGGTTAAAAGTGCCAACCCTTACTTACGAGAGGCTGAGAGTCAACTAGCGGGTAAGTTGGGCACTAAGGTCAGCTTTCAGGCCAAGCGCCGCGGCGGCAAGATCGTGATCCCCTATGGTTCCAATCAGGATTTAAACCGAATTTTGGAACTGCTAGGGGTGCACTTTGATTAGGGGGTAGTAAAGATGGAAGAATACGCATTAAACGACATTGTCGAAATGAAAAAGCCCCACCCGTGCGGGGTAAACCGGTGGCAGATTATCCGGGTCGGCGCCGACATCAAAATTGAGTGCACCGGCTGTAGCCACATTGTCATGATGAGCCGCTACGACTTTAACAAGCGGCTCAAGAAGGTCTTAGAACGGGCCGAACAAGAAGAGGATTAAAGGAGTTTTTAAACCATGTCATTAACTGCAGGGATCGTGGGGTTGCCCAACGTCGGGAAGTCAACCCTCTTTAACGCAATTACCAAGGCGGGCGCCGAAATGGCTAACTACCCGTTCGCAACGATTGACCCCAACGTCGGGATGGTCGAAGTGCCGGATAGCCGCCTGGCCCGGATCGATGAACTGATCCCGGCCAAAAAGATCGTGCCAACCACCTTTGAATTTACCGACATCGCCGGGATCGTCAAGGGGGCGTCCAAGGGGGAAGGGCTTGGGAACAAGTTCTTGGAAAACATTCGCCAAACCGACGCCATTGTTCACGTGGTGCGGGCCTTTGATGACGATGACATCACCCACGTCACTGGGAAGGTCGATCCGGTCGACGACATCGACACGATCAACCTGGAACTGATCATGGCCGACCTCGACTCCGTGAACAACCGCTTGGCCAAGGTGCAACGGGCGGCCAAGGGGCGCGACAAGGACGCCCTGGCCGAACTGGCGGTCCTAGAAAAGCTTAAGCCGGTCTTAGAGGCGGGCAAGCCGGCCCGGTCGGTGGAATTCAGCGCCGAAGAAATGCCGATCGTCAAGGGGCTCTTCTTATTAACCATTAAGCCGGTCCTGTACGTGGCTAACGTGTCCGAAGACGATATGGCCAACCCGGAGGCTTCCAAGTACATGGACGTGATCAAAGAACACGTGGCGGGCGATGGTGAAGTGATTGGGATCGCCGCCGCCGCCGAAGAACAGATCGCCGAAATGGACGAAGAAGAAAAGGCCGACTTCCTGGAAATGGAAGGGGTAGAAGAACCAGGCTTAAACCGCCTGATTCGGGCCGCTTACCAGCTCTTGGGCCTGGAAACCTTCTTCACCGCCGGGGGCAAGGAAACGCGCGCCTGGACCTTCCGGAAGGGCACTAAGGCCCCGCAGGCCGCCGGGATTATCCACTCCGACTTTGAACGGGGCTTTATCCGCGCTGAGGTCATGTCGTTTGAAGACCTTGACCAGTACGGGAGCCACGCCGCCGTTAAGGAAGCCGGCAAGCTGCGCCTGGAAGGTAAAGACTACGTGATGCAAGACGGCGACATTGTTGAATTCCGCTTCAACGTCTAGTCAGGATAGAGAATCGATTGAGAGGACACCACCGTGAGTGAACAGGAACAAAAAAACGCCGCTGCCGGACAACGCCAGCGCCAACACCTAAAAGAAGACCGGCAAAAGACCGGGATGATGTTTGAAAACGCCGGGTTGACCCGTAAGAATGAAGACTTCATGTACCAGTTAAATAAGCAACTGGACGCCCAGGGAGCGACGGCCGAAGCCAAGACGGCCCTGCTAGAAGAAACCATGACCGCCCTGTTGGAAGGCCAAAAGACGGGGCAAACCGCGAAGGGACTGTTTGGAACGCCCACCAAGTACGCCGATGAACTTCTGCACCCGAAGAAGACGCCAGCCGAACAACAACAAACCTCGACCGTCTTAATGTCGGTAGATAACGGGCTGATGTTTTTCGCCATCTTCACCTTCATGTTTGGGCTGATAGGGTTGATGCAACCGTCAACCCTGAAGCTGGCCCAACACGGGAGCGCCGGGCTGGTCGCAATCATCTTGGTCGCCGTGGCCGGTGGGGCGGCCTTCGGGTTCGTCAACAAGATTTTGTTGCCAACGGTCGATGAAAACGGGAAACAACACCGCCGGCCGTTATGGCTCCGGATTGTCCTGGTGTTAGGGGCGTTGATCGCCTGGATCCTGGTCTACATGCTAGTGGCCTTCTTGCCAAACGCCATCAACCCAGTCTTAAACGCCTGGGCTTACCTGATCCTTGGGGTAGCGACCTTCTTCGGCGACGTCTACTTCCGCCAACGCTACCACATTGTCGGGGGCTTCTGGGGCTCGTCGGCCAACCGGCGGCGCCGTTAAGGAAGAAAGTGGCAAATAACCTGCTCGCTGGGGCGCCACGTTTTCTGTCTAACATTTAAAAATACGCTAGAGGCTGGGAAAAGTTCTGTTTTCCCAGCCTCTTTTTGCGTTCTAAAACCGAACGTTATTCGGGGAGCTTCGGCAGGGAGTTCCAGAATTTGGGCAAAAAAGATGAGAATCAGGTTAGAAATGCCGGAAATGATTGACCAAAGCCGATATATCGAGTAAAGTACTAACAATATAAATTTTTCCAAAGGAGTGCTGTTCAAAGATGTCAAACTGGGATACCAAGTTCGCCAAGAAGGGGCTAACTTTTGATGATGTGCTGTTGATTCCGGCTGAAAGCCACGTATTACCAAACGAGGTTGACCTGTCCACGCAGATCGCCAAGAACCTGAAGCTGAAGGTGCCGTTTATCTCCGCTGGGATGGACACGGTGACCGAATCATCGATGGCGATCGCCATGGCCCTGCAAGGGGGGATGGGGGTCATCCACAAGAACATGTCGATTCAGGCCCAGGCTGGTGAAGTGGCCAACGTGAAGAGCGTCGCCCTGAACTCGATGATGAGCCATGCCGCCGTCGACGACCAAAACCGCCTGCTGGTGGCCGCCGCCGTTGGGGTAACGTCTGACACCTTTGAACGCGCCGAAGCCCTGTTTAAGGCCGGTGCCGATGCGATCGTAATCGACACGGCCCATGGTCACTCCGCCGGGGTGCTGCGTAAGATCGCCGAAATCCGCGACCACTTCCCGAATGAAACCTTGATCGCCGGGAACGTCGCCACTGGCGAGGGGACCCGGGCCCTGTTTGAAGCTGGGGTTGACGTAGTTAAGGTCGGGATCGGCCCTGGTTCGATCTGCACCACCCGGGTGGTGGCCGGGGTTGGGGTACCACAAATCACCGCGATTTACGATGCGGCTAGCGTGGCCCACGAGTTTGGGAAGGCCATCATCGCCGACGGTGGGATTAAGTACTCCGGTGACATCGTGAAGGCCCTGGCCGCTGGTGGGAACGCGGTCATGCTCGGTTCGATGTTATCTGGGACGACCGAAGCGCCGGGTGAAGTTTACGAAGATAACGGTAAGAAGTACAAGTCTTACCGGGGGATGGGCTCCGTGGGGGCGATGGCCCAATCCCATGGTTCTTCGGATCGTTACTTCCAGGGAGGAGTTAACGAAGCTAATAAGCTGGTTCCGGAAGGGATTGAAGCACGGGTTGAATACAAGGGGGACGTCAGCGATGTTATCTTCCAAATGGTCGGCGGACTGCGCTCAGGGATGGGCTACGTTGGGGCCGGCGATATTCAAACCTTAATCAACCAAGCCCAATTCGTTCAAATTACGAACGCCGGGTTGCGGGAATCCCACCCACATGACGTTCAAATTACCAAGGAAGCGCCAAACTACAAGTAAGGCGGTTGAAAAGGGAAATGCGTCGCCCCCAGGTGTGGGGGTGGCGCATTTTTAGTTGACGAAAAAACCATAAAAACTCCAATTTTATCAAATGATAAAAAGTAGTCACGTTACCATTTACTTATTAATATATTATCTATACACATAGTAAAATGTTGTCATTTTAATAAGGTGAAACTCATAATGAAACGGCTTTCGGTTGATGTAACCAAGTAATTATTTTTATTTAAAATAACACTTGTAATCGAAATGTGACTAAATTCTAATTGAATATAAAATCAAAACGTAGCAAAATAGGTTAAAGATTGATTAATATTGCCCATAGAAGGGCAAAAAAGGAAGGTCAGCATGGACTCTGAAGAATTACAACACCGTTCTTCTCAGCACCAGCACCACCATCATCACCACCATCACCGGCGTCGCTGGTTGCGGTGGTTATGGATTCTCGTGGGGCTAGTTGTTGTCGTAGCGCTCTTCTTTGCTGGAATGGCTTGGCGAAACGTTCGCGTTGCCACTAACAGTATGTATTCCCCGAGCGGGGCTGTTAAGAGCCGGAACTTAAGTAAGTTATTAGCTGCTAAGAAACCAATTAACATTCTCTTACTCGGGACCGATACCGGAGCCCTGGGGCGGAGTTATAAGGGACGGACCGACACGATCATGATGATGTCGGTCAACCCGCAAACTAAGAAGACGACGATTGTCAGCATTCCCCGTGATATGGAAGTGACCCTGCCTGATTACAGCGATGAGTCACCGGCCAAGCTCAACGCCGCCTACACTTACGGCGGGGTCAAGGAAACGATCAAGACCCTCAAGGAATACTACAACGTACCGATTGATGGTTACGTGCTCGTGAATATGGGGGGGCTAGAAAAGGCGATCAACCAAGTGGGCGGGGTAACCGTTAAGTCACCACTGACCTTTAGCTACGAAGGTTATTCCTTTGAAAAGGGGAAGACCTACACGATGAAGGGAGCCCAGGCACTGGCCTTCTCGCGGATGCGTCACGAAGATCCTAACGGCGATTACGGCCGTCAGGAACGTCAACGGCTCGTAATTATGGCCCTCTTAAAGAAGTCGGCTTCCTATAAGTCAATCTTAAACCAGTCGTTCTTAAACGACATTGCGGACGAAACGCAAACCGACTTCACCCTGAATAATATGATGAGTGTCGCCCTCCACTACCGGAGCGCCGGCCAAAGCGTCACTTCCGACCACGCTCAGGGAACTTCCCAGACCGTTAGTGGGGAGGATTTTGAAGTAGTCTCGACGACCGAACGCCAACGGGTAAGCAACGAACTACGGACCACCCTGGGCCTCAAACAAGTAACAGTTAAGACGGAGAGTAATTAATGGAAAGCGAAAAGAATACCAACGCAATTGACTTGCAGCACCTCTGGAAGCTGTTTGTTCAACACGTGCGCATGATTTTGATCTGGACGGTGGGCCTCGGCGTCATCGCTTGGGGGATAGCTACCTTTGTGATCCCGGCTAAGTACACCGCCACCACCCAAATCCTGGTTAACCAACGCAATAGCAATGACAATAACGGTCAAGCTTACACTAATCAGCAGGCCGACATTCAGATGATCAACACTTATAAGGACATCATCACCAATCAAGTGATCCTGAAGAGTGCTTCCAAGCAGTTGGCCAACCCGAGCGGGAGCCAACGGGCCTACGCATTAAGCGTGGCTAAGCTGAAGGGTTTACTGACGGTAAGCACCCAAAACAATTCTCAAGTCTTCTCCCTAAGTGCGGAGGCGGGCAACCCGACGGAGGCAAAGGTGATCGCTAACACGGTGGCCAAGGTCTTTAAGAAGCAGATTCGTTCGATGATGAACGTTAACAACGTGACGATCGTCTCAGAGGCAACGACGCCAACCAGCCAGTCCTTCCCGAACAAGAAGCTCTTTGCCTTAGCTGGGCTAGTGCTCGGGTTCTTGATCAGCTACGTTTACGTACTGATTCGTGACTTAACCGACACGACGGTTCGTGACAACGACTTTATGACCAACGAACTGGGCTTAACTAACTTGGGCCAAGTTGGTGAAATTCACATGCCAGCCGACTTTGAATTTAAGCCGTTCGATGACCAGGCTGCTGGTCACCGCCGGGTCTAGCAGGGAGGTTTTCAAATGGGACTATTTAAACATCATTATACTGAATCCATCGACACGATGGATAACGGGGCCATGTTAATCACGCTGGCCGACCCGAAGAGCGGCCCGGCCGAACAGTTCCGGACGATCCGGACCAACATTCACTTCATGAGCGTTGACCGGCCGCTAAAGACGGTTGCCTTTACCTCCTCGGGAATCTCGGAAGGGAAGTCCACGGTAATGGCCAACGTGGCAATCGCCTGGGCCCAAGAAGGTAAGCAGGTCCTCTTGATCGACGCCGACTTGCGCCGGTCGACTCTACACGCGACCTTTGGCCTAAGCAACCAAAAGGGGTTAACCACCGTTTTGACTGGGGACAGTAACGAAGTCGACCTTAGCAACGTGGTGCAAAAGAGTGGGGTTGAAAACCTGGAGGTCTTAACGGCCGGTCCAGTACCACCGAACCCATCGGAGCTGTTGGGTTCTCAGCGGATGCAGTCCTTTATTAATGGGGTGCGGGAAGCCTACGACATAGTGGTCTTAGACGTGCCGCCGATGCTGCAAGTAACCGATACCCAAGTGCTATCCAGCAACCTGGACGGGGTGATCTTAGTGGTTCGCCAGGGGGTGACCCAAAAGGCAGCCATTCGCCGGGCGGTGGAAATGTTGAAGATTTCCCAGGCCAACGTCTTAGGGTACGTGATGAACGACGTTTACGATGACGACGCTGGTTACGGTTATGGTTATGGCTATGGCTACGAGGACGAAAGGTAACCCGGAAAGGAGAGGTAGTTATGGGTCTAGTTGACCTGCACTGCCACTTGCTACCAGAAGTAGATGACGGGTCGCCGAGCATGGCGACGTCGCTAAAATTAGCCGAGCAGGCGGTTGCTGATGGGGTTAGCCACTGCTTGTTGACGCCGCACCATTTAAATGGTCACTACGTCAACCACAAGCAAGACGTGATTAGGGCAACGGTAGCCTTTCAAGAAGCCCTTGAAGAAGCTCAGATTCCCCTGACCGTTTTTCCGGGCCAAGAAGTGCGGGTGAGCGATCGGGTTTTGCCGGCACTAGAAGCCGACGACTTGTTGTACGTGGACGAAGATGACCACTACCTCTTGTTAGAAATGCCAAGTGGTGGGGTGCCGACCTTTGCCCGACAGTTGGTCTTTGAACTCTTACAACACGGGGTGACGCCGGTAATTGTCCACCCGGAACGCAACGCCGCCATTTTGGATGATCCAAGTATTCTGGAGGCGTTTTTGGAACAGGGCTGTTTAACCCAGCTAACGGCGGCTTCTTACATGGGCACCTTTGGGAAGAAGATTGAAGATTTAACGACCCGGCTAATTGAAGCAGGGCAGGGGACGATCTTCGCATCGGACGCCCACGCCCTAGCCCGGCGCGACTATGAGTTAAATGAAGGACTAGCAAAAATGGCCCGTGAGTTTGACCCGCGCCTAGCTGAGCATTACCGCCGCAATGCCAAGCGGTTAATTAACGGTGAGCCAGTTCGGATGAAGTGGCAACCACTGAAGAAGAAACGTAGGTTTTGGTTGTTCTAGGTTATGAAAAGCAGGGAGGAGGAACCAAGATGCAATTACCAACCAGTGATGGGGGAGTACGGATTAATCAGATATACCGAACGACAATCAAACGAATTTTTGATGCCTTTTTCGGCGTGCTCTTATTAATCTGTCTTTCGCCGCTCATGTTGGTGTTGGCAATTTGGATTAAGCTAGACTCAAAGGGACCAGTGCTGTTTAAGCAGGAACGGGTCGGCCGCAATGGGAAACGGTTTACGATTTATAAGTTCCGTTCCATGAGTGATGATGCACCCCACCAAATGGCAACATCGGAATTTGACACCGCACTGAGCTACATCACGCGGAGCGGTCAGTTAATGCGAAAAACCAGTTTGGATGAATTGCCGCAGTTGGTGAACGTGGTGAAGGGTGAAATGTCCTTTATTGGGCCACGACCGCTGATTCCAAAGGAAGAAAAGGTCTTGCGGCTTCGTCACGCCAATGGAGCTGAAAGCTTGGCACCTGGAATAACGGGCTTGGCTCAGGTCCGGGGTCGCGATGAAGTAACGGATACCCAAAAAGCTAATTATGACGGTGAATACGCTGGTAACGTAACCTTGCGGGGAGATTTTTCAATTTTAGTTGAAACTGTGTTAGCTGTTTTGGCAAGACGCGGCGTGCATGATGGAAAATAGAATCAAGGGCTAAAACAGGAAGCATGCTATGATGGTAGGGGATTTCCTGCTTTTTTGGTTAAAAAATGGAGTAATTTTATGTGTAACGACGAACTACCGGATTTTTCAGTCTTAATGTCGGTTTACCAGAAAGAAAAACCGGTATTTTTAGATCAAGCGCTAATGAGTATTGAAGAACAGACGGTGATCCCAGACCAAATTGTTTTGGTAGAAGATGGCCCCTTAACAGCCGAACTGGACAAAGTAATCGAAGAACATCAAAAGCGTTTTTCAAACAAATATGAACTCTTAAAATTGACCTCCAATCGGGGATTAGGCGTCGCATTACAAAAAGGGGTAGAACGGTGCCGCTACGATTGGATTGCTCGAATGGATTCGGATGATGTTTCTGTGCCAAATCGATTTGAATTACAATTAAAGGCAGTTGTTAATAATCCACAGTTAGCAATTGTGGGTGGTCAAATTGATGAATTCACGGGTGAAGTTAATCATATTACTGGTAAAAGATTGGTACCAACGGGTCAAGAAGACATCTACCAATTTGTAAAATGGAGAAGCCCATTTAACCACCCCTCGGTAATGTTAAATAAGAAAGCTATCCTTGATGTTGGTAACTATCAAGCGAATGGGAAGCTAGAGGACTACTTCTTATGGTCTAAAGTTATTATTGAAAAGTATCCAGTATTAAACTTATCGGAAGTATTAGTTCATATGCGTGTTGATACAGGAATGTACGGACGACGCGGGGAGTGGGCTAACTTAAAGCAAATTTTTAAATTACGTCGAATGTTGTACAAAGGAAAGCTTGTTTCTAGGCGCGAAGAGTTAACGGGGGACTTTGTAATGGTGGCAAATGTTATCGTGCCAGCAAAGTTACGGGAGTTAATTTATAAAAAGGTACTACACAATTAGCCGAATCATTAGAATGGATGTAAGCTAATTCCTGAGACAACTTTTAAGAGAGGGTATAATGAATAAATCGTCTCTCAAAAGGAAGGAATTTTTACATGCCAACTCGTTACGACAAAGAATTCAAACAAAACATCATCAACCTATATAAACAAGGCGAATCAGCCGCCCAACTGGCCAGAGAATATGGCATTGGCTATTCAACCGTTCATAAGTGGATCCAGGGCCAAGCCAAAACTCAATCCGGTAAATCGCCAGACGAATTAAAGCGATGGAAAAGCGGCTGGCTTCCCTGTCTGAGGAGAACGAAATCCTAAAAAAAGCCCTGGGCTTCCTTGCGCAGAAGTAACCAATATTTTTGATTACATTCACCAAGAAAGCCATCACCACCAGGTAACCAAGATGTGCCGAATCCTCGGTGTTTCCAGAGCTCAGTATTATCGTTATCGATCCCCCAAACCTTCAAAACGCCGGGCCGAAGATGCGGACTTGAAACAACGGATTCTGCGGATCTTTGCGGAATTTAAGCAGCGATACGGTGTTATGAAGATCCACCATGAATTGAATCTGGAACTTCAACCACTGCAGCGTCGGTGCAGCCCAAGACGGATTTCCCGGCTCATGAAGGAACTGGATATCCACTCCGTTACCGTCAATAAATGGAAAGCGGCTTCGGCTTCCAAAACCAAGGTTGAACAGCGTCCCAACTTGCTTAAGCAGGATTTCTCGACCACTGGTTTAAATCAAAAATGGACCGCTGATATGACCTATATTCAAACGAAGCGTAATGGCTGGTGTTACTTATCAACCATCATGGATCTGCACTCAAGACGAATTATCGGCTATTCGTTCTCAAAAAAGATGGATACTGATTTAGTCTTAAAGACCCTGGAAAGCGCGGTTAAAAATCGAACCATTACTGGGGACCTGATTATCCACACAGACTTAGGATCACAGTACACCAGCGATGATTACAACCAACGATTAACAGAACTACATATCCGCCACTCTTACAGCCGTAAGGGGTGTCCATACGATAATGCACCAATGGAATCTTTTCATGCTTCCCTCAAAAAGGAATGTGTTTATCCAGTGCCGGTCTTTGAGAATTATGAAACTGCCGCTGCTGTCCTTTTTGAATATGTGCATGCTTTCTACAATAGGAAGAGAATTCATAGTTCACTGGGCTACCAGACCCCCTTACAAGTTGAAGTCGCAACACTTACGAGCCAAATGGCCGCCTGATTTAATGCTTTCCATGGTTCAAATAAGTTATTAATCACGATTAATGATTTATTTGAGCTGTGTAAGGTAAACGCGGTTCTGAATGTCTCTTAAAACCTGTCTCAAATATTGACTTCAATCCAAGAGCCACGATGGTCGTGGTCAGTACACACGTGGGGCGAAGTTTATCGACCAACGTCCGGACGAGGCTAACCTGCGTCAAGAGATTGGTCATTTTGAAGTCGATACCATCCTATCAGGAAAAACCAGGGGCGAGGTCCTAGCTACCTTTACTGATCGTAAGTCCCGACTAATGATTATTCGTCGTTTACCGGGACGTGATAGTAAAGCTATGACTAAGGCAATCCTAGAGCTTAACGAGGAGTTGCGCGGCTTGATCAAGTCAATCACCAGCGATCACGGTAAGGAATTCGCAGGCTTCAAGGAAATTGAAGCCTGCGGAATTGCCCATTATTTTGCCCACCCGTATGCGCCACATGAACGCGGAACCAACGAACGGTTGAACCGCGAGCTTCGGCTACACATTCCAAAGAACCAGCCAATTGAGAGCGTTACGGACGAAGAGCTGACCATGATCTCAAAGTACTTAAATTGGCGTCCCCGGAAATGTTTGGGGTGGAAAACGCCACTCCAAGTCTTCTTTGGTGACTTGTCCGAAAAATTCGATTAATTGTTGCAATCTACCATATGTTAAAAGTATTGTATACAGGTAAAAAAATGTATCAAAAAAATAATGTAATAAATATCTTGTTAGTAATGTTGTTTGTAATAGGATCTGTGCTGAACTATACACAATGGAGTGGAATTGGCTCCGGCTTAAGACTTGTTTCAGAATTTTTAATAATTATTTGTAATATTTGGAATGTTAATTTTAAAAATTACACTATTATATTGCCATTGGTAGGTATTTTTTGTATATATCCTATTTTAATGATAAGTGTGGGTGTATATGGAGAATTCTCTAAACAAGTGATATTATATAGCGTTTACTATGCATTTTACTCGTTGTTTTTGATTTGTTCTATAAATGCATTTCGAGATAACCCGATGAGTTTAGTCACTACTATATTTTGGACTCTAACTACTATGCTTTTTTTGATGATGTTTATCTTTAAAGGTGTTTCTTATAACGTTTTAGAGTTAATTAATAGTATGTTATATAATCAAAGATATGGTAATAATATTCTTACACAACGTATATCTATGGGATTCAATAATGTGAATACTTTGGGTATGTTTGCAGGTTTTTTGGTTCTAATTGCTGTTATTACTCATAAAAATAGAAGTAATTTAAAGAATATATTAATAGTGTTATTTAGTATTTTTATAATTTTAAATTCTGGTAGTCGAACACCCGTATTAGCGGTAGGTATCTCACTAGTGGTCTATTTAGTTCACAGTTTAGGATCAAAAAAAATAAAGTTTATTGTTAGTACTATAACAGGCTTTTTTTTAACAACTATTTGGGCAGTATTTTTATATTTTGTTTATTTTTCAAATTCTTTGAATACTCATTTTATGCAATTAGATGAGTTTTTAAGTTATCGGTTAAACTATAGTCAAATGGCATTGAGTTTAGCAGGAAGTGACTTACATAAATGGTTGGGTATAGGGTCAATGAGTACGAGCTTTATTCAACAAAAATTAACTGGAGGACGTTTCGCAATTGATAGTTCTTTAGCTTACTTTTTATTAACAATAGGTATTGTAGGATTTAGTTTTCTCTTAATTTATATATTGTATTTATATTGTATGATAGTAAAAAAACAGAGCTCGATAGTACTTACACTTTTTGTATTCTATTTAGTTTATCTAGTTATGGAAAACATTCTTTTTATTCCTAATTCGGCTGTATCCACATTTATTTTGACTATAATTTTTGCTTATATGTTATCAAACAAGAGAGTTGAGGAATATAATGATAGATAAAAATGCACGTATAACTATTTTAACTAGTACGTACAACCGTCCAGAAAGCCTAAAAAAATTATATAAATCTTTATGTCAGCAAACTGATAAGAGAATGGTTTGGTGGATCGTGGATGATGGAAGTACTGTTGCTGTGTCGCCGACTGTAAATCAACTAATTTCGAATAATAATGATTTTGAAATAAAATATACAGTTTTAAAAAATGGTGGAAAACATAGGGCGTTGAATGCTATTATTCCAAAAATAGTGACAGATTTAACAGTTATAGTGGATGATGATGATGTGTTAGTTGACGATGCAATAGAAACAATTTTAAAAGACTACGAAGTTGCTAAACAAGAGAACATTGGGTCACTTATATATGAACGTGGGAAGATGCAGAACGTACCAGTACAACCATTACCAAACAAAATAGATTTTGGTAGGCGGTATTGGTACTTACTAAATCATCATATTTCTGGAGATTTTACGGATGTTTTTGTAACAAAGTGTTTACAGAAATTTAGGCTACCAGAATTTAAAAATGAAAAATTTATTAGTGAGGGTCCTTTGTATGTCGAGTTTAGTAAAGTTTTTAGATCAAAATTTATAAAGAAAATCATTCAGGTAGGGGCTTATCAGCCAAATGGATTAACAAACAGTATCAGAAAATTGGAAATAGAGAACCCAAATGGGGCTATCTATGAGCAGATGTTATACTTAGCACAAGGAAACACGCCGTTATTTTATCGCATAAAAAAGAGTGTCTTGGTAGGGAGAATTTCTGCATTTATAAAGAAATCTCCTTTAAAAAATAATATTATTAGAAACAAAAAGGAAATTAATCTATTAATTATGATGAGTTATTATATGTATGGATTTCTTCTAAAATTAAAGGAAGTGTTGTAAATGTTAGACGAAGATATTGATGTTGTTATTCCATGGGTGGATAATACTGATCCAATTTGGCGCGATAAGGCTAAACAGTATATTGATTTGACTGATTTGGATGGTGAACGTTTTAGAGATTATGATACTATTAAGTATACTATTAGATCAGTTGAATATAATATGCCGTGGGTTCATCAAATTTTTTTGGTAACAGCCGGTCAAAAGCCAAGTTGGTTTGTGGAGTCACCAAAAATTAAAATTATTAATCATGATGAATTTATACCTCATGAATTTTTACCAACGTTTAGTTCTATCGTCATAACGATGTTTATGCATTTAATTCCTGAAATTAGTGAAAAATTTATAGTTTTAAATGATGATGTGTTTGTTGTTAATTCCACAAAGGTAAGTGATTATTTTAGAGACGGGTTGCCAAATGATTTTTATATTGAACGGCCAACTTATCCACTATCTCTAAATGATTATTATGTTTTTAATTCTTTGTATGCGATTAATCAGGCTTTTTCGAAACGTGATAATTTAACAAAAAATTTGACAAAAAAATTTAATTTTAAATATGGCTTAATTAATAATACAATTTCATTATTTTTATCTGTGTTTAGACCTTATTTAGGATTTTATAGTGCGCACAGTGCACAGCCATATTTAAAAACAAGTTTTGAGGAATGTTGGCGTCTATTCTATGATGAGTTGCATCAGGCAGCAAGCCATCCAACTAGGAATAGACTTGACGTAACGGATTGGTTAATAAGATACTATCAATTAGCTAGTTCTAAATTCCAAGCAAGTAATCCTCGAAAGCATAAATATTTTGAATTAGGATTAATGGATGATAATTCTTTTAAAGATGCATTATATAATAAAAAATATTTGGACATATGTATTAACGATGCATCCATCAAGGATGATTCTTTAGATTTGCCAGATAAAATGATAGATGCTTTATCAAAAAAGTTTAATCAACCATCGACTTGTGAACTGTAAAAATTCCCAAATGGAAAATCCGGTTATGTCCGTATAATTGGTGTAAATTCTAAATAGGACTTTGTGAAATCTGAAAGGAACTTCATTATGCCAAAAGTTGAATTAAATTTAGAGGATGACGAATTAAAGGAGCTATTACTAGGTGATCGGGATAAGGCCATGCAATCAATTAGGGCCAAGATCCTTGATGAAATTCTTAAGTCCGAAGCGACTGAGCAGATTAAAGCTAAGGCTTATGAACGTTCGGATGAGCGAACCAATTCACGGAATGGTTATCGGGTTCGTCAGCTTACCACACGAGTAGGAACACTTGAACTACACGTTCCTAAACTCCGTCATGGTAATTTTTCAACACAGCTGTTCAAGCGCTACCAGCGTAGTGAGCAGGCCTTTGATTTGGCATTAATGGAAATGGTAATCCAAGGTGTTTCAACACGTAAAGTAGCTGAGATTACTAAGAAGTTATGTGGGACAACCTTTTCTAAAAGTACGGTCTCGGCTTTATGCAATAATTTGGACGACCAAGTGCTGGATTTTAACCGACGTCCCCTTACGCAAAAGTATGCTTTTGTGTATGCCGATGCAATTTTATTTAAGGTACACCGTGGTCACGTTGTGACAAGTAATAGCTTACTCGTTGCGATTGGAATCGACCCTAGCGGTCGTCGAGAAGTGCTCGGTTTTGATATCGGTGATAGTGAATCAAAAGCTGCATGGATGGACTTCTTTAGTGAACTTAAACAGCGGGGCCTTACCAACGTTGATATGTTTGTTTCAGACGCTCATTGTGGCTTAAAGGATGCAATCACTACGCAATTTCAGGGTAGCCTTTGGCAGAGATGTCAATTTCATTTTAGTAATGACTGTACAAGTATTCTGGCACTCAAGGATCGTAAAGAAGTTGCTAACCGACTCAAAGATTTATTTAATGCTCCAACGTACGACCAAGCGGTTGAACGGCGTGACCAATTGGTTAAAGATTGGCAGACCGAGTTCCCTAAGGTGGTGAAGAAATTAGAAAATAGTTTTGACGAATTAATGGTGATTTACCAGCTCCCAGAGGAGCTAAGGAAGCGTCTCCGGACGAATAATACAATTGAGCGGGTTAATCAAGAAATCCGTCGTCGTGACCGTGTAATCCGGATATTCCCGAATGCTCTAAGCGTCTTGCGACTAATGGGAGCACTACTGATTGAACAGAATGAAAAATGGGCTGCTGGTCCACGGTACTTAAACATGACCGTTTACCACGGGATTGAAAAAGATGACAATTCAGAAGAAGCCGGTATGCTTAAGCTTGTGAAATGATAAATTCGCGGAATTTAATTTACACCAACATTTTGGACTTGACCGAAAATACTTTATTATGAAAAACAAAATAATTAATTTTATAAGCTTTGCGATGGGGCCAATCTTAGGAGGAGTATTAACAGCTTTAATTATTCCATTGACAACATATTTTTTGTCGCCGGTAGAATATGGTAAAGCAAGTATGTTTACTATATTGCAGGGTCTAGTTGCTTCTTTTGCGTATTTTGGATTTGATCAGGCATTTACCAGGGAATATAACGAACAAGATGATAAGAGTAAACTTTTCATGAATTGCATAATAGTTCCATTGATGTTTTTTAATGTTTTACTATTAATTTCGTTATTTTATTTGCATCAAATTTCTAATTTAATTTATCCTAGTAAGAATTATGTTCTTCTAGTAATAGCATTTGAAGTGCTAGTTATGTTTACAATTTTTGAAAGATTTATTTTAATGTACTTGCGTATGTCGGAGAATGGTAAAGCATATTCTTTCTTTACAACATCAATAAAATTATGTATGTTGATTGCTACATGTATTTTACTATATTTTGGAAATAGATCGTTTACCGTTGTTGTTTGGTCAACAATTATTGGACAAATTTCGGCTGACTGCATTTTAATCTTTAAGTATAGGCGATTATTTAATTTTAAGATTAACCAATGGATTGATTCAAAATTGATTAATCGGATGTTTATATTTGGTTTCCCAATTGTTATATCAGTTTCGTTAACAAATTTTCTACAAATGTCAGATAGAATTTTTTTAAAGATATATAGTACTTATCAAGAGTTAGGTGTTTATTCAGTTGGATTAAAAGTAATGGCAATTATGACAATTATTCAAACTATATTTGTTAATTATTGGGTCCCTGTATCATATAGATGGATGAATGAGCATAAAGACATAATTGTATTCCAAAAGGTTAGTGAATTTGTTAATCTCATTTTATCTAATATAGTTTTCTTAATGACAGTTATTGGGCCAATTATTGTGCTTTTTGTGTCGAATAAGTATAGAGATGTTCAATATTATTTTCCACTAATGATCATTCCAGTATATCTTAGTTGTATTAGTGAAACTACCAATATTGGAATCGTTTTTTCGAGAAAAACTTACCTAAATATCTATATATCAGGAATTACATTGCTTGCTAATATCGGGTTGTCATTTTTATTAATACCGAAATTTGGTAGTCGGGGTGCAGCGTTGGCAAATGCATTATCGTATATTGTTTTCTTTGTATTAAGGACAATCTTTTCTGCAAAAAATGGATTTAAAATCAAAATCATAAGTCATATTTTAATATTAATAGTGTTATTGATAGTATGTATAACTAAAGCTTTTTTTAATATAGAATGGTATTATTGTTTGATTATGTATATTGTTTTCTTTATCTATTCAATTGTGCGTTTGAAAGCATTTAATTTTAAAGGTTTTATGTCATCGAACAATATGAAAAATAATGAAATTGAATAATATAAAGCTTGTGAATCTGATGATTGAACTGAACTCCAAAAATTGGAGTGAAGTTTGGCTGTTCGTCAAATGGTACTGATAGCAGAATTATTTAATTGAATAGCTTGACATTAAGCAGCTGAATTTTTTATAAATTTGGCTGCTTTTTGTGTATAGTTTTGTGGGTTCTGTTGCAAAGTTTTCCAAAAAATCTATTTTAGTGTAAAATTGAGAAAAAAGACAGAGAGGACAGAGTAATGAATCATTTTAAAGGCAAACAATTCAAGGTCAAGTCCAAAATGTTGGTGTAAATTAAATTCCGCGAATTTATCATTTCACAAGCTTAAGCATACCGGCTTCTTCTGAATTGTCATCTTTTTCAATCCCGTGGTAAACGGTCATGTTTAAGTACCGTGGACCAGCAGCCCATTTTTCATTCTGTTCAATCAGTAGTGCTCCCATTAGTCGCAAGACGCTTAGAGCATTCGGGAATATCCGGATTACACGGTCACGACGACGGATTTCTTGATTAACCCGCTCAATTGTATTATTCGTCCGGAGACGCTTCCTTAGCTCCTCTGGGAGCTGGTAAATCACCATTAATTCGTCAAAACTATTTTCTAATTTCTTCACCACCTTAGGGAACTCGGTCTGCCAATCTTTAACCAATTGGTCACGCCGTTCAACCGCTTGGTCGTACGTTGGAGCATTAAATAAATCTTTGGAGAGTGTCAAGAATGTTGTGTAAAAAAGGAAACTTCGCCCGCGTGAATTGGCAATTCTAAAACATCGAATCAAGCGTGTCGTGACAGTCCTTGAATCCCCGATGTGCTCGATTCTCAAATTTATCGTTGTACTCCATCACTTGCGTCATGATAAAGCGATCGAGGGCTCCTTCGTTTGGGAACTGCTCTTTACGTCGGACCATCTTCTTCAGGCTCTTATTGAACGACTCAATTAGGTTCGTCGAGTAGATGGTCTGACGGATCGCAGTTGGAAAACTGAAGAACGTGAATAGCTCCTCCATTTGGACTAGATTCTTGATTCGACGCTTATAACTGGACTCCCACTTAGCACTGAAAGCCGCCAATCGTTCTTGGGCGGCTTGTAGGTTCTCTGCTTGCCGAATAGCCTTAAAGTCGGTGATAATCTCCCTGCGATCGTTTTTGCGAACGTACCCTAAAAGGTTGCGCTCTGCGTGGACCCAGCACCGTTGAAACTTCGCCTGCGGGTAGTTAGCCTCAATCGCAGATTGAAGTCCAACTAAACCGTCGGCGATGAACAACTGAATATCTTTAATCCCCCGTGCGCGTAATCCCTGGAGTAGTTCAGACCAAGCGGCTCCGTTCTCGGTCGGTGCGATACTGTAGTCAAGAACTTCCTTACCGCCGTCACTTCGAATTCCGATCGCTACGTTAACGGCTTCTCGTTCAACGGTACCACGGCGTAACGGAATGTAAGTAGCATCGAGGAACACACAGACGTACTGTGAGTACTTGAATTTGCGCTCGTGGAACTCTTCAACCAGGTGTTCCGTCCGCTTAGTGATGTTTGAAACCGTGGTTGGTGAGTAGTAGTGGCCGTACATTCTCTCAACCATATCAGCGATTTCACGAGTTGTGACGCCCTTGGAGTACATCTTGATGACCATTTCCTCCAGTCCATCAGTCCGACGCACGTAAGGAGGGAAGAGGGCGTTTTGAAACTTGTTTAACCGGTCCCGTGGGATCGTCAGATTAATTTCACCGTACTCAGTGTCGATCGTGCGGGTGTACGTCCCGTTCCGGTAGTTCACGTCGTCTTTTGATCGGTCGATCCGAGTATGTGGTTCGTAGCCTAGCACCGCAGTCAGTTCATTTTGAAGGAACTGATTAGCGGCCACTTCAATTTGACGACGTAAGACTTCATTCAGGGTAATATCTTTGTCTGAAGATAGCGCTGCGATAATATCTTTGTTAAACTGGTTCATGGGGAAAGCCTCCGTATTCTGATTGGTTTTTAGCGATTTCAATCATACGGGGAAGGCTTTCCCTTTTTCAATACCCTCAAGGTATCAATTTACACAAAATATTTTACACTCCCAAGGCTACCCTGAAATTGCGTAGTGATTGCATCCTTTAAGCCACAATGAGCGTCTGAAACAAACATATCAACGTTGGTAAGGCCCCGCTGTTTAAGTTCACTAAAGAAGTCCATCCATGCAGCTTTTGATTCACTATCACCGATATCAAAACCGAGCACTTCTCGACGACCGCTAGGGTCGATTCCAATCGCAACGAGTAAGCTATTACTTGTCACAACGTGACCACGGTGTACCTTAAATAAAATTGCATCGGCATACACAAAAGCATACTTTTGCGTAAGGGGACGTCGGTTAAAATCCAGCACTTGGTCGTCCAAATTACCTGCATAAAGCCGAGACCGTACTTTTAGAAAAGGTTGTCCCACATAACTTCTTAGTAATCTCAGCTACTTTACGTGTTGAAACACCTTGGATTACCATTTCCATTAATGCCAAATCAAAGGCCTGCTCACTACGCTGGTAGCGTTTGAACAGCTGTGTTGAAAAATTGCCATGACGGAGTTTAGGAACGTGTAGTTCTAGAGACCCTACGCGGGTGGTAAGCTGACGAACCCGATAACCATTCCGTGAATTGGTTCGTTCATCCGAACGAACATAAGCCCTAGCTTTAATCTGCTCAGTCGCTTCGGACTTAAGAATTTCATCAAGGATCTTGGCCCTAATTGATTGCATGGCCTTATCCCGATCACCTAGTAATAGCTCCTTTAATTCGTCATCCTCTAAATTTAATTCAACTTTTGGCATAATGAAGTTCCTTTCAGATTTTACAAAGTCCTATTTAGAATTTACACCAATTATACGGACATAACCTGAAAGGAGGATTCATCACCTTCGATAGCTAAAAGGTTTCCTCTTCTATTAAATTAATGTTGAATTGGCGGAGGATCTTGCTTAATTTCTTCTTGCGGTGCATTGGTAGTTCAGTTCCCATAAAGCTAAGGTTACTGATGGCATAGCCGTCATCACTCAGTCGAAGTTGACCATTTGCTAGGTGTTCGACGTAGATTGAAATTTGGTCGTTAATGTCATCGACAAAGGGAGTCACGACTTCATCGGTTTTTTCATCTAGGGGGACTACTTTTGATGACTTACAGAGTCAGTGATAGTAATCATCAAGTAGATCCTTGGTAGTCAGAGAGACATTTTAATCCCCTTCCGTTAAAAATCCGGTAGTTTCTCGTAAGCGAGGCGCTTGATGACCGCTTTTTGGTCCGGGTACTTAGCTAAGAGGTCGGCTTGGGTGAGCAGTTCGAAGTCGTGGTAATCAAAGCCGGGGGCCACGGCGCAAGAGACCAGGCCAAAGGAAGCGGGATCGGCAACTTCGGAACCAAAGATCGTGCCGGCCGGGACCCGGAACTGGAGGACTTCGCCAGCAGCGATATCGCGGCCAAGCTTAACCACCTCGTAAAAGCCGTTGGGGTAAAAGCAGTGGACCAAGATCGGCGCCCCGTCGTGGAAGTACCAAATCTCATCGTGCAAGAGGCGGTGGAGGTGGGAAGGTGAGCTACCGTCTAACAAGAAGTAGATCGAGGTGTATTCGTAGCGGCTAGCCAAGGACGTTTGGTCGTAAGTGGTCTTGGCGCTGTGGTACACCTGGCGGTACCACCCACCCTCGGGATGGGGCGTCAAGTTGAGCTGGGTAACGTAGTCGGTTTTGGTTGGCATCAAAATCCCTCCTTTGATTGGCAGGCAATCGTTAGGCTGATTGTAGCACAGACTAGTTGTCTTGTTCCCCTTCACACCGTTATCAAAATCGTAAAACATTTTCTAAACTACCGTGAATCGTTGGGCGAACACCCGCTAGATCGGTATAATGGATTTAACAATTGCAAGTGAAATGGGGGAAGCCATTATGGATCAAGTGAAGATATTAATCGTTGATGACGATAAAGAAATTGTTCAGCTATTAGAAATTTACGCCCGCAACGAAGGGTACGAACCAGTGACGGCTTACAATGGTAGGGACGCCATCACCAAGCTCAACACGATGCCAGACATTAGTTTGGTAATCCTGGATTTGATGATGCCGGAAATGAACGGGATGGACGTAATTCGCCAGGTGCGCAAGGACTCCTCGATTCCGATCCTGGTCCTGTCCGCCAAGACGGCCGACATGGACAAGATTCAGGGGCTGGTGACCGGGGCCGACGACTACGTTACCAAGCCCTTCAACCCGCTGGAAGTGATGGCGCGGGTCAAGTCCTTATTGCGGCGTAGCGAAAACCAGGTCACTAACGACAAGCCCGACGTCTTAAACGTGGGGCCGCTAGTGATTAACAAGGATTCCCACGAGGTTAAGACCTTAAAGGGGGACCAAATTCAGTTGACCGCGCTGGAATTTGGGATTCTCTACCTCTTGGCTAGCCACCCCAACCGGGTCTTTAGCGCCGACGACATCTTCGAACGGGTTTGGCAACAAGAATCGGTCGTCTCCGCCAAGACGGTCATGGTTCACGTTTCCCACCTGCGCGATAAGATCGAAGCCGCCACGGGGGGCGAAAAGGTGATTGAAACCGTGTGGGGTGTCGGATACAAGGTCGAAAATCACTAATAAAGGGGAGTGCTCACCAACCGCCTCAGTCTGCGTTTGTGGTTTTTAGGTGTTACACAGAAAATGTGGAAAGTAACCACAGGCCTAGTGTCTAAGTATGGACAAGGAACGATGCGTGCCGCATCAACCCTTGCCCTAGCTTAGTCATACGGCCTGCCGAGGAGGTTATTTTCCACTCTTTTTAATGGGGGAAAAGGATGTTAAAGTTAACCGGGCGGGAGAAGAGTTCCCTGTTTTTTGAAGGCTTACTAACGATCATTTTGCTGGGGTTGATCAATATCGCTTTGATTACGATCATTCAAACGATGATTCAAAGTAACCCCGGGGTCCAAAGCGGGATCTTCATCATCAAACAGTCGTTGGTGATTGGGCCCTTTCACGCCCAAATCTGGTCCTACCAACGGATCGTGATGGCCTTGTTGGTGCTAATTGACATTGGGGTTTTGTGGTGGCGGCTCTTGCGGCGCTACCACCTCTACCAGCTGGATCACATAATTGGTGAACTTCATTACATCGCCCAGGGTCACCTGGAACACCGGATTCCCTTCCGTGTTAACGGTAACCAACAGCACGTGATTACCTCAGTTAACGCGCTGGTTGACACGATTACCCAGGCCATGCAAGAGGAACGGGCGTCGGAAAAGTCCAAGGACGAGTTGATCACCAACGTTTCCCACGACCTGCGGACCCCGCTGACCTCGATCATCGGCTACCTGGGCTTGATTGAAGACCACCAGTACCAGTCCGAAGAAGACATCGTCAAGTACTCCCACATCGCCTACGACAAGGCCAAGCAGATGAAGAACCTGGTTGAGGACCTGTTTGAATACACCAAGGTTCAACAGCACGGCGCCCCGGTTAACTTAATGACCGTCGACCTGGGGCAGTTACTCGAACAAGTCGGGGCCTCCTTTGAACTGGAGGCCGACAAGAAGGGGATGGCGATCAACGTAACTTGTGAGCCCAGCCCGCTGTCGATTACGGCCGACCCCGAAAAGTTGGGCCGCCTCTTCTCCAACCTGGTCGCTAACGCCCTGAAATACGGTCACGGCGCCAGCTACATCCACCTGACGGCCAAGCAGCTGGGCGAAAAGGTGGTCATCACGGTCGCCGATGACGGGGAGAAGATCCCCGCCGAATCAGTTAAGCACCTCTTTGAGCGCTTCTACCGGGTCGAGTCGTCGCGTAACAAGGCCACCGGGGGAACCGGGTTGGGACTGGCGATCGTTCAATCAATCGTGGAACTCCACCACGGCTCGGTAACCGCCCGCTCCGACGATCAGGAAACGGCCTTTGTGGTAACGTTGCCAGTTAAACAAGTACAGAAAGAAGTTAGGTAATGAATAAGCAAGTTAAACGATGGTTGTACCGCACCGGGGCCTTCTTGGCCAGTTTAACCATGACGGCCGGCAGCCTGACGGCGGTTCCAGCGGCGGTCCACGCTGATACCACGACCAGTTCGACTAGTTCCAGCTCATCCACGAATTCGACGACCGACTACACGGTCAACGCCAAGGCGGCAATCGCCATTGACGCCACGACCGGCCAGGTCCTCTACGCCAAAAATGCCAACACCAAGCTGGCGATCGCTTCGATCTCTAAGATCATTACGGTAGGGGTGATTGAACAAGAAATCAAGGCGGGAAAGCTATCTTGGAACACCAAGGTCAAGGTCACTAAAGAAGAGGCCAAGTTATCGGAAAACACCGAGTACTCCAATATCACCCTAACGGCGGGTAAGAGTTACACGGTCAAGGAGTTGACCGAAGCGGCGATGATCAAGTCGGCCGATGCCGCCGCCATCACCCTGTCGCGGGCGACCGGCGATTCCACGGCGAGCTTCGTCAAGAAGATGCAAGCCTTCGTCAAAAAGGCCGGGGTCACCGACGCCAAGCTGTACAACCAAGTCGGGTTGACCAACAGCCAAATGGGGAGCTACGGCCTCAAGGGGGTCGCCAAAAACGCCGAAAACGAAATGACGGCAACCGACGTGGCCAAGATCGCCCAGTACTTGATCAAGAACTACCCGAGCCTGTTAAACATCACCAAGTTGACTTCGACCACGATTGATGGCACCACCGTTACCACCATCAATAAGATGCTCCCCGGGCAAAGCGACGCCCCGAGTCAGGTTAAGATCGACGGCTTAAAGACCGGGACTTCGGACAAGGCGGGCGCCTGCTTTGTTTCCACCGGGACCTACCAGGGGCACCGGATCATCACCGTGGTCCTCCACGCTACTGGTGGGGGTGATGAACGGTTCACCCAAACCGCCAACCTCTACCACTTAATCGCCAACGAATACACGGCCTACACGGTTCAACCAAGCGTGGTCGCCACCGTACCGAACGGGAAGGTCACCACCACGACCTTGACCACCCAGGGCAAGATCACCCTCTGGAAGAAGGACGGCACCCTGCTGTCGCCGAGCCTAGCCATCAACAGCAAGGCCGCCGACAAGAACGGTAAGCTGACCGCCCCGGTTAAAAAGGGCCAGGTGGTCGGTGAGCTGACTTACGCCGGTTTGACCGGTTTGGACGGCAATAAGCTGACCGTCGACGTGGTACCAACCACCAACGTTGACAAGGCCAACGTCTTCGTGCGCATAGGCCGCTGGGTAAAGAGCCATATCTAAAGAAAAGAAGTGCGAACCAACCATTTACCCTAGCTTAGCCATACGGCTCGTCGAGGAGGTTAGTCGCACTTCCGATAACGTGCTCCTAACCACGAGCCTAGTGGCTAAGTACGGGTAAAGAACGGTGCTGGCGCACCAACCATTTGCCCTAGCTTAGCCATACGGCTCGTCAAGGAGGTTAGTCGCACTTCCAATATTTCCCGGGAAATTACCACCGAAGAAAAGAGATGGCTGCTCACGTCCGGTTAGATATGGTAAACTATTCTTTAGCCGGGTCAAAAACCCGTCCGAAAGAAAGCGAAATAGACAACTCATTATTTGTGGAGGAATTGCTTTGGCAAAAGCACATCAAATCAACCCGGAACGCGCCCGCTGGTTGGAGGTCCTGGGGGTTTCCATGCCCCTTTGTCTGTCCTACCTGCCGATCGGGATTGCGTGTGGGATCCTTTTGAACGCTGCGGGGATGAACTTCGTCTTAACCTTCTTGGTTTCGATCATGGTCTTCTCCGGGGGGGCCCAGTTTACCCTGGCGTCCCTATTGGTCAGTGATGCGCCGATCACCTCGATTTTTATGACCCTCTTCTTCTTGGAACTGCGTTACGCCCTCTTGGGGTCGAGCCTTTCTCGCTACATGCGCAGCGAAAGCCAGAAGTTGGTCCTGATTTTTTCGGCCTCAATGAACGACGAAAACTACGCCATCAACTACCTGAAGTTTGTGACCGACAAGAACTGGTCGGCCAAAGACGCCCTCTTAGTTGAGTACTACTCCCTGGCTTCTTGGGCCACCGGGAACCTGCTCGGGGGTCTGATCGGGTCCGCCGTGCAAATCGACTTAGTGATCGTGGACTTCGCCTTGACGGCCCTCTTTATCTACATGATCGTGATGCAAGTGCACCAGCGCCTGACCCTTTTCATCGGGATCCTGTCCGCCGGGCTGTCAATCTACTTCTTGACCCTGGTTAAGTCGACCTTGGGGATTATCTTGGCCACCGTTTTGGCTTCCTTTGTCGGCTTTATCATTGAAAACCGGGTGCGCCATTACTCCAAGGATCCGGATCACACCTGGATTTTGGGTAAGCTGTTTAGGCCGTCCGCAACCCATAACACGGTGGAAGACCGCCAGCACATCAAAAAACAAGAAGAGGCGAAGGCCAAGGTTACCAAGACCGACGCCCAGCTAGATTTAAAAGGATGATGGTGAATAATGATGGGATGGATGAATTCAATTAACCTGGCGGAAGCACAGTCGTTGATTCCGAGCCACCACAACCTAACTTACCACCTGATCGTGATCGTGATTTCGGCGATCGCCGCCTTTGTGCCGCGGTACTTCCCGATGCGGTTCTTCACCAACCGTAAGATTCCGGAGTGGTTTAACGAATGGATGAAGTACGTGCCGATCAGCCTCTTCACCGCCCTGGTCATCAAGGGGATCTTCATCACCTCGGATTACAGCTTGGTGCAAGACCACGTTAAGTTGCTGGGCAACCTAGCCATTTACGGCCACGCCAGTCAAATCGTGGCGGCCATTCTCGTGGCGATCACCGCCTACTTCACCCGCTCGATGGCGGCCTCCGTTCTGGTCGGCCTGGTGGGTGTCTGGGCGCTGGGCCTGTTTTTATAAAAGAACGAAATCAAAATAAGGGACTGAGAGAAGCTTTTTTCTTTCGGTCCCTTTTCTTGCGGTTAATGTTATTACAGCACCCGCGGGCAATTTCTTTGGCCGACCGCTCCAACGGTCAAGTCGTTGATCGCTTGTCCAAGTCGGTGCTAGCGGACGTCTTGTGGCGCTTCAGGCATTTCTTTTAGGGGGC
>NZ_CP040910.1:188883-274261 GCF_013394085.1 Limosilactobacillus fermentum
TGTCAAGCCGTAGGCTTAGCTAAGTGGGAGTAGTTCAATGATGACCACTGCTTACTTAATTCACGGCACCTCAACGCGCGATGACGACTGGTTTCCCTGGCTAGAGGAGGCCCTGGCCCCGGCCGTTAAACTCGAGCGGCTTTGGCTTCCCAACCCGTTTGCGCCGATGCAGGCGGCCTGGGACAGCGCCCTGGAGGATCAAATCAAACCAGCAGACGGACTGACCCTAGTGGCCTACAGCCTCGGGTGCGTAACGGCGCTGCGCTATTTAGCCCGCCACCCGGAAATCAAGGGTGCCAACCTGGTCTTGGTGGGCGCCTTCGTTGACCCGCTGCCGACTTACCCGAGCCTCGATGCTTACATGGCCGGCGAACTGGATTTAAAAGAAGTGGGCCGGGTGATGGGCTAGGGGACAGGACAAATCTGCAAATTTGCGCAAATCTAGTGGCTAGATAGTTGGTCCGCGCTTCTGTTTTGCACAAATCTAAATATTTGTCCTGTGTTAAAAAGGAAAGTGTGACCCAACCTGTCAAGTAGACCGTTGGACTAAGCTAGACCCGTGGTTAGGAGCGCATTATCTGTGTAATAATCAAAAAAAGACCGAGAGAAATTTTTCTCCCGGTCGCACTTCCAAATAACGTGCTCCCCAACCGCAGGCCTAGTGGCTAAGTCTGGCCACAGAACACCGCTGGCGCGCTAACCTGTAGCCAAACCTTACCACGGCCTGCCAATGGTTGGGTCCGCACTTCTTTTATTTGATCATGTAATCCCGTGTCATCGGCAAGTTCTTACCCGACGCTCCCTTGGTGATCAGGTACTGGATGACGTCGATGTTGCCGGACTCAAAGGACGCCGCGCAGGCCTGCAGGTAAAGTTCCCACATCCGCACGAAGCGTTCGCCCATCATTTCGGTGACCTTAGCGGTTTGGGCCTGGAAGTTTTGGTTCCAAAGCTCCAGGGTTCGTTGGTAGTGGCGGCGCAGCATTTCCACGTCGTCGATTTGCAAGCCGGCGTCTTCGATGTGGCCGATGATTTCGGTCAAGCCCGGAATGTAGCCACCCGGGAAGATGTATTTGTTGACCCAGGCGTTAAAGGCGCCCCCTTGTTGGCGGGTAATCCCGTGAATCAGGGCGACTCCGTCGTCAACCAGGTAGTTGGCCACGTCCTTGAAGTAGAGACCGAGGTTTTCGGCGCCGACGTGTTCAAACATCCCCACCGAGGTGATGTAATCCCACTGGCGATCGCCTAATTCACGGTAGTCGGTCAAGTGGACTTCCGCCACGTCGCTTAAGCCCTCGTCATCGATCTTCTTTTGCACCAGCTTAAATTGCTCTTCGGACAGGGTGACCCCGGTGACCTTGAGACCGTACTCGCGGGCCGCCGTCAGCATCAAGGTCCCCCAGCCACAGCCAATGTCCAAGAGGGTCTTACCCGGTTGCGGGTGCAGTTTTTTCAAAATGTGGTGAACCTTGGCGATTTGAGCTTGTTCCAAGTCGTCTTGGTTGCCCTCTTCAAAGTAGGCACAGGAGTAAGTCATCGTCTTGTCTAGCCACAGGGCGTAGAAGTCGTTGCCGACGTCGTAGTGGCTTTGCACGTCGGACATGGAACTCTTCTTGCTGTGGTTTTGCTTAGGCATGAAGCGGCGCAGCTTGGAGTCACGCATGAAGCTTTCGGCGCTTTGGTAGGCCGCGTTGATCAGGATCTCGATCACGTTGGCCGGACCCGAGAGCTCGATCTTTTTATCCATAAAGGCTTCCCCCAGGGCTAGTGAGGCGTTGCGCGTTACGTCAGCGACCGGGATCTTCTCGTTAAAGGTAATTGTAATTTCCGGATCCCCATCCCCGTAGGTTGCCGTGGAGTGATCCCAAAAAACCACTTTCACCGGGACGTTCTTAAAAGAGCGGCTCAGTAACGTTTTATAGAACGTCTTTTCTAACATCTGTCCATCATCCTTCTTTCACAATTATATTTGTTAATTATACACCCCGGGTGTCAAATTTTTATTAAAAGTGCTCACCCTTGCATGAATCGTTTCAGTCGGGGTGCATACCGTCAATCAAACGGAGGTCGACAATGAACTCAAACGGAACCGAGGACCTGCGGGTCCAAAAAACGATCACCGCGATTGATCAGGCCTTTGAGGAGCTGATTTTGACCACCGATTACGAAAAGATTACGGTGGCCGAACTGGCCCGCCGCGCCCGAATCAATAAAAAGACCTTTCACGTTATGGCGGGTTCTTTGCTAAGATAGGGTTATCAACTGGGAAGGGATCTTTGCCATGACAGACTTTTGGAACAAATTTACTAAAAAACAGGAGCTCCGCCGCTTGGTGGTCCTCTTGGTGATCGTGTTGGTCTTATACGAGGCTCGCTCGCTGATGAACACGATTTTGTTGACCTTTATTTTCACCTACTTAATCGTCCACTGGGTCCGCTTGGTCCAACGTTGGATCCCCCGGGTGCCAGTCACCCTGGTGGTCTTGTTGAGCTACTTGCTTTTGATCCTAGGCCTCTTTTACGTGGTCACCGATTACGTGCCGATGTTGGTCAACCAGCTGGTTAAGATGACCAATTCGCTGATTACCTTCTACCAAAGTGCCGACATGCACTGGCTGATTAAGTACCTAAACCAGTTTGTGTCGAGCTCGACGTTGGCCACCCAAGCCCGCCACGGGGTTACCCTAGCCGTGACCACCTTGACCAACTTTGGGACCTTACTGGTAGCGGTGGCGATGTCGGTAATTTTGAGCTTCTTTTACACGATTGAGCTTCGCCAGATGAACGAGTTTTCTAAGACCTTCTTGTCCAGCCAACACCTGAGCTGGTTTTTCAAGGACCTCGATTTCTTCGGTAAGAAGTTCGTCAACACCTTTGGGGTCGTTTTAGAGGCCCAGTTCTTTATCGCCTTAACCAACACCGCTTTGACCATGATCGCCCTGTTCTTCATGAAGATGCCCCAAATCTTTGCCCTCGGCCTCATGGTCTTCATCTTTTCCCTGGTGCCGGTGGCCGGGGTCATCATTTCCTTGGTGCCGCTCTCGATGGTCGGGTATTCGGTCGGCGGGATCCGTTACATCGTTTACTTAATCATCGTAATCTTGGTCATCCACATGATTGAATCCTACGTTTTAAACCCCAAGTTCATGTCCAGCCGGACCGAGCTGCCGATCTTTTACACCTTCGTGGTCCTCTTGGTGTCCGAACACCTCTTTGGCGTCTGGGGGTTGATTGTCGGGGTGCCGATCTTCACCTTCCTTTTGGACATCGTGGGGGTTAAGCAGATTCGGGTCCATAAGTTACCGACGACCCGGGATAAATAAGACTTGCAACCGGGAGTTAGTTCGATTATTGTTAATCTTGTAAATTAGATTGTTATATAATGTTCGGATTTAACGGGAGGACCCACCGTGTTAACTGATATTGAAATTGCTGATCAAGCCCAACTCACCCCGATTAATGAAATTGCCGCCCAGCTGGGGCTCGATGAAGATGCCATCGAGCAATACGGCAAGTACAAGGCCAAGATTAACTTACCGGTGCAAGCGACGCCGGAAAAGAAGCACAAGCTGGTCTTGGTGACGTCAATTAACCCGACCCCGGCTGGGGAAGGGAAGTCGACCGTCCTGGTGGGCTTGGGGGACGCCCTGTCCTTATTGCACCATCAAACCGTCATCGCCATGCGCGAACCTTCGATGGGGCCAGTCTTTGGCATGAAGGGGGGCGCCACCGGGGGCGGTTACTCCCAAGTCGTGCCGATGGAAGACATTAACCTCCACTTTACCGGGGACTTCCACGCCCTAACCAGCGCCAACAACACCCTGGCCGCTTTGATCGACAACTACCTGATGCGGGGCAACGAACTCGGTTTGGACCCGCGGCGGGTGATCTGGAAGCGGGTCGAAGACGTTAACGACCGCGCCCTGCGTGACGTGGTGACCGGCTTGGGCGGGATCATGCAGGGGGTGCCGCGCCAAACCGGCTTTGACATCACTCCGGCCTCCGAATTGATGGCGATTTTGTGCCTGGCCACCGACCTGAGCGACTTAAAGGCCCGGGTTAGCCGGATCGTGGTCGGCTACACCTACGATAAGGAACCGGTCACGGTGGGCCAACTCGGCTTTGAAGAGGCGGTGACGATCCTCTTAAAGGACGCCATCAAGCCCAACCTGGTCCAAACCCTGGGCCACACCCCGGCGATCGTTCACGGGGGGCCGTTTGCTAACATCGCCCACGGTTGTAACTCGGTCTTGGCCACCAAAACGGCGCTGCAATTAGCCGACTACACGGTCACCGAAGCCGGCTTCGGTGCCGACCTGGGGGCCGAAAAGTTCTTGGACATCAAGCGGCCGGTCCTGGGCAAGACCCCGGACGCCGTGGTCATCGTAGCGACCGTCCGCGCCCTCGAATACAATGGGGGCGCCAGCCTTCAAGCATTAAAGGACGAGAACCTGACCGAATTAGAAAACGGCCTGCAAAACCTCAACCGCCACATCGCCAACATGCAACGCTACGGCCTGCCGTTGGTCGTGGCCATCAACCACTTTGCCACCGATACGCCGGCCGAGATCAAACTGATCGAAGACAACTGCAAGGCCCGCGGGGTCAACGTGGTGGTCGCCGACGCCTGGGCCAAGGGTGGCGCGGGGACGCTCGACTTAGCCAAGGAAGTGGTGGCCCTGGCCGAGCAAGAAGCCAGCTTCACCCCGCTGTACGACTACCAAGCCACGCCAAAGGAAAAGGTTGAAACGATCGCCACCAAGGTCTACGGCGCCGGACGGGTTGCCTTTTCCAAGAAGGCCTTAAACCAGCTCAAGCAGTTTGAAAAGCTGGGCTGGAACGACCTACCGATTTGCATCGCCAAGACCCAGTACTCCTTTACCGACGACCAAACCCAACTGGGGGCACCGGAGGACTTTACCTTCCACATCCGCGAGTTCGTACCGAAGTTGGGGGCCGGCTTTATCGTCGCTTTAGCTGGTAACATGCTGACGATGCCGGGGCTGCCAAAGGTGCCGGCCGCCGTTAAGATGACGATTGATGCCGAGGGGAAGATAACGGGGTTATTTTAGTAAACAATGGGGTTGGGGGAATGGTTCCCCCAGCCTTTTTTGGTTTCCGGTTACACAGATAACGTGCTCCCCAACCACAGGCCTAGTGGCTAAGTACGGGCGAAGAACGATGCGTGCCGCATCAACCTTCCCCCTAGCTTAGCCCACGGCCTGTCGAGGAGGTTGGTCCGCACTTCTCTAAAATCCGAACAATTATAAAAAGTTAATCTAATCTGGTTCGTGAATTTGCTTGTTTTCGCCCGGGCGGTTTGGTATTCTAAAGACAGTTTGAGAAGGGGGAACAAGCATGAGTAAGATTTCCGTTGTAATGGGGAGCACCTCCGATTGGCCAACCGTCAAGGAAGGGTGTGCCATCCTCGATCAGTTCGGGGTGGTCTACGACAAGCAGGTCATTTCCGCCCACCGGATGCCCCAAGAAATGTTCGACTTTGCCAAGCAAGCCGCCGGCAAGGGGACCAAGGTAATCATCGCCTGCGCCGGGGGAGCCGCCCACCTGCCGGGGATGGTGGCCGCCAACACCCCGCTACCCGTGATCGGGGTGCCGGGGCAGACCAAGGCCCTGGGCGGGATGGACTCCCTGCTTTCGATCGTGCAGATGCCGGCCGGAATTCCGGTGGCCACGACGGCGATCGGGGTGGCCGGGGCTAAGAATGCCGCCCTGCTCGCCCTTGAGATCCTGGGGACGACCGACCCGGCGATCCAAGCACAGATCGTCGCTTACCGTCAGCAAATGCACGACCAGTCCGTGGAAAGCAGTGCCAACCTTGACTAGGGCGGGCTACATTCCCCAGGGGGGGACGATCGGCATCATCGGCGGGGGCCAACTGGGCCAGATGATGGCATTGGACGCTAAGTACGCCGGCATGAAGGTGATTATCCTGGACCCGACGCCCAACTGCCCGGCCGGCCAGTGCGCCGACGACCAGATTGTGGCGCCCTACGAGGACAAACAAGCGATTGAAGAGCTGGCTAAGCGCGCCGACGTGTTGACTTACGAGTTTGAAAACGTTGACTTGGTGGCCCTAGAAGCGGTCGCCGACCAAGTCGCCATCCCGCAGGGGACCGAACTCTTGCGGATCACCAAGGACCGGATTCGGGAAAAGACCTTCTTACAAGAAGCGGGCCTCTCAACGGCGCCCTTTGCGGCAGTCACTAACCAGGCCGAATTAGAGGCGGCCGTCACCAAGATCGGCTACCCGAGCGTCTTGAAGACCTGCGAAGGGGGCTACGATGGCCACGGTCAAGTCGTCCTGAAAAGCGCCGCGGACCTGGCGAAGTGCACGGATGTCTTGGCGACTGGTAACTGCATCTTAGAGGGCTGGGTTAAATTTGACCTCGAGTGTTCGGTGATGGTGGCCAGAAACGCCAACCAAGAGATCGTTACCTTCCCGGTCAGCGAAAACATCCACCAAAACGAGATCCTGCACCTGTCGATCGTGCCGGCCCGGATCAGCACCGCCCTGCAGGAACGGGCCCAGGAGATGGCTAAGCAAATCGCCGAACAACTGGACCTCAAGGGGATCCTAGGGGTGGAGATGTTTGTCGCCCACGACGGCCACATTTACATTAACGAACTGGCCCCGCGCCCGCACAATTCGGGTCACTTTTCGCTTGAGGCCTGCGACTTCTCCCAGTTCGCCATCCACAACCGGGCGATCTGCAACTGGCCGCTACCACAGCCAACGTTATTAAAGCCCGCCGTCATGGTGAACGTCTTGGGCCAACACCAGAAGGGCGTTGCCGCTTTAATCAGCCACAAGCCCACCTGGCACTTCCACGATTACGGCAAGGCCGACAGCCGGGTTAACCGTAAGATGGGCCACGTGACCATCCTAACCAACGACTTAGACGCCACCCTAGAAGAAATTGCTGCCACCCACGTTTGGGACGCTTAAAAAGAGAGGAACTAACTGATGATTGATCGTTACACCCGCCCGGAAATGAAGGAAATCTGGAGCGACAAGGCTCGCTACCAATGCTGGTTAGACGTTGAAATTGCCGCCGACGAAGCCTGGAGCAAGCTGGGCTACATTCCGGCCGAAGACGTCGAAAAGATTCGCCAAAACGCCACCTTCACCGTTGAAGGGATCAACGAAATTGAAGCCGTCACCCACCACGATGTGATTGCCTTTACCCGCGATGTTTCCAAGTCCTTGGGGCCGGAACGCAAGTGGGTCCACTACGGGCTGACCTCCACGGACGTCGTCGACACCGCCCAGGGCCTGCAGTTAAAGAAGGTTAACGACATCCTGCGCCAAGACATCCAGGACTTCATGGACATCCTGGCCGACCGGGCCCGCGAATTTAAGTACACCGTCTGCATGGGCCGCACCCACGGGATCCACGCCGAACCAACCACCTTTGGTTTGAAGCTGGCCCGCTGGTACTCGGAAATGAAACGGAACCAGGAACGCTTCGAGCACGCCGCTAAGGGTGTCGAAGCCGGTAAGATCTCCGGGGCGGTTGGGACCTTTGCCGAAGTCGACCCGCAAGTGGAAGCCTACGTTTGCCAAAAGCTCGGCCTGCGTCCCCAAGAAATCTCCACCCAGGTCCTGCCCCGCGACCTGCACGCCGAATACGTAGCGGCGATCGCCTTAGTCGGTACAGCCCTGGAAAACATGGCCACCGAAGTTCGTTCCCTGCAACGGACCGAAATCCACGAAGTCGAAGAACACTTTGCTAAGGGCCAAAAGGGCTCGTCAGCCATGCCGCACAAGCGGAACCCAATTGGCTCCGAAAACATCTGCGGCTGTGCCCGGGTCCTGCGGGGCAACGTGGTGACCGCCTACGAAGACGTGACCCTCTGGCACGAACGCGACATCTCCCACTCCAGTGCCGAACGGATGATTCTGCCGGACTCCACGGCGCTGTTGGACTACATGCTCCACCGCTTCGGCAAGATCATCAAGAACCTGGACGTCTTCCCGGACCGGATGAAGCACAACATGGACGAAACCCTGGGCCTGATTTACTCCGGACGGGTACTGCTCAAGCTGGTTAACTCCGGGATGACCCGTGAGGACGCCTACGACCTGATCCAAAAGTACACCGCCAAGTGCTGGGCCGACCACGTTCCGTACCGCCCGCTCTTGGAAGCCGACCCAATCGTGGCTAAGCAACTGACCAAAGAAGACCTCGATGACGCCTTCGACTACCATTGGCACCTGCGCCACGTCGATGACATCTTCCACCGGGTAGGGTTGGACTAATTAGTGGGTGCGACCAACCCATTGAGCCCCCGTTGTCTACGTTAGGCGGCGGGGGCTTTTTGATTGCCGTACCTACCCGCTCCCTAGCTTAGCCCACGGCCTGCCAAATGGCTGGGTCGCAACGGCAGCACTGATAACGTGCTCCTAGCCACGAGCCTAGTGCCTAAGTACGGGCAAAGAACGGTGCTGGCGCACCAACCATTTGCCCTAGCTTAGTTATACGGCTCGTCGAGAAGGCTAGTCGCACTCCTTTTAAAAAAATAAATTTTTCTTAAGCGAAATGATTGTTCCACCCCGCGGCTGATCGTATAATAAATGTAACGTTTAAAGTTACATTGAATGATTAATCAAGGGGTAGAGATCATGCAAACATGTCCAAACTGCGGGGCCCAAATGCCTGCCGACACTAAGTCCTGTACCAACTGCGGCGCTCAGCTAGCGGTGGCCGAAGCCAAACCGGCAGCGGCGCCGCAATCAACCGCCCCAACGACGAAAGAAGAGGCGCCACAAGCGACGCCGAACGTCTGCCCAATCTGTGGCGAGCCCTACGAGGAGGGGACCAAGTTCTGTACTAACTGTGGTCAACCGCTGACCGCGGAGAAAAAGGAACCGGGGGTGGCGGCGAGCGCGATGAACGCCGCTAGTACCGCCGTTAAAAATGTCGATACCGACCGGCTCAAGGCCGGGGCGGTGGGCTACTGGAGCTGGCTGTGGGGGTCGGTGAAGGCGCCAACCAAGGTGGTGCAACCGAAGTTTAAGTACACCGGGGTCTTAACGATTGTCGGCGAAACGTTGTTGGCAATGTTAGCGATCCTCGCCGTTCTAACGCGGGCACTTCACGCGGCCACCTCGGCGTTTGGGGGTTCCTGGTTTGACACCCTTGCCATAATCAACGGGCACACGGGCACTGGAGCAGCCTCGACCACGCCGTCCGCAACTGGCCTTTTGTTCCGGGGCTGGCTGTTTGCGATCGTCGCCGCACTGTTGATGATCGCCTGCGCCTACCTCTTGCAACGGGTCAGCCAACGGGAGCCGGAAAACGATTTTTGGGTCTTTACCAACCAGGTGGTGCACGAAACAAACCTGATCGCCTTCTTTAACCTGGCCCTGTTAGTGATCGCGCTCCTGTTTGCCTACACCACGGTGGTTATCTTCATGGTGATCTTGTTCAGCTTGGACCTGAGTTTGCTGACGGTCTCGCTGTACCGGGCGGTCTTGCGTAGCGATCACGGGGCCGGCAGCCTCGATCCGGTGTACGCCGGTCTAATTTTAGCGGTGGCAATTGGCCTGATTTACATGCTGTTCTCCTTCTTGGTGGGGCAAGAACTGGTGGCCTCCGCTTTGAAATCGTTCGGCGACTTTATGGATAGTCTATTTTAGGAGGTTGGATCATGGCATCAAATTTTTGCCCCAATTGTGGGCACGAATTAAAGCCCGGCGCCCGTTTTTGTCCGAACTGTGGCTACCGGCTGCGGACGGCCACGGAACCGGCACCGGGCTCAGCTAGTCAAGCACCGGAGTCTAAGGTCCCTGAGCAGCGCCCAACTGAAGTTGCTTCGGCCAACCCCGTAGCTTCCACGCGGTCCAGCCAACCAAGTGCGGCGCCGCAATCAACCGCCCCGGCGGCTAAGCAAGCAGCGGATGAGGCACCAACGCCAGCCCGGGCTCAGCGCCGGCAGCGCCCCCAGGGTAAGTCCCGCAAGCCGCTGTGGATCGGCGTTGGGGTGGCGGCGGTCGTCTTGATCGGGGGTTACGCCGTCGGGAGTAGCTACTACTCCCGGCAAAACCAGCTCAACCGGGCGATCAGCGCCCTTTCGTCAACCAAAGAGGACGCCTCACCCTACCTGGTCAGCGCCAACACCAGCCTGAAGGTCACCAAGGACAACGCAAAGCCGTTGCAACGCTACTTTACCGGTCACGCCAGCGAACTCAGCTCCCTGAAGCAGACCTTCTTGACTAGCGACACCTACGGCAATTACCGCTACGTGCGTTCGGGCAGTCACTGGCTGATCTTCCCGCGCTACCAAATTTCCTTTGAACCGGCCTACGCCGAGTTAATGACTAACCACGAGGGAGTCACGGTGAAGATGGGTGGTAAGCAGGTTGCCACGCTTAGCGCCAACGATCAGTCCAGCCGTTCTTATTACTCCAGCTTCAGCAACGACGCCCAGACCGCCTACACCCACAAGGTTGGGCCATACGTGCCGGGGGACTACTCCTTTACGGCCAGCGGGACGGTGAACGGTCGCAAGATCACGGCTAAGGCCAACGCCACCCTGACGCCGGGGAGCACGACCACCGTCGACGTCGGGCTGTCGACTTTGACCTTCACCGTGGTCGGACCGAGCGGGGCGACGGTTTACGTTGGCGGCGATAAGGCCGGCACGATTGGCGACAGTGGTAGCCTGGAACTCAAAGACTACCCAGTGAGCGGCAACACCAGCGTTTACTTGACCGTCAACGCCAGTGGCAAGACCTACGAATCCAAGCACGCCACGATTGGCAAGGACCTCGATTACGACAACCAGATCGCCCCGACCTTCACCGGGATGATTTCTAAGGATGACGCCGACACCCTGATGAAGGACGTCTACTCAGAGGCCCTGACCGTCCGTGACAGCACCGATGATAGTACCCTGGCCGATTACTTCAAGGACGGTGCCAGCAACGAGTACTACCAGCAGTTAATCAAGATGGCCAATGGTCACAGCGGCAACGATTCGATTGATAGCTACGATTACGAGGCCCGGGTTAACTCGGTCGCCCCGGCCGGCGATAACCAAACCACCGTTAACTACGACGTCACTTACACCTTCGACTTTGAAGACGGCAGCACCAAGACCCAGGTCTTCCGCTACAACGGGACCATCGTCAAGGACGGCAGCGACTACAAGGTCGTTTCACTGGGGGACGCCAAGAAGGTGAGTGAGAAGACGGAATAAGGAAGTGCGGACCAACCATAAAGCAGGCCGTGGGGTAAGGATAGGGTACAGGTTAGCGCGTCAGCGGTGTTCTGTGGCCAGACTTAGCCACTAGACCTGCGGTTGAGGAGCACGTTATCTTTGGAAGTGCGGACCAACCTCCTCGACGGGCCGTATGACTAAGCTAGGATGAGTGGTTGATGCGACATGCATCGTTCTTCATCCGTACTTAGGCACTAGACCTGTGGTTGGGGCTAACCGTTGTAAATACCAAAAAGGGGTTACGGGAAAACGAAGACGTTTTCCCGTAACCCCTTTTATCTATTTAATTAACCCTAATTTCGCCTTCAACCTTAAGATCCGGGTGACAGATTGATTGAGTTGGTGGACCGAAATCGTGCCGTTAGCCACCACCTGCTTAATGGCGGGGATGTCGGTACGGTAGTCATTGGTCAAGAGCATGTCGTTGCCCGCTTCGACGGCTAAGACAGCAACGTTTTGGTTAGTCTGCTTAGCGTATTCTTTGATGGCGTCCATCGCCAGGTCGTCGGTGATGATAACCCCCTTGAAGTGGAGGTCGCGCCGCAGTAGCTGGTGTACCGGCTTGGACAGTGAGGCCGGCGCATTCGGGTCGACGGCCGTCATTGTGATGTGAGAAACCAAGATGCTATCGGCGCCGGCCTTTTGATCAACGATGATCGTCCCCATCAAGTTGACGTCTAAGGCCTTGTGGATGTTATCAAGGTCGGCTTCGACAAAGGGGGTGTGGTTACCCAAGATCCCGGCCACGTTGGCCACCACGTCTAGCTAGCCGTATTGGTCCACCAGTTGGGCGATGATTTCTTCCACCCGCTTGGCGTCGGTGACGTCGCCTTCCTTAAAGGTGTAATCACCGAGCGCCTGCAGTTCCGCGGTGTGGCCACCATCCTTAAAATTAAGGGCGGTCACGGCAAAGCCTTCGTTCAAAAACTTCTTGACGGTGGCCAAGCCGATCCCGCTGGTCCCACCGGTGACGAGTGCAGTTTTAGTCATGATGATTCCTCCAATCAAATTCAATCATTCACAATAGTTTATAGGTATGATGTTAATTGAGAACGCTTAAGTTGGTAAGTAGGCACTTTGAATTGCGCAAGGTACCTATAAGTAGGAAATGGGGGATTCACGTGGAAGAAGTACGCTATCATTTTGGGGCCAGCCTGGTCCTCTCGATCATTAGTGGCAAGTGGAAACCGTCGATTATTTGTGAGCTGGATGAAGGGGCGTGCCGTTACAACGAATTGCACGAGCAACTCAACCAACATAATGCCCACCCCATCAGCCAAAAGGTCTTAACCGAACAGCTTCGTCAACTGGAAGAGGACTTGATCGTCACCCGAACCAGCTATAACACGGTGCCGCCTAAGGTGGTCTATTCCCTGACGCCGTACGGGAGCCGCCTGCACCAGTTCCTAGTTGAAATGACCAAGTTGGGCGAGGAATAGGCCCCGCACCTGGCCAAGGCGGGCACCCCAATTGAGTTTGACTACCACTACCAGGAAATGATTCACCACTAGAAGCCGAATGAGAGAGTGAGTGGGAAATAACCTACTCGGCCTGCTTAGGCACTAGGTCTGCGGTTGGGAGCACGTTATCTTTGGAAGTGCGGACCAACCTCCTCGACGGGGCGTATGGATAAGCTGGGACGAACGGTTGATGCGGTACGCATCGTTCTTCGGCCAGCTTAGACACTAGCCCCGTGGTTGGGGAGCACGTTATCTGTCTAACATTCGTGAATACAACAAGAGGCTGGGAGAAAATCGTGTTTTCTCCCAGCCTCTTTTTTAAAAACCGTTAAATAGATGATTAACGAACTAGAAACCGTTATCTTAAACCGTTTTACCCCATCCTTGCGATTAAACACGAACATTAAAGTGATAATTACATTAAAATGGCGTCGATTTGTTGACGAGCGATGATAAAACTTGTTATTCTATGGTCACGATTTAGCGAATTTATCGCCGAAAATAATAATTATTGTTCGTGTTTTACTGAAAGGGAGTCACCGCGAAAATGGAAGAGAAGCTGTTGTACGCCGGGAAGGCAAAGGAAATGTGGACCACCGAAGATGAGGACCAACTGCGGGTGGTGTACTTAGATCAAGCCACCCAGTTGAACGGGAAACAAAAGGAACACTTTGCTGGCAAGGGGGCCGCGGCCCACGCCATTTCCGACCTGGTCTTCCACTACTTGATTGACCACGGAATTGAAACCCACTTCATCAAGAAGCTGTCGGCGACCGAGGACCTAGTTGAAAAGTGCGCCATGGTACCGCTGGAGTTTGTGACCCGTAACACCGTCGCCGGCCACTTCGCTTCCCGCTTTGGCCTGGAGGAAGGAACGGCCTTGCCGCAACCGGTCGAAGAAAACTTCTACAAGGACGACGAATTAGACGACCCCTTCATTAACGAATCGGCCGCCGTCGCCTTAAAGATGGTGACCCCGGCAGAATTTGACCGGTGCTGGGCGATTTGCCGCCAGGTTAACCAACTGCTAACGCCGCTCTTTGAAAAGGCCGGCATGCAACTGGTGGACTTCAAGCTCGAATTTGGCCGCCGGAGCCGGGATAACCAGATTATCTTGGCCGACGAATTCTCCCCGGATAACTGCCGCCTGTGGGACACGACTACCCACCACCACCTGGATAAAGACGTCTTCCGGCGCAACCTCGCCGACCTGACGACCACCTACCAAGAAGTGTACGCCCGTTTACAAGCAGCCCTAAAGGAGGACTAATTATGACCACCGTTCGGATTTACGTGACCTACAAGCCATCCGTTTTTGACCCCCAGGGGGAAACGATTACCAACTCGATTCACGCCCTCGGCCACCAAGACGTGAAGAGCGTCACCGTCGGCAAGTTCTTTGACGTAACGGTTGACGGTGACCAAGTTGGAGCGACGGTTAAGCAAATTGCCGAGGAACTCTTGGTTAACTTCAACATGGAAACCTACACCTACCAAGTACTGGAGGAGAAGTAAATGAAGATTGCGGTGATTGTCTTTCCGGGGTCGAACTGTGACATCGACCTCTACGAAGCGTTGAAGACGGTTTGCGGCGCCGACGTGGACTACGTCGACCACCAGCAAACCAGCCTGGCCGGCTACGACGCCGTGATGCTGCCGGGGGGCTTTTCGTACGGTGACTACCTGCGGGCCGGGGCGATTGCCCGCTTCGCTAAGATCATGCCGGAAGTTAAGCGCCTGGCCGACGAAGGCAAGCCGGTCTTTGGGACTTGCAACGGTTTTCAGATTTTAACCGAGGCCGGCCTATTACCGGGGGCGCTAAAGAAAAACGACAGCCAAAACTTCGTCTGCAAGACGACGCCACTAGAAGTCGTCAATAACCAAACGATCTTCACCAGCCAGTACCAAGAACACGAACGGATTAACCTGCCGATCGCCCACGCCGATGGTTCCTACTTTGCCGACCAAGCCACCTTGGACGAGCTGGAAGCTAACCACCAGGTGGTCTTTCGTTACGCCGAGGAAAACCCCAACGGATCCTTAAACAACATCGCCGGGATCTGCAACCGGGCCGGCAACGTCTTGGGGATGATGCCGCACCCGGAACGGGCGGTCGAAGCAATCTTGGGCAACACCGATGGCCTGCGGGTCTTTAAGTCACTGTTGGAAAACGGCACGGTCATTGCGGAGGGATAGGAAATGAAGCAAGCATTAACGCCAGAACAAATTAAGGAACAAAAGCCTTACTTGGACTGGAGCCTAAGCGAGCGCGAATACGACTACATTTCAGAAAAACTCCTGGGCCGGTTGCCTAACTTCACCGAAACCGGGCTCTTCTCCGCCATGTGGAGTGAACACTGTTCCTACAAGAAGTCCAAGCCGGTCTTGCGCTTGTTCCCCAACCAAAACGACCGGGTCCTCCAGGGGCCTGGTGAAGGGGCCGGGGTCGTTGACATCGATGACGGCCAAGCGGTGGTCTTCAAGGCCGAAAGCCACAACCACCCGTCGACGGTCGAACCTTACCAGGGGGCCGCAACCGGGGTCGGGGGGATCTTGCGTGATATCTTCTCGATGGGGGCACGGCCAATTGCCAGCCTCGATTCCCTGCACTTCGGCGAACTCGACGACCCGAAGATGCAAATGAAGGTCGCCGGTACCGTTAAGGGGATTGGGGATTACGGTAACTGCATGGGGATCCCAACCGTGGCCGGGGAAACGACCTTTGACCCGTGCTACTCGGGCAACCTCTTAGTCAACGCCATGAGCGTCGGCTTGATGGACCAAAAGGACATCCAAAAGGGGAAGGCCGCCGGGATCGGCAACGCCGTGATGTACGTCGGGGCCAAGACTGGTCGTGACGGGATCCACGGGGCAACCTTTGCCTCGGCCGACTTCTCCGACGAAAACGCCACCCAGCGGTCCGCCGTGCAAGTCGGGGACCCCTTCATGGAAAAGCTGCTCTTGGAAGCCTGCTTGGAATTGATTCAAAACCACCCCGACTGGTTAGTGGGGATCCAGGACATGGGGGCGGCCGGGATCGTGTCCTCGTCCGCCGAAATGGCGAGCGAAGGGGATGCGGGGATGGACCTCGACCTCGACCTCGTTCCGCAACGCGAACCGAACATGTCGGCCTACGAAATCATGCTGTCCGAGTCCCAAGAACGGATGCTGCTGTGCGTCAACAAGGGCCACGAAGACGACGTCAAAAAGATCTTTGACTTCTACGGCCTGGAAGCCGTCACGATCGGCCGGATCACGGAGGGGCGCCAGTACGTCTTGCACCACGACGGGCAAGTCGTTTGTGACATCCCGGTTTCCAGCTTAACCGACGACGTCTTAGAAGAAACCTCCGAAGAACAAAAGCCGGCCCGGATTTTGCAGGCCGAACAAGAGGCTAACTGGCAACCGGAAGTAACAGACGCCGGGGCGACCCTGGAACAACTGCTCCAACAGTCGACGATCGCCGACAAGTCAATCTTCTTTGAACAATACGACTCGATGGTTCGGACCTCGACGGTGGTCGGCCCCGGGTCTGACGCCGGGGTCCTGCGGGTCCGCGGCACCAAGAAGGGCCTGGCGATGACGACCGACGGCAACGGCCGCTTCGTGTACCTCAACCCGGAAGTTGGGGGCAAGATGGCCCTGGCCGAAGCGGCGGCTAACATTGTCGCCACTGGGGCCCTGCCACTGGCGATCACCGACTGCTTGAACTACGGGGACCCCAACGACCCAGAAATCTTCTGGGAGCTCCACCAATCAGTGTCCGGGATGGCCGAAGCCTGCCGGGTCTTTGACACCCCGGTCATTTCCGGGAACGTTTCCTTGTACAACGAAAATAACGGCCAGGCCATTCACCCCACCCCAATGGTCGGGATGGTCGGCCTGATCAAGGACTTAAAGGACCTGGTTAAGATGGCGGCCCAAGCAGCCGGCGACCAAGTCTACCTGCTGGGCCAAACCGGTGACGACTACGCCGGTAGCGAACTGCAAAAGATGCTGACCGGCGACATCGCCGGGACGGTGGCCGACTTCGACTTAAACCACGTCCACGCCATGATGAAAACCCTGCTGTCCCTAATGGAAGACGGCAAGGTAGCGTCCGCGCACGACCTGGCCGAAGGGGGCCTGGGGGTCGCCCTAGCCGAAACGCTCTTCAAGACCGACCTGGGGATGAACCTCAAGCTCGACTTAACCAAGAACCAACTCTTTAGTGAAACCGCCGGACGCTTTGTGGTGACCGTCAAAAAAGAAGACGCTGCGGCCTTTGAGGCGGCCCTGGGCGACGACGCCACGCTGATTGGGGAAGTTACCAACAGCCACTGGCTCCAGGTACGCCTGGCGGACGGCAACCTGAACAAAAACGTTGCCGACTTAGAACAATTGTGGAAGGAGGCCATTCCGTGCCAGCTGAAATCAAGGGATTAAATGAAGAGTGTGGGGTCTTTGGGGTCTTTGGCGCCGAACACGCCGCCAGCCTGACCTACATGGGCCTGCACACCTTACAACACCGGGGCCAAGAGGGGGCCGGAATCGTCTCCACCGACTACCAAACCCTTTACCAACACCGGGATCGTGGCCTTTTATCCGAGGTCTTTGCCGACCCGGCCGAACTGGAACGCCTAGTCGGTGACGGGGCGATTGGCCACGTCCGTTACGGGACTTCGGGGCACAACTCGATTCAAAACGTGCAACCGTTCCTCTACCGCTTCCACGATGGCGACATCGCCCTGGCCCACAACGGGAACCTGACCAACGCCGTCACCCTCCGGCGCCAATTAGAGGATGAAGGGGCGGTCTTTCAATCCGATTCCGATACCGAAATCCTGATCCACCTGATTCGCAAGCACATCCAGTCCGGCTTCATTAACGCCCTCAAGCAGAGCTTAAACGAAGTCAAGGGGGGCTTTGCCTACCTGCTTTTGCAAAAGGACCGCTTGATCGCCGCTTTGGACCCGAACGGTTTCCGGCCGCTGTGCATCGGCCAACTGGAGAACGGCGCCTACGTCGTCACCAGTGAAACCTGCGCCTTAGACATCGTCGGGGCCAAGTTCGTCCGCGACGTCGAACCCGGCGAGTTGATCATCATTGACCGAGACGGGCTCCACGTCGATCACTACACCACCAACACCCAGCTGGCAATTTGCTCGATGGAATTCATCTACTTTGCCCGGCCGGACTCGATCATCCACGGGGTAACGGTCCACAACGCCCGTAAGCAAATGGGCCGCCTGCTCGCCCGCGAACACCCGGTTGACGCCGACATGGTAATTGGGGTGCCGAACTCCTCGCTGTCGGCGGCCTCGGGTTACGCCGAAGAGGCGGGGCTCCCGTACGAAATGGGTCTGATCAAGAGCCAATACGTTGCCCGGACCTTCATCCAACCGACCCAGGAACTGCGTGAACGGGCGGTGCAAATGAAGTTGTCGGCCGTCCGCGGGGTCGTGGAAGGCAAGCGGGTGATCGTGGTCGACGACTCGATCGTGCGGGGGACGACTTCCAAGCAGATCGTCCAAATGTTACGGCGGGCCGGGGCCAAGGAGGTCCACCTGCTGATCGCCTCCCCGCCGTTTCGGTTCCCGTGCTTTTACGGTATCGACGTGTCGACGCGGGCCGAACTAATGGCCGCCCACCACACGGTCGAAGAGATGCGGGATTTGATTGGCGTCGACAGCCTCGGCTTCTTGTCGGTTGGCAGCCTGATCGAAGCCATCAACCTGCCCAACGTCAACGGGGCGCCCAATGGTGGCCTGACGGTCGCCTACTTTACCGGTAATTACCCAACGCCGCTCTACGATTACGAGGAGGGCTACCGCAAGTCACTGAGCGAACAAGAGAAACTGGCCAGAAAGGAAGTCACGGTCTAATGAATCGATACCAAGAAGCCGGCGTCGACGTTAACGCGGGTTACGAACTGGTCAAACGGATCAAGGAAAACGTCAAATTGACTAACCGGCCGGGGGCGCTCGGCGGCATCGGGGCCTTTGGCGGACTCTTTGACTTGGGCGAACTGAAGGTTAAGCACCCGGTGCTGGTGTCTGGCACCGACGGGGTCGGCACGAAGCTTTTGATCGCCAAGGCCATGGATCAACACGACACGATCGGGATCGACGTGGTGGCAATGTGCGTTAACGACGTCTTAGCCCAGGGCGCCGAACCGCTCTACTTCCTCGATTACATCGCTACCGGCCACAACGACCCAGCCAAGATGGCCGACATCGTGGCGGGGGTGGCGGAAGGGTGCCGCCAGGCCGGCGCCGCTTTGATTGGGGGCGAAACCGCCGAGATGCCGGACATGTACGATCAGGATGAATACGACCTGGCCGGCACGGTCACCGGGGTGGTCGAAAAAGACGACCTCTTGACTAGCGACCAACCACAGGCGGGCGCCATTTTGTTGGGGTTGGCTTCCAGCGGGATTCACTCCAACGGTTTTTCGCTGGTTCGCCAAATCCTCTTTAAGGACCACCAGGTTGACCTAGCCGCAACGCCGGCCAAATTGGGCGGGCAAACGGTCGGCCAAGCCGTCTTGGCGCCGACTAAGATCTACGTCAAACCGGTCTTGCCGCTGTTAAAGGACCACCTGGTCGAAGGGGTCGCCCACATCACCGGGGGCGGGTTGATCGAAAACCTACCGCGGATGTTTGGCGACGACCTCCAGGCCCAAGTTGACAGCAGTGCCTGGCCAAGCCTACCCGTTTTTGACTACCTCAAGGAACTAGGTGGGTTGAGTGATGACGATTGCTGGCAAACCTTTAACATGGGGTTAGGGATGATCCTAGCGGTGCAACCGGACCTAGTGGACCAAGTTAAGAGTCGGCTGAACCAAGCGGGCGAGGCGTGCTACCAAGTGGGGCAACTGGTCAACCGGCCGGCCGGCGAAGAGAAGATTGTGATTAAGTGAGGAAGAGCATGAGAGTAGCGATTTTTGCGTCAGGAAACGGGACCAACTTTGAAATCTTGGCCCAGCAATTTCAAAACCACGACTTACCGGGCGACTTAGTGCTGTTATTTTGCGACCACCCCACGGCCCACGTAATTGACCGGGCCAAGCGCCTGAAGGTCCCTTATGAAACCTTCACCGTTAAGGAATGCGGTGGCAAGCCTGCGTATGAGAAGAGAATTTTGAAGGTCTTACAAGACTACCAAATCGACTTTATCGCCCTGGCCGGCTACATGCGGGTGGTCGGCCCGACGATTTTGGATCACTTTGGGGGTTCGATCGTCAACCTCCACCCGGCCTACTTGCCGGCCTACCCGGGGTTGCATTCAATCGAACGGGCCTTTGCCGATCACCAAACACAAACCGGGGTCACCATCCACTACATCGACTCCGGGCTGGACTCGGGCCCAATCATCGCCCAAGAGCACGTGGTAATCAAGCCCGATGATACGATCGAGAGCTTAGAAGAACGGGTTCACGAAACGGAACACCGCCTCTACCCAGCGGTCCTAAAAGAAGTCTTAACCAAGCGAATTGAAAAAGGAGAATAGCATGAAGCGCGCATTAGTTTCTGTATCGGACAAAACCAACTTGGTGCCCTTTGTAAAGGGGCTGGAAGAGCACGGCTACGAAATCGTCTCCACCGGGGGGACTAAGAAGGTCCTGGATGAGGCCGGCATTAAGACGATCTCGATTGAAGACGTCACCCACTTCCCGGAAATCTTGGACGGGCGGGTGAAAACCCTCAACCCTTACGTTCACGGGGGCCTGTTAGCCCGGCGCGACTTGCCGGAGCACATGAAGACCTTAGAGGACCTGTCGATCACCCCGATTGACCTGGTGTGCGTCAACCTCTACCCCTTCAAGGAAACGATCTTAAAGCCGGGCGTTGAACTGGCCGATGCGATCGAAAACATTGATATTGGTGGCCCGTCGATGGTCCGTTCGGCCGCTAAGAACTACCAAAGCGTCACGATCGTTACCGACATCAACGATTATGACCAGGTCCTGACCGAAATCGAAGAAAACGGCGATACGACCGACGAAACCAAGGGCAAGTTAGGGGCCAAGGCCTTCCGGATCACCGCCGCTTATGACGCATTGATCTCCCAGTACCTGACCGCTCAAGTGGGCCTGGAAGACCCGGAAAAGCTGACCCTGACTTACGACTTAAAGGAAACGATGCGCTACGGGGAAAACTCCCACCAACGCGCTTGGCTCTATGAAGACGCCCTACCAAAGAGCTTCTCGATTTTGGAGGCCGAACAACTCCACGGCAAGAAGCTGTCCTACAACAACATTAAGGACGCCGACGAAGCCCTGCGTTGTGTGCGCGAATTCGACGAACCAACCGTGGTGGCCATGAAGCACATGAACCCGTGTGGGATTGGCCGCGGCGACAGCCTGGAAGTCGCTTGGGACCGGGCCTACGAGGCTGATTCCGTTTCGATCTTCGGTGGCGTGATCGCCCTGAACCGCAAGGTCGACCTGGCGACCGCTGAAAAGATGCGGAAGATCTTCTTGGAAATCATCGTGGCGCCGGGCTTTGATGACGATGCCTTTGCGGTCTTGGCCAAGAAGAAGAACATCCGCCTCTTGCAAGTCGACTTTGACCAAAAGGACGAACCAACCAAGGAAGAAGTGGTTTCCGTGATGGGGGGACTCTTGATGCAAGACCAAGACACGCTTAAAGAGGACTGCCACGACTGGGAAGTGGTGACCGACGTTAAGCCAACCGAAGACCAATTGAAGGCAATGATGTTTGCTTGGAAGGCCGTTAAGCACGCTAAGTCCAACGCAATCGTGGTGGCCAACAACGAACGGACGCTAGGCGTGGGGGAAGGTCAACCAAACCGGATCGACTCCCTGAAGATCGCCGTCAAGCACGCCGGCGACTTGGTCGAAGGCAGCGTCTTGGCCTCCGATGCCTTCTTCCCGTTTGACGACTGCGTTAAGTACGCCGGCGAACACGGCGTCAAGGCGATCGTTCAACCAGGGGGCTCGGTACGCGACCAAGACTCGATTGACATGGCCAACAAGCTCGGGATCGCCATGGTGACGACCGGGGTGCGCCACTTTAGGCACTAAAAAGAAGTGCGATCCAGCCTTTGGCAGGCCGTGGGCTAAGGTCTGGCATCCTTTGGTCGTGCGTACATGGTCAATTTAAAATTAAACAGGGGTTGGGAGAAGGGAAGCTTTTTCCAACCCCTGTGCCTGTTCATGGAAAATCAGGAGGAAAATCATGACATTACAAAACGTGTTGGTGATCGGTAACGGGGGCCGCGAGTTTGCGATCGCTAAGAAACTAAAGCAAAGCCCCAAGGTCGACCACGTCTACTGCGCACCGGGCAACGTTGGGATGCCAACGGTTGGGGTTGAACCGGTGGCGATCGAAGAACTGGACTTTGCTGGGTTGATTAAGTTTGCCCAGGAGCACCAGGTAGCCTGGACCTTCGTTGGCCCGGAAGACGCCCTGGTGGCTGGGATCGTCGACGAATTTCAAACGGCGGGGCTAAAGATCTTTGGCCCTAACGCCCGGGCGGCCCAGCTGGAAGGTTCTAAGGAATACGCCCTCTCCTTTATGAACAAGTACGGGGTTCCAACCGCCAAGCACCTGGCCTTTGAAAACGAGGCCGAAGCCCTGACGCACGTGGCCGACTTCGGCTTCCCGGTCGTCTTGAAGTTAGACGGCCTTGCCGGCGGGAAGGGGGTCGTGATTGCGAGCGACCAGGCTGATGCCGAAGCGACGATTAAGGAAATGTTTGCGGACCACACCGGCCGGCTGGTGATTGAAGAGTGTTTGGTGGGACCGGAATATTCGATGTTTGTCCTGATCGAAAACGGCGACTACCAAATCTTACCGATGGCCCAGGACCACAAGCGGGCCTACGATGGCGATAAGGGTCCCAACACCGGCGGGATGGGCGCCTACAGCCCGCTGCCCCAGTTGAGTGAGTTCGACCGCCAACGGATGGTCGAAGAAGTGGTGGAACCAAGCGTCAAGGGACTCGTGGACGGGGAGTACGACTACCACGGGATCCTCTACATCGGCTTGATGCTGACTGAAGATGGACCCAAGGTGATTGAATATAACGTTCGCCTGGGTGACCCGGAGACCCAAGTGATCTTGCCGCGGCTGGCAACCGATTTATTTGACCTGGTTGACGCTTGTGTCAACGACCAGCCCCTGCCGGAAGTGGTTGAAAAAGAGGGCGCCGTTTTAGGGGTGGTGGTGGCCTCAAAGGGTTACCCGCAAAAGCCGGTCAAAAACCAAGCGTTGGGCAAGTTCCCGGTGGCCGGCAACATCACGGTTGATTACGCTAACGTGGCCGGTAGTTTAGGCGACTTACACGGGGCGGGGGGCCGGCTGTTGATGGTGATTGCCACGGCTAGTGATTTAAAGCAGGCCCAACAAGACGTCTACGCTTACCTCGACCAACTGGAGGAACCGGAGTGCTTCTGGCGCCAAGACATTGGAGAAAAGGCGTTTAATTAAGGAAGTGCGGACCAACCTCCTTGACAGGCCGTTGGGCTAAGCTAGGGCGGGGGTTAGTGCGGCACGCACTGTTCTCAGCCCTCCAATTCTGTTACGGCATTTCTAGCAAGGATTAGTGACGGTGTAGTGAACTACTCGGCCATAAATGACCGAGCTTCTGGGAACACGAAGTAGTATTTAGGATGTTGCTTCTGTATTCAGAATACCTAACTTACAGAACTCCGTTCTTTTACCACGGCTAGTCCCTAGCCAACGGCTTTTAATCCTCTATGGAGTATATTAACTGCCGCATTAATATCTCGATCGTGATGAGTACCACATTTAGGACAAGTCCATTCTCTAATTTCAAGTGGTTTCTTCCCACTATGGTAACCACACGTGCTACAGATCTGACTGGTGTAATTAGGATTAACAGTAATTAACTGTTTACCGTACCAATCACACTTGTATTCCAGCATGGTTCTAAATTGGTACCAACTGGCATTCGCAATAGCTTTAGCTAAATGGTGATTCTTTTGTAGATTCTTGGCTTTCAAATCTTCAATGACAATCACATCGTATTTTTTAACTAAGGCTGTTGTTAGTTTGTGTAAGTAATCTTGACGTTGGTTCGCTATCCGTTGTTGGTAGCGAGCCTTTTGTTTTTGAGCCCGTTGCCAATTCTGATAATCATTGAGATCCATTTTTACGTCTTTATGATTATGGTTCCATTGGCGAACAGCTACGGTTGCTTGATATTTTCGGCGACTATACTTGCTTTGCCACTTTGTGGCTTGCTTTTCCAACCACTTAGCATTGAAAGTACCAAACTTTTCACCGTCAGAACTAATCGCTAAGTCAGCGATCCCAACATCCAGGCCAACGGTCTTGCCTGTTTTTGGCAATGCTTCTGGAGCAACAGTCTCGACCTGCAAAGATAAGTAGTAGCGACCAGTTGGACCATAGCTGACGGTATAACGCTTAATTTTGCCATTTACAGCTTGAGAGGTCTTACTAGTTCGAATGCTTCCTAACTTAGGTAGCTTCATTCTTCTCTTGGCAATCACTGTGCAGACCGACCGACCAGTATATGACTGTTTGGCGGCGTGCCTGCTTTTAAAGCGTGGATAGCCACCACGATGTTTAAACAGCATCTTAAAAGCTTGGACTAGATTATGGTTCACCACAAGGAAACTAGTCGCATCGCTGTCTTTAAGATAGGGATATTCTTGTTTCAACTGTTTAAGCAAGTAATTCATTCCATATTCATTTACAAAATGACTGCTAGGATTGTTTTGATAGCGTTGCTTAGCCATATCTAGCATGAGATTCCACACTCTACGGTCATTGCCGAACATTTGCCATAGTTGAGCTTGTTGTTGCTTGTTAGGGTACAAGCGTAGCTTGACCCCTTTAATTAATTTGGTCATTCTAATTTCACCTCCTTTTTGCGTTGATCATCAATATACTTGGCTACTGCTTGTTCATTAACGCTCCCAATGCTTTCAACATAATAACTTGGTGACCATAGGTGACGACCTTGCTTTTTCCAGTAGCTAGTTTGTAGTTCTGGACATTCTCGGAAGAGGTGCCGTGCAGAAATGCCTTTAAGCCAGCGCATGATGTTAGTTACAGACAGTTTTGGCGGAGCGCTCACTAGTAAGTGGATATGGTCATCTTTACCAATCTCCATATGAGCAATCGTAAATCCATATTTTGAAGCTATATCATATAATGATTGCTTCAAGACTTCTTCTACGTGTCCTTTCAACACTTTATTACGATATCTAGTTCCCCAAATTAAATGATAATTAAGATTGTAGACTGACGTTCTACCATATGTAATTCTTTTTGTATCTTTCATACCAATAATTATATTACATTACGGTTCGATCATGTGCCCTAAGGGCACAAAAAAGGCAATTCATCACGTCCTTAAAAGAACGTGTTTCCTTGCCCGCTTTCAAAAACGGTTGCTTAACCATGTTCTACAATTCACTTTTCATTTAGGACGAACTGATTTAAAATATAGAAGTATGCTGTATGCAAAGTTTATAAGAAGAAAGAGGTCAAACGAACATGGCTAAATTAGTACTGATTCGTCACGGGCAAAGCGAATGGAACCTGTCCAACCTGTTTACTGGCTGGGTTGACGTCGACCTGAGCGAAAAGGGTGTTGAACAAGCAAAAGCCGCCGGTAAGGCGATCAAGGAACACGGGCTGGAATTTGATTACGCCTACACTTCTGTTTTGAAGCGGGCAATCAAGACCCTCCACTACGCACTGGAAGAATCCGACCAAATGTGGATCCCAGAATTCAAGACTTGGCGCTTGAACGAACGTCACTACGGGGCATTGCAAGGCAAGAACAAGGCCGACGCCGCTGAAAAGTACGGTGACGAACAAGTGCACATTTGGCGCCGTTCTTACGACGTGCTGCCGCCGCTGCTGAGTGCTGATGACGAAGGTTCTGCCGCAAAGGACCGTCGTTACGCTGACTTGGACCCACGCGCCATTCCGGGTGGGGAAAACTTGAAGGTCACCCTGGAACGGGTAATCCCACTTTGGCAAGACGAAATCGCACCAAAGCTCTTGGACGGCAAGAACGTGATCATCGCCGCCCACGGTAACTCCCTGCGTGCCTTGAGCAAGTACATCGAAAACATCTCCGACGAAGACATCATGGGCTTGGAAATGGCTACTGGTCAACCGGTCGTTTACGACTTCGATGAAAAGCTGAACGTGCTCAGCAAGGAAAAGTACGACATTGATTAAGCTTTTTTAATCAACGGAAACGAGGCCGCTCCTTTAATAGGGGCGGTCTTTTTTGATAAATTTATCGCTTTTTGTGAATTTTTTAATTATAATGAAACTCTAATCAATAAAGGAGGACTGATTAATGAAAATGGAAGAGCACATGCGCACCGACCTCAAGCGGGTCCCAACGATGAAGATCTTCGACTTTGCCTTTTTCACGAAGTCAATCGAAGGGATCGTTGAATTGACCATCGGCGAACCGGACTTTAACACGCCGGAACACGTTAAGGAGGCCGGGATGGCCGCGATCGCCAACAACCGGACTCACTACGCCCCGCAGCGGGGCACGGCGGGGTTGCTGTCGGCGATTAGTGATGACGTGGCTAAAAAGGTTGGCAAGGTGTACGACCCGGCGACCGAGATCTTGGTAACCAACGGGGTAACCGAGGGTGCTTACGCGGCGGTGACGGCGATCACCAACCCGGGCGACGTGATCCTGGTCCCAACGCCGACCTTCTCGATTTACATGGCCGACGCCGCCATTGCCGGGGGAACGGCGGTTGAAGTTGATACTTCCAAGACCAACTTCCGCCTGACGCCCGAATTGATCCAGTCCTACCTCGATGAATACGGCGACCGGGTCAAGGGCTTAGTCGTGGTTAACCCCACTAACCCGACCGGGATTGCCATGAACCAGGATGAACTAGATGCGATCGCTGACGTGGTGCGCGACAAGCCGATCTTCGTAATTGCCGACGAAATTTACGACCAGCTCGCCTACACGGAAGGAGCGGATCAGTACCCGTCGATCGTTAAGTCCTTGCCGGAACAAACGATCTTGTTGAACGGCTTCTCCAAGTCCTACGCCATGACCGGTTGGCGGGTCGCCTACATGTGTGCGCCAAAGCCGATCACCGATGAACTCTTTAAGGTCCATGGCTTTGCCGTGACCGACGTGGCAACCTTCGTGCAAGACGCCGCCGAAGAAGCGCTACGCAACGGCCAAGAGGACCCGGCAGCTATGCGGGCCCAGTACCGGGAACGCCGCAACGTCTTGTATCAAGGGCTCCAGGAGTTGGGCTGGGAAACCACCAATCCGGAGGGTGCCTTTTACATCTTTGCCAAGATTCCGGACTACCTGGAACAAGACGACGAGAAGTTCGCTTACGACCTGGCCGAAAAGGCGAAGGTCGCCGTCACGCCAGGCTCTTACTTTGGCGCCGGTGGGGAAGGGTACGTCCGCTTCTCTTACGCCACCGATTTAAACGTCATCAAAACGGCGCTGGACCGTTTGCAAAAATATTGCGCCGCCCGCCGGTAAAAATGAACCTTTTATAGTAATTTAGTTAGGAAAGTGTAAAAGACCTGACCGCCCGTCCCTGTTCTGTTATCATAGAAAGTAATAATTTTTTAACAGGGGAGAGATTGCAATAATGAATATACTTTCGCGGGTACCGCTCAAGGCATTTACGGCTAAACTAAAGGACCTGGTCAAGCCGGGGTACACCAAGGCAATGTGGCCAACGGGTGGGTTCTTTTTAATCTACATCGCATTAACGGCGCTTTTGGTTTACGTGGACCTGTCCTTTGTCAGCACCTTGTACATGAACTTGATGATGCTGATGTACGGGATGGCTAGCACGTCGGGGATTTTGTTAGCCCTGCTGGAACTGCTCGGGGTCTTCGCTTTGATCTTGGCGTTAGGCTTTTGGTTTAACTTCATTTCCACGGCGGTGGTCTTCACCTACCAAGACCGGCTTCAACACCCGGACGTGGTGGTGAGCCCTAGCACGATTTGGAAGAACTTCAAGCACCTGCGTAAGAACCAATTGTGGCGGATCAGCCTCTACACTGGCCTGTTCATCTTCTTGTGGACCCTGCCGCTGACGATCGTCGGTAGCTTCGTTTCCAAGTATACCTGGGCGGTTTACACGATCCGGATCTTAAACTACCTGATCATCATCTGGAAGTCCTACGAATACTCGCAAGCAACGCTTTTGTACCGGGAAAAGCAACCAGACTTCCTGGGGCAATCGATGCGCCACGCCCTGACGGCCAGCCGCCGCTTCATGGGAGGGCTGAAGTTTAACTTCCTCTTGTTGCAAATCGTCTTGGTGCTGTTGCCGATCGTAGTTTGGTCAGCCATCTTTGGCGGGGTTGCTTACTACGGGATCTACACGGCGACCTACTTCTTCATGTACTTAGGTTACGCCCTGATCGCCTTGGGAATTACGGCTTACCTGCCGGTGATTTACGCAATCAGTGCTCTTTTCTACGAGGAAGCTAAGAAGCACATCAAGGTTGACGCCGACTTTATCGGCCTCTTCAAGCCGGTTGAAGTGTTGACCGGGGAAGCCTTCCAATACGGTCACGAACCGGTGGTCGAAGAAAAACCAACTAAAAAGGCCAAGAAGGGCAAGGCCCAAACGGCAAAATAATTTAGGTGAGTGGCCACCCACCACTGTTTAATTGAATTGAACGAAATCCCGAACTGGATCAACCATGTACTGATTGATTTGGTGCGGGATTTTTTTAGTGCTTTGCTCTAGCTTAGCCCACGGCCTGCTTGATAGGCTGGTCCACACTTCTTTTAACGTGCTCCCCAGCCGCAGGCCTAGTGGCTAAGTCCAGCCACAGAACACCGCTGACGCGCTAACCTGTGTCTAGGCCTTAGCCCACGGCCTGCCTGATAGGCTGGTCCACACTTCTTTTAACGTGCTCCTAACCACGAGCCTAGTGTCTAAGTACGGGCAAAGAACATCGCATTCTGCGATAACCTTTACCCTAGCTTAGCCATACGGCTCGTCGAGGAGGTTAGTCGCACTTCTCTTAAAATCAGGGCTTCCCCTCGTTGACAATCGTAAACGGTGCTCCTATACTAAAGCCAACGTTAAGATTTACATTTGTAAACGAAGGAGGGGAGCCGAAATGGCAGAAGTACTCGTCGCCATTGTGGGCCTAGTGTTGATCGCCCTGATCGTCTGGTGGTTCTTTGGTAAGCACCAAGCACAAGCGGGCAAGGCCGTGATGGAAGGGGATCACCAGGTGGCGACCGTGGTGGTCAACGGGGGGTATTCCCCCAGTACCGTGGTGTTAAAGAAGGGCGTTAGCGGGTCAGTCAAATTTGAGATGCGCGATTCGACCGCCTGCCTGTCGCACATTGTTTTTGAACAGTTAGGGCTCAATAAGGATTTAACCAAGCAGCCCACCACCACCGTTGAAATTCCCACCGACCAAGCGGGGGAATTTAATTTCGCCTGTGGAATGGATATGTTCCACGGCAAGGTAATCGTTAAATAAGGAGGAACTAACCATGGGATTATTTGATCGTTTTAAGAAGCCGGCCGTCAACGAAGACGGCCAACAAGTTTTTAAGGTGACCGTTGACGGGGGCTACCAACCAGAAACCGTTCGCTTGGCTAAGGGGGTCCCGGCCAAGCTGGTCTTTGAACGGGTTAGCGACAAGGGCTGCTTGGAAGTGGTGCACTCACCGGAACTGGGCTTTGAAGCCGAACTACCCCTTAACCAAGAAGTTAGCTTCGACGTTAAGACCGACCAGCGTGGCGAATATGGTTTTGCCTGCGGGATGGACATGTTTAAGGGAAAGGTCGTTGTAAAATAATGAAGCATTTAACCAGCTTGAAACGGTTCTGGGTCTGTTTGATTCTGACGCTGCCAATGCTGGTGCAAATGGTGGCGATGCCGTGGGGCTGGATGATGCCGGGCTACAACTGGGTCGCCCTGGTCACCACCACTTTGATCATCGTGGTCGGGGCCTGGCCCTACTGGAAGAGCGCCTGGGCAGCCTTTTTACAGCACAACGCCAACATGAACACCCTAGTGGCGATCGGGACGGCGGTGGCCTACTTCTACAGCCTCTTTGCCATGCTAACCGGGCGGGAGGTCTACTTTGAATCGGCCGCCTTTATCACCACCTTCGTCCTCTTGGGCGACGCGATGGAGGAACGGATGCACCAAAACGCCAACGGTGCCCTCAAAAAACTGCTCGACTTACAGGTTAAAGAGGCCGAGGTCTTGCGTGATGGCAATTACGTTAAGGTGCCACTAGACCAAGTGGTGGTTGGCGACTTGGTCCGGGTGCGCCCCGGTCAAAAGGTGCCGGTTGATGGTGTGATCACCAGCGGGGTGACGACGGTTGACGAATCGATGGTCACCGGTGAAAGTATGCCGGTTCAAAAGGGGGTCGGCGATCCCGTGATTGGTTCAACGATCAACCAAGCCGGGACATTCCAGTTTGAAGCCCAAAAGGTTGGCGCCGATACGATGCTCTCCCAAATTGTCGAGCTAGTTAAAAAGGCCCAAACCAGCCACGCCCCGATCCAAAAGTTAACTGACCGGATCGCCCAGGTCTTCGTGCCGGCGGTCTTGATCATTGCGATCGTCACCTTCGTCGTCTGGTTTAGTTGGTTAAAGGCGAGCGCCGTTTCCGCAATGCTCTTCGCCGTGGCGGTGATCGTGATCGCCTGTCCGTGTGCGTTGGGGCTGGCGACGCCAACGGCCCTAATGGTCGGAACCGGCCGGGCCGCTAAGCTTGGCGTCCTGATCAAGAACGGGGAGGCCCTGGAGGCGGTCAATGGGATTAAGACGGTCGTCTTTGATAAGACCGGGACGATCACGGTTGGTAAGCCCCAGGTGACCGACGTGGTTGGTGCAGAAGACACCCTGGCGGTAGCGGCGGCCTTAGAAGACGCCTCCGAGCACCCCTTGGCACTGGCGATCGTCCAAAAGGCTAGGGAAGCGGGGCTGCCAGTCGAACCGGTGACAGACTTTAATAACGTCGCCGGCGAAGGGGTAACGGCCAGATTGGCCGGCCAAGTTATCCGGGTCGGCAGCGCCCGCTTAATGGCGGGCCTGGCCTACCCAGCCGAACTGCAAGCAAGGGAACGGGCCCTCCAGGATGAGGCCAAAACGGTCGTCTTGGTGGCCAGGGGCGACGCCGTGATTGGCTTGCTCGCCATTCAAGACGTTCCCAAGCCGAGCTCCAAGCGTGCGATTGAAGAGCTCAAGGCCCGCGGCTTGAAGACGGTTATGCTAACCGGGGACAATCAGCGGGTGGCCCAAGCGATTGGTGACCAAGTCGGGATCGACCAGGTCATCGCGGGCGTTTTACCAAACGAAAAGGCCGATCACGTTCGGGCGCTGGAGCAAGGTGGCCCGGTGGCCTTTGTTGGGGACGGGATCAATGACGCCCCGGCCTTGACCAGTGCCACCGTTGGGATTGCGATGGGCAGCGGGACCGACGTGGCGATTGAATCTGGTTCGATCGTCCTCGTCCAAAACGATTTAAACGGCGTGGTCAGGGCGCTGGATATGTCACAAAAGACCTTCAACCGAATCAAGCTGAACCTCTTTTGGGCCCTGATCTACAACCTGATCGGGATTCCGATTGCCGCCGGGGTCTTCGTGGCCCTGGGGCTGCACCTGAGCCCGGAGGTGGCCGCCCTCGCGATGGCCTTCTCTTCGGTCTCGGTGGTTTCCTCGTCACTCTTGCTCAATCGAACCAGGATTGCGGGAGTGCAAAGGAAAGTGTAATAACAAGGATTGGGAAAAGACTGGAAAGGAGGTCCCTTCTGGTCTTTTTTCTGTTACACAGATAACGTGCTCCCAACCACGGGCCTAGTGTCTAAGTACGGCTGAAGAACGATGCCAAGGCATCAACCTTCAGCCTATCTTAGCCATACGGCCCGTCGAGAAGGTTGGCTTGCACTTCCACCCTGCCGCTGGGTAGCCCTGCTGATCTTTACCTTAGCGGCCCGTCACCTGGCTAACCCCTTCATTGCCACCGTCTACGTCTTATACATGGCCGGGATGGGGACTTGCATGGGTTCGGTAATGACCAGTGCCTTGCGGACCCTTGCCGACAACCAACAAACGGAAGGTAACGCGATTTTGAACACCCTCCAGCAGTTTGCCGGGGCGGTGGGAACTTCCTTAAGTGCGGTGGTGGTGGCCCAGAGCCAAACTTACTTGGCGGGCAGCCAGGCCTATACAACCGCCGTGGGGACCCAAAACGCCTTTATCATGTTGACGGTCTTTGCCACTGTCATTTGGTTTAGCTACTTTAAAGTTGTTAAATAAAAAACGGGCACCGTCCTGGCTTGCGTCAGGGGTGCCCGTTTTCTTTAAAAGACCTTCATGTCGGTCCAGTGGGTCGGGAGGTTGTTGAAGTCGTAAGTGGCTAGGCCCTCTTCAATCTGATCGCCGGTAAACATGGCGGTGTGGGAGCGGGCCAACATCAAGTTGAGTTCGTTATCGGGGTGGAACTGGGCCATGACGACCGGGATGTTCCAAGCCCAAGCGGCCCCGACCTCAAAGATGGTGCCGGCGTCTGGTTCGGGGTTGCCCTCTTCGTACTTGTAGTCGGTGATGGCCACCACCACGTCGGCACGCTTGACCTGGCGCATGTCGGTGGCAAAGACCGTGTCCTGCCAGTCGCGGGAGCCAAACTCTAAGCCCTCCGCTTGGTGTTCTTGGGGGTTGTAAATGCCCTCCGGATCGATGGTTGGGTTCTTCTTGAGGGCTGCCATTACGATGTCAATCCGTTCCTTTTGCTCCGGTGAGAAGAAGGGGCTAGCGAGGTAAACTTTGTTTTGGTACATGGGAGACGTCCTTTCTGATCTTAGTAGTTCTATTATAGAATAAGTGGGTACAAAATGCAGGAAAGAATGGGTAGACCAATTTGGTTTTATGCATAATTAGAAGGGGCGGTTGGGTGAAACGGGAGCGCCCCGACTAAAAAGGGGGACAGAAAGTTTTTTGCGAAAAGTTGGGAATTACCCTTGCAATTTGGGGTGAGGGTCTGTATAGTTATATACCGTTGTCACCGCGAAACAACGCGGTGCTGATGCGGTTGTTAAAAATAACAGTTGACATCAGTTGGTAACTCTGGTATAGTACAAGAGTTGCTGATGCAACAGGTTAACGAAAGTTGCTCAAAAAGTTAATTCAAATTAACTCTTGACAGTTAAAATGTTAACTGATATACTAAATAAGTTGATTATACACCTTGTGAGTTAATCAACGGTAGACCTTTGAAAACTGAATAATGTTTCGACGAATCAAATGTGTAGGGTCCTTGATCTGATGATCGAGGCAAAAAAACATTTGCGAAGTCAATTCGCTTAATTTATTAAAAAGAGCTATTCAAGCTTCTTATTTTATATGAGAGTTTGATCCTGGCTCAGGATGAACGCCGGCGGTGTGCCTAATACATGCAAGTCGAACGCGTTGGCCCAATTGATTGATGGTGCTTGCACCTGATTGATTTTGGTCGCCAACGAGTGGCGGACGGGTGAGTAACACGTAGGTAACCTGCCCAGAAGCGGGGGACAACATTTGGAAACAGATGCTAATACCGCATAACAACGTTGTTCGCATGAACAACGCTTAAAAGATGGCTTCTCGCTATCACTTCTGGATGGACCTGCGGTGCATTAGCTTGTTGGTGGGGTAACGGCCTACCAAGGCGATGATGCATAGCCGAGTTGAGAGACTGATCGGCCACAATGGGACTGAGACACGGCCCATACTCCTACGGGAGGCAGCAGTAGGGAATCTTCCACAATGGGCGCAAGCCTGATGGAGCAACACCGCGTGAGTGAAGAAGGGTTTCGGCTCGTAAAGCTCTGTTGTTAAAGAAGAACACGTATGAGAGTAACTGTTCATACGTTGACGGTATTTAACCAGAAAGTCACGGCTAACTACGTGCCAGCAGCCGCGGTAATACGTAGGTGGCAAGCGTTATCCGGATTTATTGGGCGTAAAGAGAGTGCAGGCGGTTTTCTAAGTCTGATGTGAAAGCCTTCGGCTTAACCGGAGAAGTGCATCGGAAACTGGATAACTTGAGTGCAGAAGAGGGTAGTGGAACTCCATGTGTAGCGGTGGAATGCGTAGATATATGGAAGAACACCAGTGGCGAAGGCGGCTACCTGGTCTGCAACTGACGCTGAGACTCGAAAGCATGGGTAGCGAACAGGATTAGATACCCTGGTAGTCCATGCCGTAAACGATGAGTGCTAGGTGTTGGAGGGTTTCCGCCCTTCAGTGCCGGAGCTAACGCATTAAGCACTCCGCCTGGGGAGTACGACCGCAAGGTTGAAACTCAAAGGAATTGACGGGGGCCCGCACAAGCGGTGGAGCATGTGGTTTAATTCGAAGCTACGCGAAGAACCTTACCAGGTCTTGACATCTTGCGCCAACCCTAGAGATAGGGCGTTTCCTTCGGGAACGCAATGACAGGTGGTGCATGGTCGTCGTCAGCTCGTGTCGTGAGATGTTGGGTTAAGTCCCGCAACGAGCGCAACCCTTGTTACTAGTTGCCAGCATTAAGTTGGGCACTCTAGTGAGACTGCCGGTGACAAACCGGAGGAAGGTGGGGACGACGTCAGATCATCATGCCCCTTATGACCTGGGCTACACACGTGCTACAATGGACGGTACAACGAGTCGCGAACTCGCGAGGGCAAGCAAATCTCTTAAAACCGTTCTCAGTTCGGACTGCAGGCTGCAACTCGCCTGCACGAAGTCGGAATCGCTAGTAATCGCGGATCAGCATGCCGCGGTGAATACGTTCCCGGGCCTTGTACACACCGCCCGTCACACCATGAGAGTTTGTAACACCCAAAGTCGGTGGGGTAACCTTTTAGGAGCCAGCCGCCTAAGGTGGGACAGATGATTAGGGTGAAGTCGTAACAAGGTAGCCGTAGGAGAACCTGCGGCTGGATCACCTCCTTTCTAAGGAATTAATCGGAAACCTACACATTGTCGAAACAGTGTTCAGTTTTGAGAGGTTTACTTCTCAAGATGATTTATCATCGCTTGTTGGGCCTATAGCTCAGTTGGTTAGAGCGCACGCCTGATAAGCGTGAGGTCGGTGGTTCGAGTCCACTTAGGCCCATCATGGGGAATTAGCTCAGCTGGGAGAGCACCTGCTTTGCAAGCAGGAGGTCATCGGTTCGATCCCGATATTCTCCATTGCTAGCCGCAAGGTTAGCGAGTTTGTACTTTGAAAACTAAATAATATCAATTTCTAATAAAATCAAGAAAACCGAGAACACCGCGTTATTTGAGTTTTTAACGAATTATAATCGCATACTCAACTAACTTGACTGATCTACGATCAGTAAGGTTAAGTTATGAAGGGCGCATGGTGAATGCCTTGGTACTAGGAGCCGATGAAGGACGGGACTAACACCGATATGCTTCGGGGAGCGGTAAGTACGCTTTGATCCGGAGATTTCCGAATGGGGAAACCCAATCATCTTAGTCGATGATTACTTGAGCAGTGAATTCATAGCTGCCAAGAGGTAGACGCAGTGAACTGAAACATCTTAGTAGCTGCAGGAAGAGAAAGAAAATTCGATTCCCTGAGTAGCGGCGAGCGAAACGGGAAGAGCCCAAACCACTGAGCTTGCTCAGTGGGGTTGTAGGACTGAACTTTGGAGTTACCAAAGAATCAGGTAGTCGAAGTGGCTGGGAAGCCACACCAGAGATGGTGATAGTCCAGTAGACGAAACCTGGTTCTCTCCGTTCAGGATCCTGAGTACGGCGGGACACGTGAAACCCCGTCGGAATCCGCGAGGACCATCTCGCAAGGCTAAATACTCCCTAGTGACCGATAGTGAACCAGTACCGTGAGGGAAAGGTGAAAAGCACCCCGGGAGGGGAGTGAAATAGTTCCTGAAACCATGTGCCTACAAGCTGTCGGAGCCCGTTAATGGGTGACGGCGTGCCTCTTGCAGAATGAACCGGCGAGTCATGATTACGTGCAAGGTTAAGGTGGAAAAACCGGAGCCGCAGCGAAAGCGAGTCTGAAATGGGCGTATGAAGTACGTAGTTATGTACCCGAAACCAGGTGACCTACCCATGTCCAGGGTGAAGGTGCGGTAAAACGCACTGGAGGCCCGAACCCGTGTCTGTTGAAAAAGGCTGGGATGAGGTGTGGGTAGCGGTGAAATTCCAAACGAACTTGGAGATAGCTGGTTCTCTCCGAAATCTCTTTAGGGGGAGCCTCGGAATCGAGAATCTTGGAGGTAGAGCACTGTTTGGACGAGGGGCCCGTCATGGGTTACCGACTTCAGATAAACTCCGAATGCCAATGATTTATGTCCGGGAGTCAGACGATGAGTGATAAGATCCACCGTCGAAAGGGGAACAGCCCAGATCACCAGTTAAGGTCCCTAAATATATGCTAAGTGGAAAAGGATGTGGAGTTGCATAGACAACTAGGATGTTGGCTCAGAAGCAGCCATCATTTAAAGAGTGCGTAATAGCTCACTAGTCGAGTGATTCTGCGCCGAAAATGTACCGGGGCTAAGCATATTACCGAAACTGTGGATGTGTCCTTTTTGACACGTGATAGGAGAGCGTTCTAAGGGCGACGAAGTTAGACCGTGAGGACTAGTGGAGCGCTTAGAAGTGAGAATGCCGGTATGAGTAGCGAAAGACAGGTAAGAATCCTGTCCACCGAATGACTAAGGTTTCCTGGGGAAGGCTCGTCCTCCCAGGGTAAGTCGGGACCTAAGGCGAGGCCGAGAGGCGTAGTCGATGGATAACAGGTTGAGATTCCTGTACCAGTTAAATGCGTTTGAATGATGGAGGGACGCAGGAGGCTAAGCAAACCAGACGATTGGAAGTGTCTGGCCAAGCAGTAAGTCAGGTTTAGAGTCAAATGCTTTAAGCCGGGTTGACAAGCTGTGATGGGGAGCGAAATTAAAGTAGCGAAGTTGCCGATGTCACACTGCCGAGAAAAGCTTCTAGTGAGTATTTAACTGCCCGTACCGCAAACCGACACAGGTAGTCGAGGAGAGAATCCTAAGGTGAGCGAGTGAACTCTCGTTAAGGAACTCGGCAAAATGACCCCGTAACTTCGGGAGAAGGGGTGCTGGTCGCAAGACCAGCCGCAGTGAAAAGGCCCAGGCGACTGTTTATCAAAAACACAGGTTTCTGCAAAATCGTAAGATGAAGTATAGGGGCTGACGCCTGCCCGGTGCTGGAAGGTTTAAAAGGAAGAGTTAGCTTCGGCGAAGCCCTGAATTGAAGCCCCAGTAAACGGCGGCGTAACTATAACGGTCCTAAGGTAGCGAAATCCTTGTCGGGTAAGTTCCGACCCGCACGAAAGGCGTAACGATCTGGGCACTGTCTCAACGAGAGACTCGGTGGAAATTGAATTGCCTGTGAAGATGCAGGCTACCCGCGACAGGACGGAAAGACCCCAATGGAGCTTTACTGTAGCTTGATATTGAGTGTTTGTACTACTTGTACAGGATAGGTATGAGCCGTAGAAACACCGGGACGCTAGTTTCGCGGTGGAGGCCGTGGTGGGATACTACCCTTGTATTATGACCACTCTAACCCGCCCCACTGATCGGTGTGGGGAGACAGTGTCAGGTGGGCAGTTTGACTGGGGCGGTCGCCTCCCAAAGGTAACGGAGGCGCCCAAAGGTTCGCTCAGAATGGTTGGAAATCATTCGCAGATGTAAAGGCACAAGCGAGCTTGACTGCGAGACAGACAGGTCGAGCAGGGACGAAAGTCGGGCTTAGTGATCCGGTGGTTCCGCATGGAAGGGCCATCGCTCAACGGATAAAAGCTACCCTGGGGATACAGGCTTATCTCCCCCAAGAGTCCACATCGACGGGGAGGTTTGGCACCTCGATGTCGGCTCATCGCATCCTGGGGCTGTAGTCGGTCCCAAGGGTTGGGCTGTTCGCCCATTAAAGCGGTACGCGAGCTGGGTTCAGAACGTCGTGAGACAGTTCGGTCCCTATCCGTCGCGGGCGTAGGAAATTTGAGAGGACCTGTCCTTAGTACGAGAGGACCGGGATGGACATACCGCTGGTGTACCAGTTGTTCCGCCAGGAGCATCGCTGGGTAGCTATGTATGGATGAGATAAACGCTGAAAGCATCTAAGTGTGAAACTCGCCTCAAGATGAGATTTCCCATTCCTTTGGAAGTAAGACCCCACAGAGATGATGTGGTAGATAGGATGGAAGTGGAAGTGCGGTGACGCATGGAGCGGACCATTACTAATCGGTCGAGGACTTAACCAAGTCAGGTGTGAGGATTCTTGATAAGAAAAGATATTGTTTAGTTTTGAAAGCACAAGCTTTCAAAGTGTGGTGATGATGGCCTGAAGGATACACCTGTTCCCATGCCGAACACAGAAGTTAAGCTTCAGCACGCCAAAAGTAGTTGGGGGATCGCCCCCTGCGAGGATAGGACGTTGCCACGCAAACTTTGGAAAGAAAGTCTTTCCTTTCTCGGTGTCTTTTGATAGAATATTAAAAGATATTGATATGCTGACTTAGCTCAGTTGGCAGAGCAACGCACTAGTAATGCGTAGGTCGAAGGTTCGAATCCTTTAGTCAGCACTAGTAAGCTTTATAAAGCTCAACAAACCTTGATATATCAGCATTTAGCTAGATAATATCAAGGTTTAATTTTGTTTAATTAGGAATATAATGCACACGGCTGTGCACACAGAAAAAGTGTGTGTAATTAAATGCATCGAAAGAGAGCTGTATATACTGATATAATAGGCTCCACGCCTGGTTTTTTGTGTGCAAAATTATGTTTGAAATTGATATTGAATGGTATTCCTAAATTGCAAGATTAAGTGAACCACCCGGCCACGGGAGTGGCCGAGGTTTATACTGCTAATGTTTCAGGGCCAATTATCTTAAGTATTTCCTCTTCAAATCTGTCTAGAGAAGACTTACCACCAAGAATCTTTCTTGGGTAGGAGTTGAGCCTCAGGTTTGCTTGTTCAACGTCAAATTCACTGAACAATTGTAAACTGGTACCTTTAGTGATACTTCTACGAAGGAGCCGATTGTTGTTCTCGTTGGTCCCTCGTTGCCATGGCGAGTAAGCATCAGCATAGTATACTTGGTCAACTTCATTAGCGACCTCAAAGAACTCACTACCATTGTCTGGAGTGATTGTTTTAAAGATCTCGTCAAAGTAGTCACCTGTAAGCTCTTTGAGCTTGGTAATAACTCTAGAAACCGCATTAGGCGTTTTTGATGTGATCTTAAAAGCAAGGTTATACCTGGTAAGTCTCTCTGCGAGAACGAGAATTACTGGATCTTCAGCTGACTTTTTACCTTGAACGGTATCCATTTCCCAATGACCGAAAGTGGTGCGAGTTTCCACCTCTTTTGGTCGTTGGGAAATGTTCTTACCTGGCTGTTCACGCTTTGGAGTTCGACCATGTTTGGCCTTAGTACGCCGAGTTTTCTCTAGAAGGTCAATATTCTTCGTTCTTAGGAGTCCCTTATCAATCCAGTTGTAAATGGACCTTTCCGATGCGGGAAGCTTTACGTCGTCATTAACAAGCGATTCTGCAATCTTGAGCGCAGCGTAAGGTGAGCATTTTTGCGACTCTAATGATTCAAACTTGTCATGATCCTTAAAGTCAAATTCGCCCAACATAAGATCATCAAGCAAATTAATGATTTCAGGAGATGATTGATAAATTGGTGTTCTGCCACAGTTAGACCTGCTTTTTTCATAACGTTCTTGAGCCGTATAAGGGTCATAGTACTCCTTGTAGTAGCAGTAAACCTTACCGTTATTCGACTGTTTGGACATTTTGGTGACCATTCCTCGCTTAATCTCACGATCAATGGTCCCGTGAGCAACACCTATATACTGGGCAATCATTCGGTTAGAGTATTCAAGCTCTTTAAGCACAGAGATCTTAACACGATCATCGATCGTCAGGTGAGAACCTTTAGATCTAGTAGAAACATTAGTGTCTGTCGTGATATCATTTAAGTGCGTCATTGTACGTATCTCCTCATTTTGGTTTGGTCACTTAAAATGATACACGATACGTCACAATGACGTTTTTTATTTTGCCAATGACTGGCTAACCTCATTCTACAATTCGCCAATAAAAAGTGATGACTTTTGAGGCTATTTTTATGAAAATCACCTATTCAACGACTACCAAGCTTCGCTTATTAAGTCAATTTCAAAACGTTAACGAGTCACTCAAGGTTTTCGCTGATTATCACAATGTAGGTGCAGGGAGTTTAAAGCGTTGGATCCAGCAGTATCTAACTGGCGGATTGGCTAATTTAGAGCGCCCAGTACACAATCGCCGGTACCCTAAGAAGCTTAAGCTTCGTGCCGTCCGTGATTATCGAAATCACCGTCTTCCTACCAAAGAAATCCTATTAAAGTATGATATCTGTGGATTATCCCAACTTCGTAACTGGGTCATCCTTTACAATAATGGTAAAGAACCAGTAAGAAAGCGGGTGCGGAAGATGGGACGAAAGGTCTCGTATGACGAGAAAATCGAAATCGTTAAATGGGTCTTGAAGCATAATCATGACTACAAGCAAGCAGCGCAAAAGTTTGATATTACCTATTCCAGAGCGTATGCCTGGACGCAGAAATACGAGCAAGCAAACGATTGGACGGCCCTAAAGGACCGGCGTGGCAAGACCAGGGGTAGGCAACCAGCCGACCGTGAGGAACAGTTACTCAAAGAGATTCGGGACCTCAAAGCTAAATTACGTGAAAGAGAGGTTCAGATTGCCTTCTCAAAAAAATTGATCGAAATAAGCAACCGGGAGGTGAAGCGGCCAAACGATATCAAGCGGTTCAAGAAATGACCAGCAGTGGCGAGTACACAGTTAGTGAAACGGCCCGAGCTGCGGGAATCAGTCGGCAAGCGTATTACAAATGGTTAAATCGTAGATTATCGCTACGCGAACAGCAGGAAGGGGAAGTACTGGAGGAGATCAAGCGAATCGAAAAACGGCATCAAGATAGTGTTGGATACGATAAGATGGTTCGTCTATTGAATAAAGAGGGCCGATTAAGTTACAGAGTGGGAATTAAGCGGGTTAGCAGGATTATGAAAATTAATGGAATTCGGGCGGATTACCGGCAGCCAAAAAAGGACCGCCAGGGAGCAAAACAAACCTATCAAGATGAAAACCTACTAAATCGGCAATTTAAGCAAGAAAAGACGAATCAGGTTTGGGTAACAGATACAACAGAACTGACTTACGGGGCCGCTAATAAAGTCCGTCTACACGCCATCTTAGATCTATATGGACAAAGGCCAGCAGCATGGTTAATCTCACCAACGGAGACCAGTGAAGCCGCAATCAAAGTCTTTAACCAAGCCGCTAAGGCTAGTGGAACCACTCCAGAAATGATCCATACGGATCGTGGAGCGGCATATACGTCCGCCAATTACAACGAAGCTCTCCGTCAGGAGAAGGTAAGGCATAGCCTATCGGCGCCTGGGACACCAGCGGATAACGCCGTAATGGAACACTGGTGGGCAGATTTTAAAAGCATCTGGCTCGAGTATCGTCCAAAGGCGCAAACTCTAGCAGAGTTACAGGAACAGGTTCGTGCTGGAATAATGTACTTCACGAATCAGTTCATTTCCGCTAAAAGAAATGACCAAACCGTGGCGGAATATTACCACGATTTGGTCGGATAAGAAAAATTGTGTTTTCGTTTTTATAAGTGTCAACTTGACAGGGGATAGTACCAAAGGTACCAGTTTACAATTGTTCAGTGAATTTGACGTTGAACAAGCAAACCTGAGGCTCAACTCCTACCCAAGAAAGATTCTTGGTGGTAAGTCTTCTCTAGACAGATTTGAAGAGGAAATACTTAAGATAATTGGCCCTGAAACATTAGCAGTATAAACCTCGGCCACTCCCGTGGCCGGGTGGTTCACTTAATCTTGCAATTTAGGACTTATCTTTTTTAAGCGTTACCTTCATGATCGAATCCCCAAGTTTAACACTCCGCTGATCAACGGGGGCCAGGGGTTCTAATTCCTGTGGTTCGGTGTAGAAAACGACCACAGAATCTTCATAACCTTGGTCTTTAATTAAATCCCGGTTAAAGTCCATTAATAATTGACCGGTGTGGACTCGTTCACCCTCGCTGCAGTGGGTAACGAAGCCTTCACCCCGCATGTTAACCGTACCAACCCCAATGTGAATGATTGTCTTTAACCCCTGATCAGAAATCAGACCGATTAAGTGCTTGGTTGAGAAGAGAAAGACGACCGTCCCATCGAAAGGTGCGTAGACGTGACCACTCGCTGGTTGAATGGCAAAGCCAAGGCCCTTAAAGGGGTGCCCCTCGACCTGAACTTGATCTAAAGATATCAGATTCCCATCAACCGGCGCCAGTACCGTTGTCGTTCCCGTTGTTGCTGGTTCGGCTTCAACCGGGGTAAAGTCCGATTCACCCTCCGCCAACTTAGAGGTTAGTTCGTCCACAATCTCGGCGTGGGCCTTTTCGGATAGCTTAACCTTCCACAGGAAAATCACAACTGACAAGACAGCCAGGGCCAGTGGAATGTAAAAGGCTAAGCTGTTAAAGGTGGCGATCTTCTTGGCCGTCATGTCGGCAGCTGTGGCGGCGCCCGTCATCCCAGCGGCAATCACAATGTAGCCGACCAGTCCGTTGGAGAAGGCCCCGGTCAGGTTATCAATTAAGGGCCGAATGGACAAGATCACCGCTTCGTTCCGCTCCCCGTTCTTTAACTGGCCGTATTCAATTGCGTCAGTCATGGTTAAAATAGCCACCAGCTGGGCAAAGGTGAAGTAGTAAAGGACCAGGCCGATGATTAAGAGGGTCATGTTATCGTGGGCAAAGATAAAGATCAAATAAGCCACCATCATGCAGACCATCCCGACCGTGTACAGAACCTTGCGGGGGATGAACTTGTTAAGGACGGGGTAAAGGGGCGAGGTCAAAAAAGAAATGATCATTGCGGCCATCCCCACTACCCAGTAAGTACCCGGCCGGTTCAGGACAAACTTAAAGAAGTAGTAGAGAACCCCGGTGGTGATGGTGTTGGCCAGTGAGTACATAAAGTAAGCCAAGCAGGTCCAAAGCAGTTGATCATTGTGGGCCAGGGCCCGGGCAACGTCCTTAATGGTCGTCTTTCGGTTGGCTGAAGACCGAATCAAGTCGTCCTTTTCCGTGGTCCCCGTGATGACGAAGATCGCACAGATAATTGCCAACAGGCCGATGATGGTGGCGAAGGCGAACCAGCCCGGTCCCCCCTGGGTGTGCTTACCGGTAGTGAGGAAGGTGAAGTAGGTCACGACCGGCACCACGATGATCGTCAGTCCGTTCCAGCCGATGGAGCCGGCGAAGGTCCCCATCGAGGTGTAGACCGACCGTTCATGGCTGTCTTCACTTAAGGCTGGTACCATCCCCCAGTAGGAGACGTCAGCAAAGGCGTAAAAGACGTCCATGATGATGAAGATCAGGGCAAAGACAATCGCGTACAGGAGCCAGTTAACCTTGATTAAGCCAAAGAAACCCGTAAAGAGGGTCACGAACAGGACCGATGAAATCAGGGTCCCGGCTAAGAGCCAGGGTTTAAACTTTCCCCAGCGGCTCTTGGTGTTATCAACCACGTTCCCCAGCAGGGGGTTAACGAAAATTTCGGCAATCCGAATGATCACGATTAGGCTGGTGATCATCCCGATTAAGCGATCGGCAATTTGGCTGGAGACCCCCGTGAACATCACTGAGGTCACGAAGACAATAAAGTAATTTGATAGGGCCCCGTAAAAGGCGGCGTGGCCCAAGTTTCCCATTCCAAAGGCAAACTTGGGGTACCAATTATTTTTCGGTTTTGCGTTCAATGTTATCCACCTCTTCGTTAGATTTGTAACCGGTTACATTTATCATAACAAATTAGGATGGCATAACCCGCGCTGAGGCCAGAAATATTCTTGCTAAATTAATTTACCTGCTTGGGAAAGGACTTGCGAAAGACCAGTTCTAGGTCGACAAACTGATGGATATGGGACCGGTGCGGGTGGTTAATGGCATCCTGCAGGGTTTGAATCGTTAAGCGGACCACCGTCGCCTGGTCGATCCGGTAAGTGGTCAACGGTGGCGACAGGTAGGAAGCGATGTCGGAGTCGTTGATTGAAATTAAGACCGTGTCGGCGGGGACGTTAACCCGGGCCTCATTAAAGGCTTGGAGGAGACCCACACTGAGGGTGTCAGAAGCAACAATGAAGGCAATCGGCAACTTTTCTTCCTGCAAAACCGCCTGACCTAGCTGATGGCCAGTTTGAATCGTGAAGTTTTCGCCCACGTAGCTCAGCTTCTCCAGGTGATCCCGGTTAACCAGCAGCTCGTATTCTAACTGGCGCGGGTCCGGCTGACCCTTCGACCCGATTGCCCCGACGAAGGCGATTCGGTAATAGCCCCGCTCCCGTAAACGCTGATAGGCGTCATCGATTGCTAAGCGGAGGTTGGGCTGGACGGAATCAAAGGATTGCGGGGCCGGGTTGACGTCAATGAAGACGCCGGCCGGAATCTTTTGGTGTAGCTTTTCCAGTTGGGCATCCGTTGATTTTTCGTAGCCGACCGCGATGAAGCCCTGGTAAGTCGACCGGTCCGCTAACAGATCGGTAAGGTTGTGGAAGGTTGAAACGTGGAAGTCGGACTCGTCTAAGGCCTTCCCAATCAGGTCCACCAGTTGCTCATAGTAGCGGTCGTGGAGGTGCTCGGTGGGGTTAATCAGGATCAGGAGGGCAATCTTAGCGGAGATCCGGACGTTGGGGTTATTCTTCCAGTAGCCCATTTCATTTGCGACCTGGAGGATCTTATCCTTGGCCTCGGTCGAAATCGATAAACTTGTGTCATCCGATAGCAGGCGGGAAACCGTTGACTGGGAATACCCGGCTGCCTTGGCAATGTCTTTAATGGCGACCATTTCGCCACCTCCTCTGACATATTTCCATTCATCTTAGCATAGGTTACAGGCCGATTTAGTAAACTGACGGGAAAATAAATTTAGTAAATAATTGTAGAGTGTGAAATAAAAGGGCTGAGGGAATCCCCCAGCCCTTTTTAATTCTGGCAGATTGTAAAATTTAAGTTGAACATTTAAGTGGGGCGAATTTACAATTGAAATGCAACACAAAGTAAAAAAATAAACCCATACCGGGTAGAATATGTTTAACGACCAAATCAAACAATTTGAGGTATCCGGTATGAGCTATAAACATCTTACTATAAAAGAACGTGAAATACTTATGTTTTTACGAGCTAAGGGGTTATCTATCCGGGCTGTTGCGTTACGGCTGGGGCGAAATCCAAGCACTATTTCACGGGAGTTAAAACGTTGTGCAGGTAATTATTCCCCAAGCAAAGCAGATAATGACTATCATCAAAAGCGGCAGAATTGTCACAAGAAGCGGCTATTAGACAGCCATCCACAATTACTCAAATTGTTCATTACATCTTAGATCTGCACTGGTCACCAGAGCAGATTACCGCTCGCTTTAATAAGGAACATCAATGGTGTGTTAGCTACAACACAATTTACCGTCATATCTATCAACACAATTTAGGTGAAAAGTACTCCTCACGTGGTGATACCGGTATTCAGCGCCATCTCAGACATAAACATCGGACCCGGCATTCAAAGAATACTAGACGACATCGAGAAGTACAGACCGACTATATCTCGATCCATGAGCGCCCTGGTTTTATCAACCAGCGTCAACGTATAGGTGACTGGGAAATTGATACTGTGATTGGTCGAACGGGTCACTCCATCCTTTTAACGGTTGTCGATCGGCTTAGTCGGCTTACGCTTATCAAAAAGGTTGTGCAAAAGGACTCGCAGGAGATAAATAAAGGCTTAGTTGAACTGTTAGGGGCCATTCCTAAAGAATTTGTTCATTCTATTACACCAGATCATGGGATCGAATTTCTTCATCTTGATGAAATCAGCGAAAGGTTAGGTGTTACTGCCTATTGGCCCGATCCATATTCGCCTGAACAGCGTGGAACAAATGAGAATACAAATGGATTAATCCGGGAATATTTTCCCAAGCGAACAGATATTGATAATTATACAGAACAGGACGTTGAACACTGCCAAAAGCAGTTAAATCAACGTCCTCGCAAAGTGTTAAACTATGAAACCCCATATGAAGTATTTTTTGACAAACCGTTGCACTTAGTTTGACAATTCGCCTGGCAAACGTCCTGATCGAAAGTAAACTACCCCTAATTTAGGCAACTTAATATGGTGATTGTCAATCACTTTAATGTTGTGGTTAACACATTTCGAGTTATAGCTCTGTGCATACTTTCGTGACTTAAAGTGTGGAAACTTATTTTGCCCTTTAAAAAAACGCTGAAAGGCGTCGGCTAGATTGCAATTAGCGCTTTGCAAGGATGTTGATTCTGCTTGCTTCAACCAGGGATATTCTTCTTTTAATCGTTTTAGAAGATTGTTCATGCCAAAGGCATTGACAAACTTGGCGTCTGGATTGTTCTTTCGCCGCTCAATTTGCATATTAAGCATCTGATTCCACACAAAACGAGCGCAACCGAAGGTTTGCATTAAACGGTCACGTTGCTCGGAATTAGGATATATACGCATTTTCACGGCTTTAAGAACCATTACTTTCTCCCTTGACTTTTAATGTACTTTTTTACTACTTCTAACGGTGCACCACCAGTACTAATTAAACAATAGCTTTGGGTCCAAAAAGCGGATTCCCACAACTGACGCTTAATTTCTGGAAATAGTTTCTTAACCATTCGAGAACTTGATGATTTATAAGCGTTCAGGAACTTAGCCATCTCCGTATGCGGTGTTGCGCGGAACAAGACATGAACATGGTCAATATCATGGTTCCACTCTTGAAGATTAATACCATAAGACTGACCAACTACTACAAAACGATGTTTCAGATACTCAGATATTTCATCGTTAATGACTTTACGCCGATATTTAACAACCATTACTAAATGATAATTGAGTAGATATACTGAGTGCTGATTTCTATCTAATTCTATTGTTATCACCACGATCCTTTAACATATACTAAATATACCATAGCGCAAAAGAAAAAGCACTATCGTGCTTTAAGGAGGCGATTCATCCCCCACTTGTCGAAGTGGGGGTATTCTCGCCAATTATGGATAAAGCAAATTGGGCTTAGAATAACCTGATAACGTAAAGAAGTAAAGCATTTCGGAGGTGGATTATGCAAGTTGAAGACGCCCTTAAATCCCGCCATGCGGTACGGGATTTTACCGACCAACCCGTTGCAAAAGAAACGATCCAAGAAATCGTGCGCTTAGCTCAGCAAACGCCGTCCTGGGTCAACTCCGAGCCCTGGCGGGTGTACGCGGCGACCGGCCAGTCGCTGACCCAAATTCGCCAGGGGTGTTTAGACCTGGCCGCCCAAAAGGTGGCAACCAACCCGGACCTTAAAACGATGAGCCGGGACGACTGGGACGCCCGGCCGCAAAAACTGATGAAGGACTGGGGTCACGACCTGGTGCATTCCTTTACCGACTTTGACGAGGCCCACACGGTGATGACCGGGGCCAGCGACGCCTTGAATAACGCCCCGGCGATTCTCTTCGTCACGATCCCTAAGCAAACGCCGGACTGGGCGATCCTAGACGCCGGGGCCTTCATGCAAAGCCTCTTGCTGGCGGCGACGGCCAAGGGGTTGGGGTCGATTCCAACCTACAACAGCGTCCGCTACCCGCAGGTGGTCCGCCAAGTACTGGGGATCCCGGAAACAGAGCGGCTCCTGGTCGGGGTCGAGCTCGGCTACGAAAGCTCGGCCAAGGTCAATGCCTTTCGGGCCCAGCGCCCGGACCTCAGTGATGTTTTAGAAATTTCAGAATAGGGGCGATTACTATCATCCAATACAAAACCGTTAACGTCGACGGCCTCGACGTCTTTTACCGTGAAGCGGGCGACCCAAGTAAGCCGGCCTTTGTCCTCTTGCACGGCTTCCCGTCGTCATCGAGTATGTTTCGCAATCTAATGCCGCTGTTGGCCCGTGATTTCCACGTGCTGGCGCCGGATTTGATCGGTTTTGGTAACTCGGCAGCGCCCAGTCGCGAATCGTTTGAGTATACCTTTGAGAACCTGACCAAGAACGTGGCCGGCTTCTTAGCCGCGCTCAAGGTCGACCAATACTTTTTGTATGTCTTTGATTACGGAGCCCCGATCGGGTTTCGCCTGGCGATGCGCCAGCCAGAGCGGGTGCTGGGCATCGTCAGCCAAAACGGCAATATCTATCAAGAAGGGCTGGGGCCGAAGTGGGCAGAACGGGCTAAGTACTGGGCCAATCCAACCCCGGAACCGCGGGCGCAATACGAAAGCGCCTTTGCCCCGGAGACGATTAAGGGCCAGTATTTGACCGGCGAAAAGCCCGGTACGGTCGGCCCGGATGGCTATTCCTTAGACATCGCCCACACCACGGAGCCGGGTTACGCCGAGCGCCAAGACGACCTGATCTTCGATTACCAGACCAACGTCGCCTTGTACCCGCAGTTTCAAGACTATGTCCGCCAGTACCAGCCGGAAAACCTGGCGGCTTGGGGCAAAAACGACCCCTCTTTTATCTACCCGGGGGCACCAAGGTCTTAATTGCGACCGGCCTGGCCGCCATGGCACGTTTAAAGGCCGCCCATCAGCAGCTGAAGGAGGTCGCCACGGCGTTGAGCACGACCCCGGAAGAGGTGGTCGCCGCCGCTAGCGACCTGCTGGCCAAAAACAAGGCCCTCAAAAAGCAACTTAAGGCCGCTACCAAAGCGCTAATGGCCCAGCAGGCGGCGCAGGTGCTGGCCAGTGGCCAACAAGTCAACAAGGTCCATATTGAAAGCGCCGGCGACATTTCGGTGTTGGCGCCGTTAGTCCTAAAGGGGGCTGGCGAAGAAACGCTCCTGTGGGCCAAGCTCCAGGCGGTGGTGGATGAAATCAAGGCCGCCGGGGGCCAAGCTAGCTACCGGACTGTTGACGTCACCGACTTGCAAAGCGTCAAGGACTTGGTGGCGGCCGCCCAAGCAGAATTTGGTGGCCTCGACGTCATCTACAATAACGCCGGGATCATGCCGAACTCGCCGATGAGCGAGGTCTGGGTTGACGAGTGGAACGCCATGATTGAGATCGATTTAAAGGGGGTCTTAAACGGGATTGCGGCGGTCTTGCCGGTCTTTAAGGCCCAAAAGCACGGCCACATCATCGCCACCTCCTCCGTGGCCGGGGTGAAGAATTACGTCGGTTCCGGGGTCTACGGGGCCGCCAAGTGGGGCGTGCGCAACGCCATGGAGGTCACCCGGATGGAGAGCGCCAACGAAGGCACCAACATCCGCTGCACGACCCTGTGCCCGGCCGCCATTGATACCGAGCTTCTTGATCACATCGGCTTTGAAACGACGGCCGCAAATATGAAGGCCTTTTACAAGCAGCACGCCCTGAGCCCGGAAGCGATCGCCCGGGTGGTTAACATCGCCGTCGATCAGCCCGCCGAAGTCGACATCAGCGAAGTGATAATTTACCCGACCAACCAGGCTTAATTAACCGGCCGGCGCCCCCATGATGTTGCTTGACCTCAAGTTAGGTTCAGGTGCTATCATAAGGCCAACAAAGGGGGCGTTTAAAATGGAAAACGTAAGGTTAAATAACGGGATAACGGCGCCGATCTTGGGCTTTGGGACCTACCAGATTAGCCCTAGCCAAACCAAGGCCGCCGTGGCTGAGGCCCTTAAGCTGGGCTACCGCAGCATCGACACCGCCCAGTACTACCGCAACGAAGCCGGGGTCGGGGCGGCGGTTAAAGAAAGCGGCCTTCCCCGCGAAGAGTTATTCATCACCACTAAGGCGATGACGACCGGCTACCGGGCCACCAAGCTGGGATCGACAATTCCCTCACTGAGGCCGGGCTGGACTACTTTGACTTGATGCTGATCCACTGGCCGATGCAAGACGACCTGGGGACTTACCGGGCGCTGGAGGAAGCCTACCAGGCCGGTAAGCTCCGTTCGATCGGCGTTAGCAACTTTAACCGCGCGCAACTAGGTGAAATCATGGCCAACTTCCAAACGGTACCGGTACTAAAGGACCTGGCCGCTAAGTACGACCACACCACCGCCCAGGTGATGCTACGTTATTTGACCCAGCGCCAGATCATGGTGATCCCGCGCTCAACTAATCCGGCCCACATGGCCGCCAACATCAACATCTTTGACTTTGCCCTAACCGCAGCCGACCTCGCCCGGGTGCAAGCCCTCGACGAGAAGTTCTCGCTTTCCGGCTGGCCGTCCAGCATGACCTTGGACGAAGATTACTAATGTGTTATAATTGGATAAATGATGTAAGAAGTAGCGGATCACAACTGAGGAGGAATTTTATCATGTCAGATAATGGAAAAGTAGATAAAATCAAGGGCACAGTAAAAGAGACCGCAGGCGATGTTACTGACGACAAGAAGCTGAAGGCCAAGGGGATCTTAGATAAAACCGTCGGCAAGGTAAAAGAAGCCGCAGAAGACGTGAAGGACACTGCGGAAGGTGTCGCTAAGGACATCAAGGAAAAATTTGATAAGTAATCTTAAAAATCAGGGGTAACCAAGGACGCTGAATGTGGTACACTGAAGGCATTATCAAGATGCAAAAGTGTGTCATAGGGGGTTACCTCCAGATACAGCAAAAGTCCGGTGCGTTGGTGCTTTCTAGCCAGCAAGCCGGCTTGGGCGCCCCCATCGGCGCCTTTTTTATTTCCGAATTTACTTGACCTCAAGTTAACTTCAGGTGCTAGGTTGATGATAACGGATGGTTGAAGTAGACCTTGGAGGCCAAAACAACTTGGTCGCGGGCGACGTCTTTAAGCGCCCGGCCCAGGTATTCTTCGCTGGTCCCGTAGGAGTAGACGTTGGCGGTGTCAAAGAAGTTAATTCCGGCGTCGAAGGCGTGGTGGATGATGCGATCGCTCGCTTGTTCATCCAAGGCCTAGGAGTGGGTGGAGCCGTCGCCAAAGCTCATGCAGCCCAGGCAGAGTTTAGAGACTTGAATGTCGGTGTTGCCAATTGTTGCGTATTCCATGGTTATTTCCCCTATCAATTTAATTAATATGGCTCTTTGTCAAATCCTGTTGATGGGTCATTTTAGGCGGCGGCCGGTGCTTGCACCTGGCGCCGCCTTTTTTCAGCTTCCGTTCCCATTTGATGCAATCGGATCCGGGCGATGAAATGACCAAAGTTAGTAAAGCCATATGCCGTCCGTTGAATTAACTTGATCATGCGGTTGATCCCCTCAACCCGACCGTTTGAGTACGGTAATACGGTTGCGTTGTACACTCCTTCGCTGTTCTTACGGAGGGTCTTAAGAACCGTTTGGAACGGCGCTGGCACGTCCCATTTGGTGAACAAGAGGTCCATTAATTGGTCAACATCGTGCTCTTCAAGAGCGGTCATGGCGCCCTGTAAGAGTTCATAACCGGCCGCTAACTGGGGATCAAGGTCCAGACCAATTCCCACCCGTTCAGCCATCGTTACCTTTTGTCGTAAGTGGCGATCATAGTACTCCTTAGTGTAGTTAAGCGATGTGCTTTTAAGTAAGTACAGTCGCCACGAATTCTTCAATGCCCGATACTCACGCGTATTAGGGTCGAATTGCTTCATTACTGCGACCCGGACTTGGTTAAACGCCCGCGTAAGCATTGAAACGATGTGGAATCGATCCACAACCAGCTTTGCGTTTGGGAAGTAGCGGCGTACAAGGCCTTGATAGTAACTGTTTAAGTCTGTCGAGACTGATTTGACTCGTTTGCGCTCTTTTAGCGAGAATCGATCAAAGTAATGCGTAATACTACTCTTAAGCCGATCAGGGAGAATTTGGTAGATTTGTGAGGTATCATTATCAACGATAATGAAGCAATACTTCCCCTGCGGACCACGGAACTCATCAATGGCAATATTAGTGGGTAAAGTGCGACTATTAAAGCGAAGGAGCGCTTGATCACTGTCTAGGAGGCGGCCAATGGTACTAGGTGACACACCGGTAAACTTAGACACGTCCTTTTGAGAGACATTACTTTCAAGCATCGTAAGTGCCTTGTGTTTAACTGCTTTGGCAATGGAACAGTATTTATCAACGACGTTGGTCTTCGCCATGAACGAATCTTGGCAATTCTTACATCTCAGGCGTTGCTTACCGATCCGCAACATGGTGGGACAACTTTCGTTAATTGAGAGGTACTTAATGGTTTGGTAAGAATGGCCATTCTTGATGAAGGTATCCGCAAAGCCGCAATGTGGGCACCGATCCAATTTAAGCGAGACCGTCCCAATGAAGACCTGCGTCTCCCATCCGTCATTATTTTCAAAGACAACGTCTGTGAAATGAAGATTGGGGTCTTTAATTTGAAGGATATTTTTAATATAATCAGTCATAAGGTCACACCTCTTACTTTCTGGAATTTGCGTGGTAGTTAATGATCAGAATTTTAAGGCTGGTGGGGCCTTTTTTTGTGCCCTCAAAACCAAAAAATCCTGTCAACGAATCACCACTATGGTAATCCATCAACAAGATTTAGTGTAGAGCCATTAATATTAGCCGGAAATCCCGTGACTTTAGTCATGGGATGGATAGGTCACTATTGAGCCCCTTTATGGGGCTTTTTATTTGTTTCTGTATATTTTTGGTCATTGATATATTTCTCGACAACTTCTTTGCTCATATTGCCCAATGTACTCATATAGTAACTCGGCGACCAAAGATGACCGCCCCAATATTGGCTACATCGTATTTCTGGATGATTCTGTAAAAAAATATAGGCACTACGTCCTTTGAGCGCCTTAATGGCACTAGCCGGAGCTTTGCTTGGCGGAAAACTGATCAGCATATTAATGTGATCCGGCATGACTTCCATCTTTTCGATTACGATGTCATTGTCATCTGCAACTTGCTGCAAGATAGCTTTTATTTCGTTAGCTAAGACCTCGGTTGTAAAAGTCTGATTGCGATACTTAGTTACCAAGATCAAATGATAATGGAAATTATAGATATAACGACGAGTATAAATGGCATCTTTGATTTTTTCTTTAGTCATAATATGCTCTCCTTTGTTAATGCATTGACATCATGATATAATGTTATCATATCAATAAAGGAAGTGAAATCAAATGAAGTCAATGGCAAAAAATGAAATATCATTATGGCCTAAAAATGCGCTGCTATCCTAGTGACCAACAAAAAAGCAGTTGATTAAAATCAACAGTGACGCTAGTCGCTTTATCTATAACGAAATGGTTGCGATCAATAAGGAACTGATGCAGCTTCGCAGAGTTAAGCTACCGATTGACATAGTTCAGGATCGTATTAAGCAACTAACTATGCGCCAAAACGCTAAGCAAATGTCTAATCACTATCAATTCTTAGAAGATAAACGAATTGATAGTTTGACGAAAGCTAATGCCATTCAGAACTATCGAAAAGCTTGGAATGCTTTTCGGAAGGTTCACGCTACTGGCGTTCCCAAATTTCATCGAAAGAGTTATCACTGGCGGTATCAAACCAATTGTCAATACCCGGGGCAAAAAAATGCGTTGCTAACTAACGGTACAGTCTGTTTTCTAGATAATAGTCATGTCAAAGTACCTAAAATAGGACTGTTACGTGTTGCCGGTTCCCAAGCACGGCTTTTGAAAAGAATATGCGAGACTAGAATTGGTACCGTGACGTTGACTAAAGATTCAGCGGATCGCTTCTTTTTATCAATGCAGTTAGCTTCAGATGAATCTTTTGTTAAAGTGTCCAAAGCTACTCATGGACATGTTGGAATTGATCTTAATACTGATAACTTCTTAACCGACAGTGAAGGCAACATAGTTCCTAATCCACGATATTACCGCACTATTAAAGGCAAATTAGCCAAAGAACAGCGCATTTTATCTAGACGGCAACAACGTGCAAAAAAAGAACATCGTTCTTTACGAGATAGTAAAAATTATCAAAAACAGCGCTTGTTAGTCGCTAAACTCCATGCCAAGGTAATGAACCAAAGGCATAATTTTCTCCAACAAATTTCTACCGCATTAATCAAGAACCACGATTTAGTAGTAGCCGAGGAGTTGCGTAGCAAGAATTTGCTTAAAAATCATGCTTTGGCACTTAGTATTTCTGACGTTGGCTGGCGAACATTTCTTGGCATGTTGGCTTATAAAGCAAAGCTTTATGGGCGTCAATTTATCACAATCAACCCAAGAAATACTACCCAAACATGTCGCGATTGTGGCTTTGTAATGGGCACTAATGGGACGGACAAACTAACATTAGATGATAGAAACTGGACTTGTCCTAATTGTGGTATTCACCATATTCGTGACTGGAACGCAGCTAAAAACATTCTTGATAAGGGAATAGCTAAACTAGCCTAGCTTATCTGTCCCTATGGCAACCTGGGGACATAAAAGGCGTTGGTAATTAGACGACCGCTGTTTGATTACAATTTCAGTTGGTCAAATAAGTTGTCCCTATCTACGCAAATTGTGGTTCGAAATCCGTGATGATATTCGGCTCACAAGCCACTGACTTTAGTCAGTGGTGGTTGACTGATTATTATACCCTTGTCATTTGCCGGTTGGTCAGGAATAATGAAGGGGAATGAGAGGAGCGAAGGAATTGAATATTTGGCTGTTGACGGTCACCTTTTTAGCGGTGAACCTTGACTTTTTTGTGTTACTGCTGTTTTTATTGAAGAAATTCTCGGTCCGCCAGGTGGTGGTCGGCTACTTGAGCGGGGTGGTCTTGCTCTTGGTGGCCAGCTTCTTGGCCGGTAAGGTCTTAGCCCAGTTTTTGCCGGAGTGGTTGCTCGGGGTACTGGGGGTCTTGCCGATCTACATGGCCCTTCACGACGAGGATGATGACGACAAGGCCGAACTAACGACCGCCCACGGCACCTGGCAGGTCTTAGCTACCTACCTGGCCGTTTGTGCGGGCTGTAACCTATCGATTTTCTTGCCGGTCGTGGCCGGCGAATCAGTGGCGGTCTTTGGCCGAGCTTTGTTATACCTGGGCGCCCTGACGATCTTGGTGGTCTTTTTAGTTAAGGCCGTTGAACGTCAGGCCACGGTGACCAAGCTAATTGACCGTTACGGCGAATGGCTGATGAAGCTGAGCTACATTGGGGTCGGGCTCTACGTCTTTTACGACTCGGGGCTGGTGACCCATTTGCTTAAATTAATTTAAAACAACGCCCCGTGGAAAGGAACTCCAGCGGGGCGTTGCTATTTTAATTATTTAATCTGCAAAGCGAATCGAAACCCAAATACTAGTGGCGACCAAGACCAGTCCCAGCAAAAAGGACCAGGTGATTTGTTCGCCCAGGCACAGCCAGCCCAGCAGGGAGCCAACGACGGGTTGGAATAAGAAGTACAGGCCCGAGGTGGCGGCGTTAAGCATTTGGACGCCCCGGTTCCACAACACGAAAGCCAGGGCCGTCGAAATTAAACCGAGGTACAAAAAGGAACCGCCGATCGACAGGCTGATGAGCCGGTAGTGGCCAAAGGTGGTCGCCCAGTGGCTAAGCACGTGAGGCGTTAAGCAACCGACGGCGATGTCCGCATCGATGGTCGTGACCTGAAGCACGCTGTAGTGAGGGTTGATTAATTTGACGAGCACCGACATTAAGGCCCAGGTTAAGGCCGCAATTACTAGTAGTAACATGCCCAATCCGCTCCCCTGCACGTTAACGCCGACGATGGCGAGCACGCCGAGGGTGGCCAGAGTTAGGGAAAGTAATTTGACCTTGGTGAGCCGTTCTTTTAACAGGAGCCAGGCAAAGATGACCATAAAAGTCGGGGTTGCCGCTGTGATGACGGAAGCGGCCTGAGCCGAAGCGTGCAGGGTCCCCGTTTCTTGGGTGACGATCGACAAGGTGTTGCCAATCAAGCCCGCCCAAATGATCAGGGCGCCGTTTCGTTTATCCCAGTGCCAGGGTTGGTGCTTAATGAGATTAAACGCCATGAGGGCAATGGTGGCGACAAGGTAGCGCTCCCACACTAATTCGATTGGCGGGACGGTCCCGACCACATTTTTTGTGGCCCGGCTTGTTAGGTGAGTTACCGTGCCCTTCTGTTACTTAATAAGCAAAAAACGCCCGCCCCATCAAAACTGACGGAACGGGCGTTTTTCATTTGGGGAGGTTGGGTCGCACTTCCAATAACGTGCTCCCCAACTGCAGGCCTAGTGGCTAAGTACAGGCAAAGAACACCGCCGGGGGCGACAACCATTTGCCTTAGCTTAGCCCACGGCCTGCTTAATGGTTGGTCCACACTTCCAATAACGTGCTCCTCAACCGTAGGTCTAGTGGCTAAGTCCGGCCACAGAACGGCCACAGAACACCGCGTACCGCGCTAACCTGTGCCCTATCCTTAGCCCACGACCTGCCAATGGTTGGTCCGCACTTCCAACAACGTGCTCCCCAACCACGGGCCTAGTATCTAAGTACGGGCGAAGAACGGTGCCCAAGCACCAACCTTCGCCCTAGCTTAGCTATACGGCCCGTCGAGAAGGTTGGTCCGCACTCCTTTATTAAGCGTGCTTCCGCTTCATCATTGGGTAGATCCCCAGCGTTAAGATGGCTAAACCAAGGGCAACCAGGGCGCTTTGGTTTTCGTTACCAGTTTGTGGCAGGGTCTTAGCAGTGGTTGAAGAAGCAGGGGTGCTAGACGTTGCCTTCTTAGTGGTAGCCGGAGTTGCGACAACGGCGCTAGTTACCGTGGTCGTTGAAGCGCTAGAAGCCACGTTGGAAGTGGCGGTGGCGGCACTAGAAGCGGAGTTAGTTGCTGAAGAAGCAGCGGAACCTGCGCTAGATGCGGTAGAGGAAGCGGAAGATGCAGCGCTGGAGGCTGGCGTTACCACCACGATGTTTTGGGCGGACTTGAGTTCAGCTTGGGCGCTGGTTAAAGCGGCGTTGGCACTGTCCAAGTTAGCCTTAGCAGTTGCCAAGACAGCGTCAGCGGCGGATTGGGCAGCTTGAGCGCTAGTCAAAGCGGCTTGAGCGGTGCTGTTAGCAGCTTGGGCGCTGGTCAGGTTGGTAGCAGCGCTCGTGGCAACAACGGCGGCGTCGGAAGCAACCGTAGCGGCGGCAGTGGCAGCAGAAGCGGCGTTAGAAGCAACTTGGGCAGCAGAAGCGGCGTTGGTTTCAGCCGTGCTTAAAGCAGCTTGGGCGCTGGTCAGGGCAGCGTCGGCGTCAGACTTAGCAGCCAACAAGCCGTTGAAGATGGTGGTATCAACGTCTAAGAGGGCCTTTTCGTGCATGATTGGCATTAATGGCATGACACTCGAGATGTCTATCGTCATGGCCAGGGTGTAGGAAGTGGCCGGGTCGGCAGTAAAGGTGATGTTGGCGGAGTCTTTGCCAGTCTTGGTGAAGGTGGCGTCTACCCCGTTGTAGCTAACTTCTTTTAGGAACTTCAGCCCGCTGGTCAGCGGAATGGTGATTTGAACTTGGCCGCTAGGGAGGAGCTTAACGATCGCCGTCTTAGTGGCAAAGTATTGTTGAGCGGCAGAAGCTTGGGTTGGGTCACTGGAATTCATCAGGTTGGCGGTTACCGTTTGGCCTGCTTCAGCGGAAGCCACCGCGCTGTCAGCGTCAGATGCCTTAGCGGAGGCAGAGGCAACAGCGGATTGGGCGCTAACAACGGCTGCCGAAGTCATGGACTTAGCACGGCTAGTTGCGGCGGCGTTGGATTGGGCCTTAGCAAGGTTAGCATCGGCCGTGGACTTAGCGGTGGCAGCAGAGTCGGCGGCGGCTTGGGCATTTGCTACGGCTGAAGAAGTAGCAGCGGCACTAGCGGAAGCGGCGGCAGTCTTGGCAGCGGCGTCAAAAGCCGCCGTGGAAGCGGAGCCGTACGCTGCTTGGGCGGAAACAACGGCGGCGGAAGCGGAGTTCACCTTGGCTTGAGCGGAAGCGATCGCTGTGTCCTTGGTGGCGCTGGTCGTGGTGGTCACCGGTGCAGAGCTGGTGGTGTCGGCCTTAACCGTGGTGGTGTTGAATAGGGTAGTGGCTGCCAGGGCACCGGCGATGGCAGCGGTGGTAACCAAAGTATTTTTAACGTGTGAAGTCATGGACAAATCCTCCCGAATTGATCGATTATTAATTTTGAAACTGCTCTAATTATTGCAGATAAATTTAATAAAAACAACATTAAAAAAGCAAAAAATGGTATCATGATATTAACGAAAATTGAGGGAATGACCCTTTCAAAACGTTGTCAAATCAAAATTTTGTGACACGGTGTCATTTTGGAGGAAGTTATAACAATGTTAATAAATAGACGATTGGTTTATCATTTGATCCAAGCGATAATGGCGGCGACCCTCACTGTGGGGATCGCCGCTCCTGCCGTGGTAACACTGGGCACGACACCCCTGGTGGCTAAGGCCGCTGATCAGAAGTATCAGTATGGAACTTACGACGTGCAGACGTCCTTTAAAAAGCAAGACGACCAGAACCAGGACTCCCTGGCCCAGGGCTTTTTAAATAAGGGCGCCACGCTAGTAGTGGAAAACGGTAAGCTCCAGCTGAAGATCACGACCACCAACGACGGGGGTAAATACATTAAGGATATGAAAGTCGACGGGCAAACCGAGTACGCTACGATCGACCACGACGGCAACAACGCCACCATCACCTTTACCCTGCCTAACACCAGCGGTAGCTACCTGATCGACATGAACTTGAACACGCCGATGGGGGCCATGAGCCAAAAGGCCTACTTAAAGGTCGACTTTTCGACCGTTAAGACCCAGGCGGCGGCCAGCTCCAGTTCGTCTAGTGCCGCTAGTTCAGCTTCCAGCGCTAGTGCTAGTGCGGCTAGCTCCAGCAGTTCGAGCACCAAGGCGGCAACGGCTAGCTCCAGTGCCACTAGTTCCAGCACCCAAGCTAGTTCCACCAAGGCGAGTTCGAACACGTCAACGACCCAGCCTAGTTCGGCCACCAATACCGATAACGCTGAAACCCGGGTCCTTTCGATCATGAAGTCCAGTGACCCGACCCAGCAATCTGCTTCGGCCGGTTTCTTTGCCAAGCAGGTGACGATTAAACAAGACGGCAATGACTACCTGATCACCTTCACTTTGTCCAGCGGGAACGGCTACATCAAGTCGATGACTCTCAACGGCGAACAGCCAACGGCCACGACCGCTAACGGCGATACCGGGACCTACACTTACAAGGTGAGCGCCGCCGTCTTGGCCAAGGGGAGTGCCACCCTGGCCTTTGCTTTGCAGACCCCGCTGGGCGCGATGAACGAAACGGCGCTGGCCGTTTTCCCGGGTAAGGATCAATCAGCGGACACAATTAAAGAAGGCGCCAAAAAAGAACAAACCGATGGCGATAAAGGTAACCCTACGCTTCCAATCACCAACCAGGGTCACGCCATTGATACCACCAAGGAAGTCCAAGACGTGAAGTACGAGGTCTTAAACGCCGCCAAGTCCGGGGTGTCTGAGGCCAACGCCTACTACACCCACACTGCCCGGGTCACCAAGTCCGGCAGTGGCTACAACGTCACCCTGACGGTCAAGGTTAAGAGCGGGATCGTTTCCTTTACGCCACTTTCTGTGGGCGCCGGTCCGATCGTTAACACCACCAAGACGAGCAGTGGCGGCGATGATATCTGGACTTACACCTTCTACGTGGCCGACCCAACTGTGCTAGACAATCCGGTTGCCGCTTCGATCCGGATGAGCGTGCCGATCGCCAACATCTCCAACCAGACCTTCTCGATTTGGCTGGTCTTTGGCAAGACGGCGACGAACACCAGGAGCTACCTGGATGCGCTGTCGGGCGACGGGACCTCCGGGGGCACCCTAACCAGCACCGGGTTGACCGGGTCTGGTAGCGCCACTCCGCTCGCCGGCAGTGCCAGCCCGATGGCGACCGCCTTGCAAAGCGGGACCGGGACGGTGCAAAACTTTGACCTGGCCGCGGCCCAAAAGAAGCTTGGCAAGTACGCGGTCAAGCCTGGCGTCTCCAAGATGGTCGAAGCCTCGCTGATTAAGTACCCAATTGCGGCCGCCTTAACCTTCTTCATTGTGGCGGCGCTAATTGTGATTGGGGTGGCGACCACCTGGCGGCAACGAATCGTGAAAAAAGTAAGGGGATTAATTCATGAAGCTTAAGCAATTTTTATTAACGGTGTGCACCCTGATCGTAGCGGTGATCGGCTTCGCCAAGGTCGGGCACGCCCAAAGCGTTAGTTACCAAACCTACAAGTACGGCACCTCCACTACCTCGATGGCGGACGGCTATTACGCCCGCCCCGCCACGGTAACGGTGTCAAACGGCGCCTACGTGGTTACGATGACCATTCGGACCGCCACTAACCTATCGGCCTGGCCGGTCGTCGTCAACTCCATCGACGGCCAAGCCCCGCAAAACGTCACTAAGACCCAGAGCGGCGGTTACTACCTGTACAGCTACTCCTTTACCACCAAGGACTTAAGCGGGGTGATCTCCAGCAGCATCTCGATCAACGTACCGGGGGTTTACAAGGCCAACCACAACATTTCCTTTAAGTTCGACACCTCCAGTTTACCGGCCCTGTCGGGGAGCACTAGTTCAACCAGTGCCAGCGGCGCCAATTCCAGTTCGGCCACCGCGGCGGCGGGGGTGGCCAACGGGTCGTCTAGTTCGACCAGCGGCAGCAACGACCCCCAGCTGAGCCAAAAGCTTAAAAAGTTAGAATCGCAGGCCTCCTCGCAATCGTCGGCTGCCAAGGCCAAGGAAAGCCGGCTGGCCCGCTCCACGATCGCCCAAAACGACCGGGTCCAAGAACAAAGCCAAAAGAACCAGACCCTCTACTACTTCGTTTTAGTCGGCGGGATCCTGGGGCTCCTGATCGTGATTGCGGCCGCCGTCTACTTCGTTTGGTCCGCTAAGAAGCAAATTCCGCGCCACTAAAGGAAAAGATCGTTATGAAGAAGAAATCAATTATTATCTCTTTGCTCGTCGCCCTCGTGGTTGTGATTGGGGTGGCCGTCGGGGTCAAGGCCTTCGTTGACCACCAAGCCGCTAAAAACCAGCGGATCGTGGCCACCAGCGCCGCGATTACCGAAATCTTTGACAAGTTAGACATCGACCTAGTTGGGGTGCCAACCACTCAGGCTAAGTTGCCGAGCCGCTACAAGGACGTTACTAAGATTGGGAGCCCGATGGACCCGTCCGTCGAAAAGATCGCTTCCTTAAATCCGACCGTTGTTTACGCCGTTTCGACCTTAAAGGACCAGTACAACGACGCCTTCAAGCAACAGGCCGTGAAGGTGACCTACCTCAAACTCGACACGGTCGCCCAACTGAAGGGGACTCTGACCAGCCTGGGCAAGGAATACCACCGCACCAGCCAGGCCCAGGCCCAGATCGAAAAGATTAACAGCGCCATTACCGCCGTCAAAAAGCGGATCCACGGTCAAAAGCCGAAGGTGCTGGTGTTGATGGGGATGCCGGGGGCCGGTTACATGATCGCCACCGATAAGTCCTACGTCGGCGACCTGGTTCGGCTGGCCGGGGGGCAAAACGTCTACGCCGCTAACGGCCAGACCTACATTTCACCCAACAACGAATCCTTGGCGACCAAGAAGCCGGACGTGATCTTGCGCTTGGAACACGCCTTGCCAAACGTCACCAAGCCACAATTCGAAAAAGAATTCTCCACCAACCCGGTTTGGAAGACGATGCCGGCGGTCAAAAACAAGCGGGTTTACGACCTCCAGCAACCGACCTTTAACGCCTCGGCCAACATGAACGCCGCCAAGGCCTTAAAGCAGGTCAGTCAGTGGCTGTACCCAAGTAAGTAAGATGAAACGTTCCGCTATTTCCTACCTCGTCCTCGCTGTTTTGTTGGTGGTCACGGTGTGGATCGCCCTGACTAACGGGGCCAGCCACTTCAGCCTCTTGAAGATGACGGCCACCGACGCCAACACCCTCTTTAACATTCGCCTGCCCCGGATCATCACCGCTTTGATGGCCGGGGCGATGTTGTCAGTCAGCGGGGCCTTCTTCCAGGCCGCCTTGCGCAACCCGATCGCCGACCCCGGGATTATGGGGGTTTCAGCCGGCGCCGCCTTGTTCGCCTTTGTCGGGGCACTTTTGTTGCCAAGTTTTTTCTTTGGCAAGGTCGTCTTCGCCTTTGTCGGCGGGGCCCTCGCCCTAGGGGTGCTAATCTTTTTCCAACCGCAAATGGACCCATACCGCCTAATCCTGATCGGGGTGGCCTTAAACGCCACCTTCACCGGGATCGCCAGCGTCTTTTCGTCGACCAGCCAGGTGTCGTTAGGAACGGTGACCTGGCTCGGCTGCTTGACCGTGACCGTGCTCGGGATCCTCGGCTTAATCGGGGTGGTCTTGGTCACCAACTGGGGTAACTACCTCAAGGTGTCTGACGAACAACTCCGCTCCCTGGGGCTGTCGGCCGGTAAGTTACGCTTGGCCCTGCTCGGGTTAGCCGTTTTCCTAGCCACCACATCGACCGCCGTGATCGGGGTGATCGCCTTTATCGGGATCATCGTGCCCCACGTCGGCCGGGTGCTGGTGGGCCGTGACTACCGGGCCGTGGTGCCCTTTGCGGCCCTGGCCGGCGCCTGGTTGATGCTGGCCGTTGATACCATTGGACGCCTGGTGATCCAGCCGAGCGAAATCCCGGCCGCCACCTTGTTAGCGATCATCGGGGGGCCGGTTTTAATCTTCATTTTGGCCCACAAGAAGGGGGGTGCCCGCCATGTTTAAGCTTGATCACGTGACCTTTGCCTACCCGCATCAAGCCCCGTTGATTCAAGACCTGACAATCGGGGTGCCGACCGGTCAATTAACCTGCCTGGTGGGCCCCAACGGTTCGGGGAAATCGACCCTCTTTAAGCTGCTGACCCGCAGCCAAAAGCCCCAGTCCGGGACGGTGACCATGGACGGCCAAGACGTCTGGGCCTATTCGCCGCGGGAGTTTGCCCGCCAGGTGGCGATCGTCCACCAGCATAACCCGGTTTACGACGAAATTAAGGTCCGCGACCTGGTGGCGATGGGGCGCCTGCCCTACCAATCGCTGCTCAGCGACTTGCCTGCCACCGACGAAAAGGGGGAGGCGATCCTGGCCGAACTAGGCTTAACCGACCTGGTTGACCGCCCACTTTTGACCCTGTCCGGCGGCCAGCAACAGTTGGTGTGGCTAGCGGCCGCCCTCAACCAAGACGCCCAGGCGATCTTTTTGGACGAGCCGACCACCTACCTCGACCTCCACTTCCAGGTTAACTTCTTAAAGCTCTTGCAACGGATCCAAGCCCAGCGCCAGCTGACGATCGTGATGATCATCCACGACTTAAACCAGGCCCTCCAGTACGGCCAACACTGCCTACTCTTTAAGGAGGGGCAAGTGGTTGACAGTGGGGCGCCCGAACAAGTTCTGAGCGCCGAACGGGTGAGCGAGGTCTTTAACCTCGACTGTTACCAGGTGGCGACGCCGGCGGGGATGAGGTTGTTTCAAAATTAAGAAGTACGAACCAACCTCCACGCTAGTCCTAGCTAAATAAAAACCGTCAATTCGCAAATTTGATTGCGGATTGACGGTTTTTTTGTTTGAGGTAATTTTTTAACTATTCCACAGATAACGTGCTCCCCAACCGCAGGCCTAGTGGCTAAGTCTGGCCAAAGAACGGTGCTGGCGCACCAACCGTTCGCCCTATCCTTAGCCCACGGCCTGCTTAATGGTTGGGTCGTACTTCCAGATAACGTGCTCCCCAACCGCAGGCCTAGTGGCTAAGTCTGGCCGAAGAACGGTGCTGGCGCACCAACCGTTCGCGCTATCCTTAGCCCATGGCCTGCTTAATGGTTGGGTCGCACTTCCTTTTCCTAATCTTTATCCAGCGCCGAGACACCCTTTTTGATCATGAAGATGTAAACCAAGAGTGAGATAAAGACGGTGCCGGAAACGTACCAGAAGAAGCCACTTTCCAGGTGAACGGAGCGCAGCCAGAGGGCGACGTAGTTAACGGTTCCCCCGAAGATGGCAACGGTCAACCCGTACGGCAGGCCGACGCCTAACGCCCGGATTTCGGCCGGGAAGAGTTCGGCCTTCACGATCGCGTTGATCGAGGTGTACCCGGAAACGATGACCACGCCGACTAACATCAGTAAGAAGGCTTGCCAAGCTTGGGTGGCGTTGGTCAAGAGGGTGAAGAGCGGCACGGTCAAGACGGTTCCGCCGACCCCGAAGAAGATCAAGAGCGGCTTGCGGCCAATCTTATCGGATAAGTGACCGAAGACCGGTTGCAAGATTACCATCACCAGCAGGGCGAGGAAGTTAATCATCGCCGCACTTTCCTTAGACAGGCCGGTCGTGTTGATCATGAACTGTTGCAAGTAGGTGGTGTAAGTGTAGAAGCTGATCGTTCCCCCGAGGGTCATCCCAACGACGATCAGGACTTGCTTGGGGTACTTAGCCAACAGCCGAAGGGTGCCGGCCTGCTTGTTTTTCTTGTTGGTGCTGTTGAATTGATCAGATTCTTCCATTGAAAGTCGCAACCACAAGACCACGAGCGCTCCCAGGGCCCCGATGGCAAACGGGATCCGCCAGCCAAAGGCGTAGAGCTGGGCGTTGGTGAAGATGTTTTGCAAGATGATTTGAACGAGCAGGGCTAAGAGCTGCCCCCCGATCAGGGTGACATATTGGAACGAGGAGTAGAAACCACGCCGGGAAGGGGACGCCATTTCCGACATATAGGTAGCACTCGTTCCGTATTCACCACCTAAGGAAAGTCCCTGGATCAACCGGGTCAAGACCAGGATGACTGGTGACCAGATCCCGATTTGGGCGTACGTGGGCGTTAGGGCAATGACTAAGGAACCACCGGCCATGATGATCACCGAGAGAGTGAGGGCAGCCCGGCGCCCCTTTCGATCGGCGAAACGCCCCATCACAAAGGAACCCAAGGGGCGCATGAAGAACCCGATCGCAAAGACCCCGGCGGTGGCTAGTAATTCGGCGGTTTGGTTACCAGCCGGGAAGAAGGCGGCCGAAAAGTAAATCGCAAAGGATGCGTAAACATACCAGTCGAACCATTCGACCATGTTGCCTAAGGATCCTTTTAAAATGTTCGTGGCGACTTGACGTTCACTGCGTGGGACCGTCCGGACAGTGGTTGCTTGATCATGCATGTAAAGACCTCGCTTTCAAAAATTAGAATAGTACTAGCATAACGGTTTTCTTAAAGTAAAGTAAGTCTTTGCTAAGAAACTCGTTAGAAATTAAGTTTTTTAACTTAATGACCGATGATTATAAAAGCGGTTCCGCTTCCAGGCTTAATGATCAAAAGTTGGGAAAAGATTTTGATATGAATTCCGATTGTAATAATTAATGATAAGCGTTTACAATGTTGATTTGACGGTTATAAAACGGTTTTTAATTATGGATATAATTGACAATCTAGAAACTGTGTAAAATTATTTTAATATTACGAAAAAGTTATAGTGGTATTAATAAATACGATGGGAGCAGTTCCATTTAAGGGAGAATATTAGTGGTGTCAAGAAATAATCAGCGGATCAAGATTGAGCGGATGTTGAATCAAAAGCAGCGTTTTGGGATTCGCAAACTGAGCATTGGCGTAGTGTCGGTGCTTTTAGGAACCACGTTCTTCCTCGGCAACGGGGTGGTTCATGCCGATACAGTTTCGAACTCTCAGATAACGACAACTAGTTCAACACCTGCTTCCAGCAGTGATAGTAATAGTAGTAACGTGACGATCACCAGCAGTGAGACGGGTTCTGCGGCGTCTTCGTCTACGTCTTGGGCGTCGACGGCTACAGCATCGGTGCCATGAACGGGGCGACGTTATCAACCCAAATTACGTTCGTGATAGGGGAGGATGGGACGACGGGGAAGGTGGTAGAAATCGTGCCGGCCCAAACGCCAACCGCCAATGAGAAGGATTACACTTGGGAATACGTCTACAGCCCGAAAGCCCAGTCCTTTACCGTCACCTATGTCGATGACACGACCGGTGAGGAATTAACTGACCACGACTTCACCCTGAGTGGGGTCACGGACAGATCCTACGCCAAGACCCTGGCCAGCGACAAGTGGGACTACGCGGCGGCCGGCTACGTGCTGGATACGGACCAGAACGCCACTGACCCGCTGGACAGCCTGAGCGGGACCTTTGGCGCCACGAACGTTAACGTAGTGGTGTGCCTAAAGCACGGGACGACCACCCAAGAAGAAACCGGGACCTCAACTTACACGGTCAATTACACCGGCGCCGCTAACAACCCAACCAGCCAGCCCCAAACGATTGACTACACCCGGACCAACACGGTCGATACCATGACCGGGCTCGTGACGGCGTATGGCGACTGGAGTGTGACCGGCGACAGGACCAGTTTCACCAGCATCACGACCCCGGTCGTGACTGGCTACGTGGCCGACAAGGCAAGCTCGACGGTTGACAACGCCACGCCAAGCGAGGGACCGCCGAAAGCGACACGGTCACCTAAAGTCCGGTCGGGACCGTCACGATCACCAAGCCGGGTGGGACCGCGACGACCGCTGCATACACTAATGACCAAAGTGACGCCACCAAAGTCACTTCCTTTAGTGTACCCGCGGTGGCGGGGTACTCGGCCCAAGTAACGGGTGCCACCCTTCAATTGGACGGCACCTACCTGCCGGACAGCCCGACCCAAGCGTCCACCGTGACCTACACGGCCGACCCGCAAAGCTTCACCGTCACCTACGTCGATGAAACGACTAACACGACCTTAACCGACCACGGTCTCACCCTGACCGGGGTGACCGACGGCTCCTACGCCGACCAGTTGGCTAGCGACAAGTGGGACTACGCGGCGGCCGGCTACAAGCTAGACACGGCCAAGAACGCCACGGACCCGCTAAGTGAATTGAGTGGAACCTTTGGCGCCCAAAACGCGGGCGTGACGGTCTACTTAACCCACCAAACATCGACCACGACGCAAACACAGACCATCACCCGGACAATTAACTACCTCGATCCCACCACCAAGGAGCTGACTTCGCTCACCCAAACGGCCGAACTCACCCGGACGGTTGAAGAGGACCTGGTGACGGGCGCAAAGACCTACTCGCAGTGGACCACTGACACGTGGCCAAGCTTCACCGTTCCAAGCGTGGCCGGCTACACGGCCAGCCCAACGGTGGTGCCGGCGTTAGTGGTTAAAGACGGCGATGGCGACGTCATCGTGACGATCGCCTACACCAAGCTGGTACCAAACTCGAGCGCGGCTTCGTCTTCTCCGGCGAGTGCATCAAGCGCTAGCGCGGGCTCTAGCGCTGCCAGCGCAGCCACGAACTCCGCCAGTGCCGTTTCGGCGGCTCCGGCGGCGGTAACAAACACGGCGCCAACGTCGGCCGCTAAGGCAGCATCGGTGGTAAGCGAGCAGAAGTTGCCACAGACGGGCGACGACGAGCAAGCCGCATTGAGCCTCACCGGGGTTTCCCTGTTGAGCCTCTTGGCTCTACTCGGGGTTGGGCGCAAGAAGAAGCGTCATTCCAGGAACTAAGCTGAAAGGCAGATACAACTAGCAAACGGACGTTAGGAGACTAGCGCCCGTTTTTTGCGATCACCAGAAGGGCGCTGCCGTTTTGATCGCGGTATAATGGAGAGATTAAAGACAAAGGGGACGCGATACGATGCGCTTTATTTCATGGAACATTGATTCAATCAACGCTGCTTTAACCGGCACCTCGGCCCGGGCCGAAGAAACCCGCGCCGTTTTGGAAAAGATCAAGGCGGCCGCTCCGGACGTGATCGCCATTCAAGAAACCAAGCTCTCCAAGAGTGGACCGACTAAAAAGCACCAGGGAGTTTTGGCGGAGCTGTTTGCCGGTTACACGGTCGTTTGGCGCTCCTCGGTCGAGCCGGCGCGCAAGGGGTACGCTGGGACAATGTACCTATATAAGGAAAGTTTGACCCCCAAGGTGACCTACCCAACGATTGGGGCCCCGGAGCCAATGGACGAAGAGGGGCGGATTATCACCCTGGAATTTGAAAACTTCTATTTGACCGAGGTTTACACCCCAAACTCCGGGACCGGACTCAAGCGATTGGCTGAACGGCAAGAATGGGATGACCGCTACCGGGAGTATTTAACCGAACTAGATCGACAAAAGCCGGTGATCGCCAGTGGCGATTTCAACGTGGCCCACGAGGAAATCGATTTGGCGCACCCGGCTAATAACCACCATTCGGCCGGCTTTACCGATGAGGAACGAGAGAAGTTCACGGCCCTGCTGGCGGCCGGGTTTACCGACTCCTTTAGGTCCCTACACCCGGACGAAACCGGGGCTTACTCCTGGTGGGCGCAACGGGCGGTCACCAGTAAGGTGAATAACTCCGGGTGGCGGATTGACTACTGGCTAGTTAGCGACCGTTTGGCCGACCAAGTTGTTTCGTCAACGATGATCGATTCCGGTGAACGACGCGACCACGCCCCCATTCAATTAGATATCAACATTCCGGCTGCCGATTAGGCATTAGGGCTCGCATCGTTGGTGGTGCGGGTTTTTTTAGTGGTTGTTTAACGGTGGGGCGCCCTGTCTTTAAGGACCTGCGAAAAAAGTTAAAAAGTTTTTTGCCGAACGATTGGGTGGTAGGGTTCGGGTTTGGTCATCTCGTTGGTCAATGATAGCGGTTAATGTTCGCATAAGTGATGAAGAGGAACGCGTGGAGGGAGCAAAAACCGATCTTTAATTGGCGGAGGAGAGATAGCGGGTCGAAATGGGCGCTTGACGGGTGGGGTTGAAGTGAGTATAGTAATAACTGTTGTCAGCGAGGCATTGCTTCTTCGCTAGCAACGCGAGTTAAAAAAGTTGTTGACATTCAAATCAAATGTTGATATACTTAAAAAGTTGTCGCGTTAAGGCGTCGGCAACGGTAGACCTTTGAAAACTGAATAATGTTTCGACGAATCAAATGTGTAGGGTCCTTGATCTTAATGATCGAGGCAAAAAAACATTTGCGAAGTCAATTCGCTTAATTTATTAAAAAGAGCTATTCAAGCTTCTTATTTTATATGAGAGTTTGATCCTGGCTCAGGATGAACGCCGGCGGTGTGCCTAATACATGCAAGTCGAACGCGTTGGCCCAATTGATTGACGGTGCTTGCACCTGATTGATTTTGGTCGCCAACGAGTGGCGGACGGGTGAGTAACACGTAGGTAACCTGCCCAGAAGCGGGGGACAACATTTGGAAACAGATGCTAATACCGCATAACAACGTTGTTCGCATGAACAACGCTTAAAAGATGGCTTCTCGCTATCACTTCTGGATGGACCTGCGGTGCATTAGCTTGTTGGTGGGGTAACGGCCTACCAAGGCGATGATGCATAGCCGAGTTGAGAGACTGATCGGCCACAATGGGACTGAGACACGGCCCATACTCCTACGGGAGGCAGCAGTAGGGAATCTTCCACAATGGGCGCAAGCCTGATGGAGCAACACCGCGTGAGTGAAGAAGGGTTTCGGCTCGTAAAGCTCTGTTGTTAAAGAAGAACACGTATGAGAGTAACTGTTCATACGTTGACGGTATTTAACCAGAAAGTCACGGCTAACTACGTGCCAGCAGCCGCGGTAATACGTAGGTGGCAAGCGTTATCCGGATTTATTGGGCGTAAAGAGAGTGCAGGCGGTTTTCTAAGTCTGATGTGAAAGCCTTCGGCTTAACCGGAGAAGTGCATCGGAAACTGGATAACTTGAGTGCAGAAGAGGGTAGTGGAACTCCATGTGTAGCGGTGGAATGCGTAGATATATGGAAGAACACCAGTGGCGAAGGCGGCTACCTGGTCTGCAACTGACGCTGAGACTCGAAAGCATGGGTAGCGAACAGGATTAGATACCCTGGTAGTCCATGCCGTAAACGATGAGTGCTAGGTGTTGGAGGGTTTCCGCCCTTCAGTGCCGGAGCTAACGCATTAAGCACTCCGCCTGGGGAGTACGACCGCAAGGTTGAAACTCAAAGGAATTGACGGGGGCCCGCACAAGCGGTGGAGCATGTGGTTTAATTCGAAGCTACGCGAAGAACCTTACCAGGTCTTGACATCTTGCGCCAACCCTAGAGATAGGGCGTTTCCTTCGGGAACGCAATGACAGGTGGTGCATGGTCGTCGTCAGCTCGTGTCGTGAGATGTTGGGTTAAGTCCCGCAACGAGCGCAACCCTTGTTACTAGTTGCCAGCATTAAGTTGGGCACTCTAGTGAGACTGCCGGTGACAAACCGGAGGAAGGTGGGGACGACGTCAGATCATCATGCCCCTTATGACCTGGGCTACACACGTGCTACAATGGACGGTACAACGAGTCGCGAACTCGCGAGGGCAAGCAAATCTCTTAAAACCGTTCTCAGTTCGGACTGCAGGCTGCAACTCGCCTGCACGAAGTCGGAATCGCTAGTAATCGCGGATCAGCATGCCGCGGTGAATACGTTCCCGGGCCTTGTACACACCGCCCGTCACACCATGAGAGTTTGTAACACCCAAAGTCGGTGGGGTAACCTTTTAGGAGCCAGCCGCCTAAGGTGGGACAGATGATTAGGGTGAAGTCGTAACAAGGTAGCCGTAGGAGAACCTGCGGCTGGATCACCTCCTTTCTAAGGAATTAATCGGAAACCTACACATTGTCGAAACAGTGTTCAGTTTTGAGGGGTTTACCTCTCAGCTTGTACTTTGAAAACTAAATAATATCAATTTCTAATAAAATCAAGAAAACCGAGAACACCGCGTTATTTGAGTTTTTAACGAATTATAATCGCATACTCAACTAACTTGACTGATCTACGATCAGTAAGGTTAAGTTATGAAGGGCGCATGGTGAATGCCTTGGTACTAGGAGCCGATGAAGGACGGGACTAACACCGATATGCTTCGGGGAGCGGTAAGTACGCTTTGATCCGGAGATTTCCGAATGGGGAAACCCAATCATCTTAGTCGATGATTACTTGAGCAGTGAATTCATAGCTGCCAAGAGGTAGACGCAGTGAACTGAAACATCTTAGTAGCTGCAGGAGGAGAAAGAAAATTCGATTCCCTGAGTAGCGGCGAGCGAAACGGGAAGAGCCCAAACCACTGAGCTTGCTCAGTGGGGTTGTAGGACTGAACTTTGGAGTTACCAAAGAATCAGGTAGTCGAAGTGGCTGGGAAGCCACACCAGAGATGGTGATAGTCCAGTAGACGAAACCTGGTTCTCTCCGTTCAGGATCCTGAGTACGGCGGGACACGTGAAACCCCGTCGGAATCCGCGAGGACCATCTCGCAAGGCTAAATACTCCCTAGTGACCGATAGTGAACCAGTACCGTGAGGGAAAGGTGAAAAGCACCCCGGGAGGGGAGTGAAATAGTTCCTGAAACCATGTGCCTACAAGCTGTCGGAGCCCGTTAATGGGTGACGGCGTGCCTCTTGCAGAATGAACCGGCGAGTCATGATTACGTGCAAGGTTAAGGTGGAAAAACCGGAGCCGCAGCGAAAGCGAGTCTGAAATGGGCGTACGAAGTACGTAGTTATGTACCCGAAACCAGGTGACCTACCCATGTCCAGGGTGAAGGTGCGGTAAAACGCACTGGAGGCCCGAACCCGTGTCTGTTGAAAAAGGCTGGGATGAGGTGTGGGTAGCGGTGAAATTCCAAACGAACTTGGAGATAGCTGGTTCTCTCCGAAATCTCTTTAGGGGGAGCCTCGGAATCGAGAATCTTGGAGGTAGAGCACTGTTTGGACGAGGGGCCCGTCATGGGTTACCGAATTCAGATAAACTCCGAATGCCAATGATTTATGTCCGGGAGTCAGACGATGAGTGATAAGATCCACCGTCGAAAGGGGAACAGCCCAGATCACCAGTTAAGGTCCCTAAATATATGCTAAGTGGAAAAGGATGTGGAGTTGCATAGACAACTAGGATGTTGGCTCAGAAGCAGCCATCATTTAAAGAGTGCGTAATAGCTCACTAGTCGAGTGATTCTGCGCCGAAAATGTACCGGGGCTAAGCATATTACCGAAACTGTGGATGTGTCCTTTTGGACACGTGATAGGAGAGCGTTCTAAGGGCGACGAAGTTAGACCGTGAGGACTAGTGGAGCGCTTAGAAGTGAGAATGCCGGTATGAGTAGCGAAAGACAGGTGAGAATCCTGTCCACCGAATGACTAAGGTTTCCTGGGGAAGGCTCGTCCTCCCAGGGTAAGTCGGGACCTAAGGCGAGGCCGAGAGGCGTAGTCGATGGATAACAGGTTGAGATTCCTGTACCAGTTAAATGCGTTTGAATGATGGAGGGACGCAGGAGGCTAAGCAAACCAGACGATTGGAAGTGTCTGGCCAAGCAGTAAGTCAGGTTTAGAGTCAAATGCTTTAAGCCGGGTTGACAAGCTGTGATGGGGAGCGAAATTAAAGTAGCGAAGTTGCCGATGTCACACTGCCGAGAAAAGCTTCTAGTGAGTATTTAACTGCCCGTACCGCAAACCGACACAGGTAGTCGAGGAGAGAATCCTAAGGTGAGCGAGTGAACTCTCGTTAAGGAACTCGGCAAAATGACCCCGTAACTTCGGGAGAAGGGGTGCTGGTCGCAAGACCAGCCGCAGTGAAAAGGCCCAGGCGACTGTTTATCAAAAACACAGGTTTCTGCAAAATCGTAAGATGAAGTATAGGGGCTGACGCCTGCCCGGTGCTGGAAGGTTAAAAGGAAGAGTTAGCTTCGGCGAAGCCCTGAATTGAAGCCCCAGTAAACGGCGGCCGTAACTATAACGGTCCTAAGGTAGCGAAATTCCTTGTCGGGTAAGTTCCGACCCGCACGAAAGGCGTAACGATCTGGGCACTGTCTCAACGAGAGACTCGGTGAAATTGAATTGCCTGTGAAGATGCAGGCTACCCGCGACAGGACGGAAAGACCCCATGGAGCTTTACTGTAGCTTGATATTGAGTGTTTGTACTACTTGTACAGGATAGGTAGGAGCCGTAGAAACCGGGACGCTAGTTTCGGTGGAGGCATTGGTGGGATACTACCCTTGTATTATGACCACTCTAACCCGCACCACTGATCGTGGTGGGAGACAGTGTCAGGTGGGCAGTTTGACTGGGGCGGTCGCCTCCCAAAAGGTAACGGAGGCGCCCAAAGGTTCGCTCAGAATGGTTGGAAATCATTCGCAGAGTGTAAAGGCACAAGCGAGCTTGACTGCGAGACAGACAGGTCGAGCAGGGACGAAAGTCGGGCTTAGTGATCCGGTGGTTCCGCATGGAAGGGCCATCGCTCAACGGATAAAAGCTACCCTGGGGATAACAGGCTTATCTCCCCCAAGAGTCCACATCGACGGGGAGGTTTGGCACCTCGATGTCGGCTCATCGCATCCTGGGGCTGTAGTCGGTCCCAAGGGTTGGGCTGTTCGCCCATTAAAGCGGTACGCGAGCTGGGTTCAGAACGTCGTGAGACAGTTCGGTCCCTATCCGTCGCGGGCGTAGGAAATTTGAGAGGACCTGTCCTTAGTACGAGAGGACCGGGATGGACATACCGCTGGTGTACCAGTTGTTCCGCCAGGAGCATCGCTGGGTAGCTATGTATGGATGAGATAAACGCTGAAAGCATCTAAGTGTGAAACTCGCCTCAAGATGAGATTTCCCATTCCTTTGGAAGTAAGACCCCACAGAGATGATGTGGTAGATAGGATGGAAGTGGAAGTGCGGTGACGCATGGAGCGGACCATTACTAATCGGTCGAGGACTTAACCAAGTCAGGTGTGAGGATTCTTGATGTGAAAAGATATTGTTTAGTTTTGAAAGCACAAGCTTTCAAAGTGTGGTGATGATGGCCTGAAGGATACACCTGTTCCCATGCCGAACACAGAAGTTAAGCTTCAGCACGCCAAAAGTAGTTGGGGGATCGCCCCCTGCGAGGATAGGACGTTGCCACGCCAACCAAGAGCTTTACCAGTGATGGTAAGGCTCTTTTTTTGTTTTCCGCTATGATAGAAAAAAACGATGCGTACCGCATCAACCGCCGTCCTAGCTTAGCCCAATGGCCCGGGCCTGCCTCGGAGGTTGGGGCGCACTTCCATTTTGCGCAAATCCAAACATTTGTCCTGTCTTTCTCCAGGTCTAGAAAGGAAATTACATTGGAGACTGATTAAGTGCGAGCACCGTAGCATGTAGCATAAGCATGCAAGTTTAAATCCGGGGGGGACGAACTGAACAAGAGGAAGGACGTTGCCAAGTTAATCACAAGTGAGCAATCTTCACAACTGAAAACGATTGCAATATAATAAAACCGTTGATAGATCATTAGGAATGGATAGTGAGGAGGCTCATAATGGCAACTGTATACATGACGGCGGTCTTTCCGGACGTCGCAAGCAAGGTGTTGGATGAAGCGGGGATCGACCACGATGGTTTTAGTGGCGAAGGCCTGATCACCAAAGAGGAACTACTCAAGCACGTGGGCGACGTGAAGGTCTTGATTACGCCACTGTCAACCAAGGTCGATCAAGACGTCATCGATGCGGCCCCAAACCTGAAGCTGATCGCTAACTTTGGGGCTGGCTTTAACAACATCGATACCGCCTACGCCCGCAAGAAGGGGATCGACGTGACCAACACCCCCTTTGTTTCCTCGGTGGCGACCGCTGAAATCGCTAGTGGACTAGCAATTGCCCTGTCACGGCGGATTGTGGAAGGTGACCACGTGATGCGGACGGTCGGTTTTGATGGCTGGGCGCCGCTGTTCTTCCGGGGGCACGAACTAGCGGGTAAAACGCTAGGGATCGTTGGCTTAGGTGATATCGGTAAAAACGTTGCCCAACGCCTGGCTGCCTTTGACATGAAGATCCTCTACACCCAACGTCACCAGGCCGACCCAGCGGTGGAAGCACATTACGGCGCCACCTATGTTAGCCTAGACGAACTGCTGGAGCAAAGCGATATTGTGTCCCTGCACTGCCCATTAACGCCGGCGACCACCCACATGATCGCGGCGCCGCAGTTTAAACGGATGAAGGACAACGCCCTGTTGATCAACTGTGCCCGGGGACCGGTCATTGCGGAAGCCGACCTGTTAGTTGCCCTCAAGAACCATGACATCGCCGGGGCGGCCCTTGACGTTTACGAAGCAGAACCAGAAGTGGCGGACGAATTTAAGCACCTCGCTAACGTCATCTTGACCCCGCACATCGGGAACGCCTCCTATGAAGCGCGGGATGCGATGGCTAAAATCGTGACGACCAACGCCGCCCGGGTGTTAGCGGGTAAACAACCGCAATACGTGGTAAACGGAAATAACGACTAGTTAATCAATTCACAAACCATGGTCAAAACTACCAAAAAAGCCGGCAAGCTTTGTTCACTGCGGACATTGTATTGTTGGCTTTAGTTTTCAACAATGATTAAAGAGATGGTACCAATGACAATCGTTGGCCAACTTGTTGGTTAACGCAACCCACAAAGGAGTGGATAAAATGAGTGACTTAACAATTAAAGAACGCCTGATTATGACCCCGGGGCCGGTTTCAATCGACCCGCGGGTTTCCCAAGCCATGAGCAACCGGATCTTAGGCCAATTTGATTCTGATTTCTTAACCATCATGGACGACACGATGGAACTGACCCGCCAAGCCTTTGAAACGAAGAACAAGTGGGCCTTTGCCGTTGACGGTTCTGGCCGCGCCGGCTTAGAAGCCCTGATGAGCAACATCATCAGCAAGGGTGACAAGGTCTTAGTTCCCGTTTTAGGCCGTTTCGGTAACCTGGGGATTGAACTCGCACAACGGGCCGGCGGAGAAGTCATCACCATGTAAACCGAGTGGGGAACGGTGTTTGACCAAGACGAAATCATTGCTAACATTAAGGAAGTTAAGCCAAAAGTGGTGGCAATTATCCACGGGGAAACCTCGACGGGACGCCTGCAACCAATTGACCGGTTGGGGGCCGCCGTAAGAGAAGTGGGCGGTTTCTTAGTGGTCGACGCGGTGGCTTCCTTTATGGGAGCGCCCGTTAAGGCCGACGAATGGCAAATCGATGCCGTCGTGGGGGGCTCACAAAAGTGTTTGGGTGCCTTACCGGGGATGTCATTAGTGACCTTTAACGACCGGTTTGCGGACGAAATTAACAAGCGTAAGCGGATTGAATTAGGGGTGCGGGGAGAAGACGCCCAAACCGCCGCTAACTTTGTCCCGAGCAACTACCTTGATTTAACCCAGCTACAAGACTACTGGTCACCAGCCCGGGTTAACCACCACACCGAAGCCACGATTGGTATCTACGGGGTTCACGAAGCCCTGCGCTTAGGGGTTCAAGAAGAGGGGCTGGCCAACCGTTTTGCCCGCCACCAGCAAGTACACCAAGCCTTAAACAACGCCGTTAAGGCCCTGGGCTTAACGATCTTTAACGAGGGGGACCACGAAATGCCAATGGTCACCTGCGTTGAGATTCCGGAAGCACTACGGGACACCAATTTCCAAAGCGAACTCTTAACCAAGTTTGGGGTTGAAATTGCGGCCTCCTTCGGGAGTTTGCAAGGAAAGATTTGGCGACTGGGAACGATGGGCTACGTGGCCCAAAAGGGTTACCTAGTTCGCTTCATCTCCATCTTTGGGGCCGCCCTCTTGCAAGCGGGCTAACCGGCTGACGTGAAGGCCGCCCTCGACGCGGTAGACCAAGCCTTCGCATAATAGTATTACGATAAACGACAAAGCCCCCTGGTTTGCAGTTGCAAACTGGGGGGCTTTTTTAGCTATGGAAACCGCCGGCCGTGACCCGTTTTGTGGGAACCGGGGGCTTTGATGACGCCCTGCGGATCAGCAACGACACGACCGAAATTACCACGACCGCCAACCCGAACTTCCCGATCCCAACCTGGGACTTCCAAGGGATTTCAACCGGGATTGACGCCCGTAAGGTGGTCGAAACGGGAATTTTACCGGTCATCAACACCGGGATCGCCAACAAGCGGGCCGGGTTGGGCCAAGTCGGGGCCACCCCGCCGATGGAATGTTTTGAAAAGGCCGTGCTGGCCTACGCCAAGAAGCTCGGTTTTAAGGGGGAATAACGATGGTCAGGGCGCAAGCGGATCGGGCAGTCAGGGAGTTAGCGAGGGGCCAGTGGCAGGTTCACTCCGTCTTCTCGCACGCCATCAACCTGGCCAACGACCGCGAGCGCCGCTTATTGTTACTGGCCCCCCACCAGGGGCGCCAGGTCCCTGGTGGGCTCTCTTACTTGCCCCGCCAGACTTCGCTAGGCTACGGGCCAGTTGGTCGGTGGGGCAAGCAGCGAAACTAACGGACAGTGGGTTGTACACGGACGTAGGGTGCGTGGTGTTTGACACCTGGTACGATTCGACTTACCAGCCTAGTTCCCCCTTAGTTGACCGGTGCAACGCCCTGATTGAATTGGGGCGGCAGGCCACCTGGCCGACCGGCTTTCAACGGCCCTTTAACGCCCTGGTGACCGGAGCCTTAGACCAAGAAATCGCCACCCTGCAAACCGAACCAGGTAGGGGCGTCGCCGTTTTAATCGGCCGCGGGTTGGGGTTAACCCCCGCCGGTGACGATTTCTTACTCGGCTACTAGTTGGTCAACCAGACCCCCGGACCGTGGGCGACGGCCTTTCAAGCGGCCCTGCTAGAGAAAATCAGTTCACCAAGTTACACGACGACCGTCAGCCGCAATTACTTACAGTGAGCCTTAGAAGGGCACTTTAGCGGTTCCTTGTTGGCCCTGACCAACTGGCTGGCGGGTGGCGACGGGCAATTAACAGAGCGCGTCCATTCGGTAATCGATTACGGAAACACTTCCGGCAGGGACACCCTCGCCGGAATGGTCGCCGGATTAATGCAGCAAACAGGATGAGCAACCAAATAGGAGTTGAAAAAATGGCAAAACGAGTGGTAATTGCCGTGGGGGGCAACGCAATCTTGCAACCCCACCAAGCCCCGACCTTTGAAGCCCAACTGCGAAACGTGCAGGTCACGGCGGCGCAGATTGCAAAGGTTGAAGCAATGGATTACGAAATTGTCCTCACCCACGGGAACGGTCCCCAAGTCGGCAACGTCTTGCAACAAAACGACATCGCCAAAGACGTGGTGCCGCCCTTCCCGTTAGACGCTTGCAACAGCGAGACTCAGGGGAGCATCGGCTACATGCTGGAACAAAGCCTCAAAAACGCCCTGAACCGGCAGAAGTCCTCGGCCAACGTAGTCACCTTTTTGACCCAGGTCAAAGTCGACCCGGCCTTTAAGAAGCCGACCAAGCCCGTTGGTGTCTTCTACAGTGAAGAAGAGGCTAAAAAGCTCCAAGTCGATAAGGGCTGGGACATGGTTGAAGACGCCGGCCGGGGCTGGCGCCGGGTGGTACCGTCCCCGAGCCCGCTGCGGATTCACGGGGTGGACGCGATTGTCCACCTGCTGGAACAAAACATGATGGTCGTGGCCGGTGGTGGGGGCGGGATCCCCGTCTACCAAAACAGCCAGGGTGAAATTGAAGGCTTAGAAGCGGTAATCGACAAGGACCGGACCGGCTGCAAGTTAGCCCAACAAGTCGATGCCGACGTCTTCATGATCCTGACCGACGTCAGCAACGTCTGCGTCAACTACGGTACACCAGACCAAAAGGCCTTCAAGTCCATTAGCGTTGATGAAGCGCAACAATACCTGGACGAAGGCCAATTTGCGGCCGGCAGCATGTGCCCGAAGGTGGAATCGGCGATCGCCTTTGCTAAGAGCGGTAAGACCGCCATCATCTGTGCTTTAGACGAAGCCGACCTCGCCCTGCGGGGAAAGGCCGGCACCCAGATCAGCGTATATAATTAATTGTTGAAATCGCTACCAATCTTTCTCCTAAGTATAGTAAAATTAATACCAAACCAAATCTCTTGCTCACCCGAGTGGGAGATTTTTTGTACCCTGCGTTAGGAAAGGATGAGACCAATGGTAAAGAAGATCATTTTAGACTGCGACCCGGGCCACGATGACGCCTTAGCGATGACCTTAGCTGTTGCCAACCCGGCGATTGACCTGGTGGCGGTGCCGACGTCGGCGGGTAACCAAACCCCGGATAAGACCTTGAACAACGCCCTGCGAATGCTGACGCTCTTAAAGCGCCCTGACATCCCGGTGGCCGCCGGGGCCCAGGTCCCGCTGGTCAAACCACTAGAAACGGCGCCCGAAGTTCACGGCGAAACCGGCCTGGACGGGGCCGACCTGCCGGAGCCGGGCTTTTTGCCCCAAAGCCTGCCGGCGATCGAGTTAATGGCGCGGGTCCTGCAAGAAAGTACGGAAAAGGTGACCCTGGTCGTGACCGGGCCGATGACCAATGCCGCCCTGTTTTTGCGGACCTGGCTAGGGAAAAAATTGACCAAATCGTCTTCATGGGCGGGGCAATGGGGTTGGGTAACTGGCAACCCAGCGTCGAGTTCAACATCTTCGTCGACCCCGAGGCAGCCAAGATCGTGCTGAACTTTGGCCTGCCGCTGGTGATGGTACCCCTAAACGTCACCCACCAGGCCCAGATCACCAAGCCAGAAATTGACGAAATCGCCCAGCTGGATAACCCGGTGGCCCAGGCCTTTGTGGGCTTGTTGAACTTCTTTGAACGTTACCACGAGGATCCGAAGTGGGGCTTTGTCGGCGCCCCGCTCCACGACCCCTGCACGATTGCCTAGTTGATTAATCCGGCCCTGTTTGACGGTGTGGATGTCAACGTCGACGTGGAGACGACCGGGGAGTTAACCCGGGGCGAAACGGTTTGCGATTACTACCACCTAACCGGCAAGCCGGTTAACACCAAGTTACTCCTTAAGGTTGACCGGACCGGCTTTATTTCCCTAGTCAAAGAATCGCTAGCCAGTTTTGGTTAGAAAATTAGTTTGCTTTTAAAACCGTTGGGCGTATCCTAAGAAAAAAAGCGCCCGCCACAAGAAAGGGATCCTCAAAATGGAAGCACACCAAGCACTCGAACGCCGTCGTAGCACCCGTTGGTTTTTGGACCGCCCGGTCGATCCGGACGATTTAAAGACGATTGTGGTCCAGGGACTGCACGCCCCTTCCTGGGTCAACTCCCAGCCCTACCACGCCCACATTGTGACCGGAGAGACCCTCCAAAGGATCAAAGACGACTACCTTGAGGCCAGCAGGAATGGGAAGGAAAGCAAGCCGGAACTGCCCCCGACGCCACTGGAAGATTGGTCGCCCTTGGCCCAGCAAAACATGACCCACTGGAGGGAAGGGGTGGAACACACCCTTGGTGACATGAAGGCCATGGAAGAGGCTGCGAGCCATTTGTACAACGCCCCGGCGATCGTTTATTTAACCCTGCCCAAGAACTTCTCGCCGTGGTCATTGTATGACCTAGGGGGCTTTGGCATGGGGATGATCATCGCCGCTACCGACCAGGGGATTGCGAGCTTACCGGCCTACCGCTTCGTGATCTATCCGGACATCATTCGCCAACACGTTGAGATTCCGGAAGACGAGGTGCTGGTGCTCGGGATTGGCTTGGGCTACCGTGATTCCTACGCCCCGGTGAACCGGATTATTGCGGCCCGCGAACCGCTGACCGAACTTTTAGACTATAAGGAGTAATTGTAAGCCATGGCTGACCAAGAATTGTTCATGCAAAACATGTTGACCGAACTAACCACCTCGCAACGCTTTACGGAGGGGAACGCACCCGCCTTCTCCCCCGACCGGGTTAATTACGACCCGGCTTCGCCTTTAAATGGGCGCCGGGTGGCCTTTTTGGGTTCTTCAATCACCTACGGGCTCTTCGCCAAGGGGGTTTCCTTCGTCGATTACCTGCAGGCCAAGGACGGTTTGGTCGCCACCAAGGCGGCCGTTTCTGGGACCACCTTGGCCGGTACCGACGTCAACGGCTACTTAAAGCGGATGAAACGGCGCTTCAACGGTCAAAAAGCGTACGACCTCTTTGTCTGCCAGCTATCGACTAACGACACTCGGCACGGGGCGACCCTGGGTGAGCGAACCGGCAACGAACAGCGGGAGGGCTTTGACCTGTCAACCACGCTGGGGGCGATCGAAGAAATCTGCGCGTACGTCAAGCAGACCCTCGACTGCCCAGTCCTCTTTTACACTTGCGTTAACCAAAAAGACGACGGCACCTACGCCCAGCTAGTTGATGAACTCAAGTTGTTACAAGCCAAGTGGGACTTTGCCATCCTCGACCTGTTTAACGACGCCGGCTTAAACGCCGCGACCGCTGCCCGCCCCAACGCCATGTATGACGAGGTCCACCCGACTCAGGCGGGCTATTTGAAGCTGTGGTTACCGGTCTTTGAACAAAAGCTCGGCGCCCTGCTTGGTTAGGGGGGCAGCCATGGAATACGAAGACTTATTTAAAAAGATCACTGCGTGGGCCCACGACCGCGGTATCGACCAGGCCGACCCGCGGGTTGAATTCATGAAGATGGCCGAGGAACTCGGCGAATTATCGGCGGCTTATAACAAAGAGCACCACGCTAAGATGGTGGATAGCATCGGTGACCTGCAAGTGGCGCTGTTGATCTTTTGCCAGTTGGTCGGCGTCGACCACAAGGAAGCGATTGAAGCGGCCTACAACCAAATTAAGGACCGGACCGGTAAGACGACCACCGCGGGGGTGTTCATTAAGCAGAGCGACCTGCACGATTAATGCATTCTAAGCATTAATTCCGATCAAAAGAAGGTATCGGTGAATTGCTTGTTTAATCTTGGCCTAGCGGGGTATGATTAATAACGTAAATGATTAAGTGAGCAAGAAGGGAGCGCATTAACCGATGAAAAGTGCAATGTTTATGAAAAAGGGGCTCGTTGAAGTCCAAGACGTTGACAAGCCGACCGTTAAGAACCCAGACGATGTTGTGATTAAGGTTTTACGGGCCTGCGTTTGTGGTTCCGACCTCTGGGCTTACCGGGGCTTAGATGACAAGCCGGCCAACTCAATCAACAGTGGTCACGAAGCCATTGGGATCGTGGAAGAAGTCGGCGCAGACATCACCACGGTTAAGCCGGGCGACTTTGTGATCGCTCCGTTCACGCACGGCTGTGGCCACTGTCCAGCCTGCTTAGCTGGTTTTGACGGGGTTTGCCAAGACCACAGTGATAACTTCTCCAACGGGACCCAGGCTGAATACTACCTGGCCCAACACGCACAGTGGAGCTTGGTGAAGGTACCAGGTAAGCCGGAAGACTACAGCGAAGCCATGCTTAAGTCCTTCTTGACCCTGGCCGACGTAATGGCTACTGGTTACCACGCCGCACGCGTTGCCGACGTTAAGCCGGGCGACACGGTGGTGGTAATGGGTGACGGGGCCGTTGGTTTGAGCGCCATCATCGCCGCTAAGCTACGCGGCGCCAAGCGGATCATCTCAACTTCTCGTCACGATGACCGCCGCGAGTTAGCCGCTGAATTTGGTGCTACCGACAACGTGGCCGAACGTGGCGACGAAGCGGTGGAAAAGATCCTCGCCATGACTAACGGCGGGGCCGACGCCGTCCTCGAATGCGTGGGGACCGCTCAATCGACCGACACCGCCATGAAGGTGGGTCGTCCGGGCGCCATCGTTGGCCGGGTTGGTTTGCCACACGACGCTACCATGGACATGGCCACGCCGTTCTACCGCAACACCGCCGTTGCTGGGGGCCCAGCCTCCGTTACCACCTACGACAAGGACCTGCTCTTAAAGGCCGTCTTGGACGGTAAGATCAACCCGGGGAAGGTCTTCACCAAGACCTTCACCCTGGATGAAATCAACGACGCCTACCAAGCCATGGCTGATCGTCAGGTCATCAAGAGCTACGTGAAGGTTAGCGATTAAAAAGAAGTGCGACCAACCTCCTCGGTAAGCCGTATGACTAAGCTGGGGACGAAGGTTGATGCGGCACGCATCGTTCTTCGTCCTGCTTAGGCACTAGGCTTACGGTTGGGAGCACGTTAGCTGAATAATCGTTGAGAAACATAAAAAACCGTCACCCCATGTGGGGCGGCGGTTTTTTGTGTGCTGATTGATTGATCGCGTTGCTTACAGTTGTTGTGCTACCGCTTGGTTAACGGCGTCGGCCTGGCTTTCAATCAGGGCGACCTTGCTGGCAATCACTTCTTTATCCATCGTGATTTCCCGGGTCAAGCCCGCCACATTTTCCTTGGGTTCAAAGAAGGCGTTGAACTCATCAGACCGTTGCCGGGTGTGGAAGACGGCGGCGGTAACGGTGATGAAGGTGGCAAATTCCATGTCACCACCGACCGTCTTGTCTAACCAATCCCACTCGTTGCGGATCCAGTCCCAAGCCAGCTGTTGGCCGGTCGGGTTGGCCAAGACGCCGCGGTACCAGCCGCGGAGGTCCTGCGGCTTGATGGTAGTGGCGTCTTCGAAGTGGTCAACTAGGTCACGGAGTTGGGCGGTTTCCTTGGTGGCGACCAAGGCGCCGCGCAGATCTTGCTTGTAGCTTGGGTCGCTGGTCGTCCGGTAGTCAGTCAGCAGTTGGTCAAAGAGGGCTGATGTGTTGAAGTTTTGGACTTCGTTTTTTAAGACTAATGGCCGGATGGTGGCTTCGATGCTCAGTGGTTGGTTTTGGTGATCCAAGAAGATTTGGTGGGCGGCTTCCTTGGCCTGGGCGTTGTCAGCGTACAAGGCGGCGCTTAAGACCAACGGCCGGGTCAGTTGGTCGTCGATGGCTTCGCCAGCCTTGGCCGACCAGGTGAGGCGGCTAGCTTGGTTCACACTTAATTGATCGAAGAAGTGCTTCAGGTTAGCTTCTTGATCGCTGCCCGGAGTGGTGAAGTTCTTCAAGAAGTTGGCGATCTGGTAGAGGGCGGTGTTGACGATTGAGGATGGGTCGTCCTTGAACTTGGTCAACAGCGGGACCAAGGTGGCGTAGGGAAGCCGCTTCCCTTCGGCTAAGAGGCGCAGGTCCTGGAGTAGTTGGCGCTTGGTGATTGCATCCAGTTGGCCCTCTTCTTTTAAGATGTCTTCTAAGAGGGTGGCGTCGTAGTTGACGATGAAGTGGGAGTTGTTACCGACGTTGATCCGCAGCGGTTCACCGGCTTGAGCGCGTAATTCCCGGTAGTCACCTAGGTCTAAGCGGACGTCCTTCATAATTTGCGGGGCGGCGAAGTTAGCGTTCAACGGAATTTCCCAGGTCCGCCCCTGCTCCTTAGCGGCGCCAATAAAGAATTGTTCCTGGCTTAAGATCAGGTGACCGTTTTCGACCGTGGCCGCTACGACCGGGTAACCCGGTTGTTCCAGCCAGGAGTTCATGATCTCGCCGATGTTGATGCCGGCCGCGTCGCCGAGGGCTTGCCATAAGTCGGCCCCGGTGGCGTTGCCGTATTGGTGGGCGGCAAAGTAGTTCTTTAACCCTTCGCGTAGCTTGTCGTCACCGAGCAGGGCGCGGACCATCACCAGCATCCGCGAACCCTTGGCGTAAACGATCGCCCCGTCAAAGAGGGCGTCGATTTCGGCCGGGTCATTAACGGCCACGTGCACCGATTGCACCCCGTCGGTGGCGTCGCGTTGCAGAGCCATCGGGGCTTCGGTCGTTTGGAAGAGTTCCCAGATGTGCCAGTCGGGTTCTAGGGCGTCTACGGACAGGTATTCCATCATGTTGGCAAAGGATTCGTTGAGCCACAGGTCATCCCACCACTTCATCGTGACCAGGTCACCGAACCACTGATGGGCCAACTCGTGGGTGATAACAGTAGCCACGACCCGCTTCATGTCCAAGGCGGTGTTGTCCGGGTCAACTAAAAGGTAGGCCTCCCGGTAGGTGACTAAGCCCCAGTTTTCCATCGCCCCGGCCGAGAAGTCCGGTAGGGCCAGTTGCCAGGAGTGGGGGAGCGGGTACTTGGTTTGGTAGAAGTCCTCGTAAAACTCGATCGCCCGCTTGGCAATGTCTAAGGCGAAATCGAGTTCCTTTGCTTGGTGGGCCTTGGTGGCAAAGACGCCGACCTTGACCCCCGACGTAGTCTCGGTGACCTTTTTTTGTAGGTCACCAAAGGCAAAGGCGACCAGGTAAGTGGACATCTTAACGGTCTCTTCAAAGTAGTGGTAGCCGTCTTCGACCCGTTCTTCCGGCATGTTGGCGAGCACCGTTTCGCCAGGTTGCTCGTCGAACTTAATCGCCAGGCTAAAGGTTGCCTTGGCTTCCGGCTCGTCGATGCTAGGGAAGGCCTGGCGGGCGAAGGTGGTTTCAAACTGGGTGCCGATCAGTTCCCTTTGCTGCCCGTCGACCTGATAATAAGACGGGTAGATCCCCATCATTGTGTCGGTCAAAGGGGCGGTGTAATCGACCGTGATGGCCACCGGACCGGTTTTGGGCAGGGTGAAGGTCAGGGCCTCTTGTTCATCACTGGTTTCAAATGAAAGGGTGCGCCCTTCTGTCGTCACACTAGTCACCTGCAAGAACTTCTGGTGCAAGGAGATGGTCTTGGTTAAGGCCTCACCGTCAATGGTAACGTGACCGGCAAACTGCTTTGCTTGACGGTTAATGTCGAGCTTGATGTCGTAGTGCGTTGGGTGAAAGGCTTCATAAAAACGGGTAACTGCCATGTTAACTTACTTCCTTTTTTGTTGATAGGCTAAGTATACGCCCGTTGACGGGTTCGGGGGTAGTAAAGAGACGACGAAGGGGTGGGAGACCGCATTCGTCTTCCACCCCTTG
>NZ_CP040910.1:274361-293231 GCF_013394085.1 Limosilactobacillus fermentum
GGACCTGGCGGGATTGTCCTTTGTCGTCCTCGATGACATCGGGGCGTGGAAGGACGTAATTGGCAAAGAAATTGAAGATGCCCACTTCATGTGCCAAGACGAACGCGACGCCATGGACGAAATCACGCGCTACTCCAGCTTTCCGTACTTTACCACCAACGTAACGGCGGCCGACCCGTCCTATCACCCGGTGCCAGCCAACAACCGGGTGGAACGATCAATTAAGGGGCCCAAAGCGGAGCTGACGATTTACGTGACCGTCAAGCGGCAACGCCAAACCCAGGTGCAACCGTTAGTGGACCGCTTGAAAGCGGCCTGGGCAAAGCTACCGACCACCCCCACCACCGGGGGAACAAATGTGCTAAAATAGAGCAATTAAGCGATTGAGAAGGGGTCAAAATGGGAACTGTAATTATTTTACCGGAGCTGGGGCAGGCCACGGCGGCCTGGCAGGACTTAGTGGTGGGCCACCGCCAAAAGCAGGTGGTTGATTACGAACCGCTCTTAGAAGGGGCGCCGGAATTTGAAGAACTAAGTGCCCAAATAACGGCGCTGGTGCGCGCGGCCGAACAGCCGGTCACCTTGGTGGGCAACGGCTTTGGGGCATTGGTGGGTCTGCGGGTAGCCGCTAGCCAATCGGGGCGCATTGACCGCCTCTTGTTGGTGGCCCCCAACTACCACTTAACGGCCGACCTGACCGTCAGGGCGCTGCCATCGTTATTTACCCCCAAACCGGTCAAACAGCTCCTACGCTCCTTAAACGGGACCACCCTAGCCAAGTGGTTAACCACCGTCCAGTGCCGGGTGAGCGTGATCGCCAGCGACCGCGACCGGGTGGCCAGGGACCTCGACTTACGGTTAGTCGACAGCCACTTTGTTCCCGTTAGCTTGCGCAAGGGGCTCAGTGAAGAGACCCTGGCGGCGATTGAAGATGAGTTGGCCTAGGAAGCGCTTGCCAGGCGGGGAAAATTCCGTCATAATGAACAAAAAGTAAGCACGAGGAGGAATTGCCATGCTACACAATCCCGTTGTTGATCAAATTACCAACCACCGTTCGATCCGTAAGTTTAAGGATCAAACGTTGACCGCAGAGCAGCTACAAACCCTGTACGCCGCCGCTAGTCAAACCTCGACGTCGATGTTTATGCAACAGTTTTCGATCCTGCACGTGACCGACGAAAAGTTGCGTGAGGGTGTTCGGAACATCTCCGGCCAGCCGTACATTGGTGCTAACGGGGATCTGTTCGTCTTTGTCGTTGACCTTTACCGTAACCAACAGATCCGCCAGCAGCTGGGTAAGGACGATGGCCGCCTGCACACGACCGACATCTTCTTCCAAGCCGTTGAAGACACGGTGTTAGCCCTGCAAAACTTCCTGACCGCCGCCGAAAGCCTGGGGCTGGGGGGCGTCGTGCTCGGTTCAATCAAAGATGACCCGGCCGAACTGGTCAAGGTCTTGAACATGCCCAAGATGACCCTGCCGTTGTTGGGGTTGCAAGTGGGGGTTCCCGACCAAGAACCGCAATTAAAGCCGCGTTTGCCACAAAACCAAATTGCCTTTGAAAATCACTACCCAACCGACTTTAAGGTGGGGGATCTAAAGGACTACGACGAAGTGGTCACGACTTACTACGACTTGCGTGATGCCAACCGGCGGATCGATTCCTTTACCAAGCAAATTTCCGGAGCCAAGCTGGCCGTTCACGACACGACCAGGGATAAGCTAGCCGCCACCATCCAAGCCCAGGGAATGGCACTCGACTGGGGCAAAAACTAGCCGGCGCCCCGACTTTTTGGTATTCTAAAGGAGCCACCGTAGCTTAATAGGTAGAGCGTCATTCATGGTAAGGATGAAGGAGCTGGTTCAACCCCAGCGGGTGGCTTAGGGAAAGTGCGACTAACCTTTTCGACGGGCCGTTGGACTAAGCTAGGACGGGGGTTGGGGCGGAACGCACCGTTCTCCGGCCGTACTTAGGCACTAGGCCCGTGGTTGGGAGCACGTTATTAGAAGTGCGAATCAACCATTGGGCAGGACGTTTGAGTTGTTACAGAATGTAGCCGGGAGAAGGTAACGGTTCTCCTGGCTTTTTAATTACAAAAAGTAAGAAACAATGTTGACAATTGGGAGGGGTTCTCCTAAAATAATGAGTAATGAATGAGAAAATGCTGTGAATGGATGAGTAGTTTTTTAGGATGTCAAGAAGCGAGCCGGAGGTGGTGAAAGCCGGTGACAGTACAAAAGATGAAGATGGTCCAGGAGTGTTTTGATCGGTGAGCCCATGGTAAATTGATCACGGTTAACGTCCGCTATTGCGTTGCGCCCTCCCGGTTGGGGTGGCGCTTGAGGGTCCCAATGGGGCTGAAAACGGGTGGTAACACGGCTCAAGTAGTGCGTCCCGGAAAAGGCAGGTGCCTTTTCCGGGATTTTTTTGTTTTAAGGAGGAGAAAAGAGGATGCGCAAGTACCGGTGGTGGCTAGTAGCCATCTTGATTATTATTTTAGCGGCATTTGGTTTACACTTGGCCACTAGTAGTAAGGTCAGTCAACACACCGTAACGGTCGGGGCGATTGGACCGGACGTTCAGGTCTGGCAACACATCGCAAAGTCTAAGGCGGCTAAGAAAGCGGGTATTAAGATTAACGTTAAATCCTTTACCGATCCGATTGGCCTTAATAAGGCAACGGCTAGTGGTGAAATTGACGTGAATGCCTTTCAGTCTTGGTCGTACTTAGAGACATACAACAAGCAAAATAAAAAGGCTCAGTTAGCTGCATTGGGGACGACCTACTTAGAACCAATGGGAATTTATTCGAAACGATACAAGAAGGTTAGCGATTTACCAAACGGGGCAACAATTGCGATCGCCAATAATCCGGCTAACACCGCTCGTGGATTGCTCTTGTTACAAAGTGCTGGGTTGATCACCTTAAAAAAGGGCTTTGGCGTCACGTCTGGAACTAACGAGATTGCATCTAATCCACGCCATTTCAAGTTCGAAGAGATTGATGATACGACTGGACCACGGGTCTTAAACTCTGTCGATGCCGTATTGATCGGAAATACGATCGCCTTGACCGGTCACTTGAACGTCTTAACCGATTCGATTTACCACGAAAAAATCGATCAAACGACGAAGAATAACATTAATATTTTAGCAACCGCCAAGAAGAACGCTCACAACCAGACCTACCTGAAATTAGTTAAGCTTTACCACAATCAGCAAATTCAGGAATGGATCAAAAAGAAGTACCAAGGAACTAAGGTGGAAGTCAATAAACCCCTCTCGTACCTTGAAAAGTAGTAACCCTACTTTTCAACCAAGTTTGGTGACCCAAACAAGATTATCTGGTATGATGAATTATGCAACAAAAAAAGGCGCCCCTTCGCGTCTTTTTTGATCAAGGAAATTTTGGGTACGGTGGAGTCTGTCAGAAAGGTTTTGTATGTCTTTTATCATAACGCTCACGGGAATTTTATTCGTTACGCAACTGGTTTCCCACTTCTTTAACCGCTGGGGAATCCCAGACGTGATCGGCCAAATTTTAGTCGGGATCGTGGCGGGGCCGGCCGTTTTGGGTTGGATTCACCAGACCGCAATGATTGAGGAGTTCCAAGAGATCGGCGTGATCGTTCTAATGTTTATCGCCGGGTTGGAAAGCGACCTGTCACTGCTGAAAAAATACCTCAAACCGGCGATGGCCGTCGCGGTGGGGGGGATGGCCCTGCCGATCGCAGTCATGGGCCTAGCCTCGCAATTGTTTGGCCTCCAGTGGTTTGAGTCACTCTTTATCGGGGTGATTTTCTCGGCCACCTCGGTTTCGATTTCGGTGGCCGTCTTGCGCGAGTTTAACCAGATCGACAGCAAGGAGGGGGCGACGGTCCTCGGAGCGGCCGTGGCCGATGACATCGGTGGGGTTTTGATCCTGAGTGTCTTAATCTCCTTGATGAACGGTAAGGGTGGTGAATCGTCAACCAGCCTGCCGCTGATCATTATGATGCAAGCGATCTTCTTTGGCGGGACCTACCTGCTGGTCCGCTGGCTAGCCCCGTACCTGATGCACTTGAGCAAGCGCCTGTTGACGACGGCGGCCCCCGCCGTGATGGCAATGATCTTGTGCTTGGGGATGGCTTCGTTGGCCGACCTAGTTCACCTAAGCGGGGCAGTGGGGGCCTTTTTTGCCGGGATTGCCGTTGCTAACACCAAGGCCCGCCACGACATCGCCGAAGCCTTCGAGCCGCTTGGCTACGCCGTTTTCATCCCGGTTTTCTTCGTCAACGTGGGGCTGGTGATGCGCCTGAACCACTTCTTGGACTCACTGGTCTTCATCGTGGTAATGACGATTTTGGCCTGCCTGACCAAGTTGATTGGTTCCGGTGGTGGGGCCATGCTGATGGGCTTTGATCGCCAGTCTGGTTACGTGATTGGGAGCGGGATGATTGCCCGCGGGGAAATGGCTTTGATCACCGCCCAGATTGGGTACGAGGCCCACCTCCTGTCGTCTAAGTACTATTCCGACGTGATCACGGTGGTTGTGTTGGCGACTGTCTTGGCGCCCTTCATTTTAAAGCACGCCTTAAAGCGGCTGCACCACCCCGTAACTTATTAAAGCAAAAGAGCATTCCGACCTAGCTGGCTGGAATGCTCTTTTTTATCTTTGTGGTTCCGTGGGGGGGTCAATGGTTAAGTACTGGCTGGCCGCCCCGGTTAAAGCGGGCGTGACCGGCCCTAGCGTTAGCATCGTCAAGGCGTGCATCGCTCGGGTCGCCATCGTGTACAAGAGCCCGGTAGCTTGGTCGCCGAGGTGGGCGGCCGAGACGTTAGCGATCACCACGCCGTCGAATTCGAGCCCCTTAGCCAGGTAAATTGGCAAGATCAAGACCCCACTGGGGAGCTGGCTGTCTTCTTCGCTCAGGCGGTGCAGGTCAGTTACTTGGCCGTAGAGGTGGTGGTAAACCTGGCTGGCCTCTTCTTGATCCCTGGTCAAAACGGCGACGGTGGGAAATCGTTGCTGCATGGCTTGGACCGCCTTGATTAAGCCGGTTTGCCAGGCCGCTTGCCCGTAATGAACCTGAAGCTTGGCCGGGTCCCCGTGGCGGGCGAAGGCGGTGATTTCATCGCCGTCGGGCAACAGGGATTTGGCGAAGGTGGTGATTTCAAAGGTGGACCGGTAAGAGCGGCGTAGGGCAATTAAGCGGGGGTGCTTAGCCGCTAGGGCGTCGCCAACCCGGTTCAAGAGGGTTTCTGGTAACTCGAGCGGTTTGAAGAGGGCCTGCTCGGCGTCGCCAATTACGGTAAACTTAGCGTCCGGAAAGGCGTGCTTGAGGTAGATCAAGGTCGCCAGCGAGTAGTCTTGCATCTCGTCAATGAAGACGTATTGGAAACTGCGGTTTTGCCCCCCACCGGTCAAAAGGTCGCGCAGGTATAAGAAGGGAGCGGTGTGGACTAGCTTGATCCGGTGAAATTCAACGCCGTGACTAAAGTCGGTGGCCAGTTGCTGTTGCACTGCTTCCGTGATGGGGCCGGTCAGGGGCAAGTGAAGCAGGAACTGGCGGTAGAGGGCGTGAAAGTCCAAAAAGTAGTTGTTGTAAATGGCGTCGGCGACCACCCGGAGCCGTTTTTTCGCCCAGCGGCGGGCTAGGTAGGCGGCTTGGGCCTGTTCATCCGCAAAGTCATCGATCGTCTTTTGGCCGTAGAGGGCGTGAAGCTCTTGGTTGGACAGGGTGTCGAGCTCTTTGGCTACCCAGTCGCGCTTGGCTTCGGTGGTAGCTAGGTGCTGAAGGCGGCGGAGCAGGGCGTTTTTGACCTTAACTAGCCGGTCGGCCACCGTCATTTTAGCGACCTGGTGGTGATAGATGCTGGCGATCGCTTCTTTGGTAAACAGGGTGCGCCCTTCAAAGGTCAGGTCGGCGAACTGGAGGGGGGCTTGGCTGTTGGCCAGTTGGTCGACGTAGTCCTTGACGGCGGCCATGCTAGCGGCGCCCTCCAACCAATCCGCTACCGGGTGGGGGGCATTGGATTGCTGGCGGGTTTCGTAGCGGTCAAAGAGTGATTCAACTTGTAGCCCTTCAAAGCGGCGGGCTAAGAAGTTAGGCAGGGTTACCTGGCGCATGTTACGTTCACCAAGCGAGGGCAGGACCGAAGCGATGTAGTGGGAGAACAAGAGGTTAGGTGAGAAGAGGACGATTTGGTCGGCGTTCAGCGATTCACGGGCGTGGTAGAGCAGGTAAGCAATCCGCTGGAGGATCGCCGAGGTCTTCCCGGAGCCGGCCACCCCTTGGACCACCATCAAATCGGCGGTGGTGTTTCGAATGATGTCGTTTTGTTCCTTTTGGATCGTGGCGACGATGTTTTGCATCGCCTGATCGTTTTGCCGCCCCAGGGCCGCTTGCAGCATGGCGTCGCCGACCGTTTCATTGGTGTCAAACATGTTTTCAATCTGGCCGTCATGGATGGTGAACTGGCGCTTTTTAACCAGGGTCGTCCGTTGGGTGCCGGCCGGGGTTTGGTAAGTTACCGGGCCCAGGGTGCCATTGTAATACACCCCGGCAATCGGTGCGCGCCAATCGTAAATCAAAAAGTCGGTCCGGTCCTCATTCATTAAAGAGGCCGTGCCAATGTACAGGGACTCGGCTTCTGCTTGCCCCGGGTCTTGAATGTCGATGCGGCCAAAGTAGGGTTGGGCCCGCAACCGTTTTAGGGTGTCCAGTTGGTGAGCCAGGATGGTTTCGTTTTCGCTGGCCCGGGCCACCAGTTGGCGCTGTTGTTCGATTTCGGACCGTGATTCGGCAATGTCGTCGATTTCGTAGCGGTTAATTGAGGCGTTTTCGCTGTAGTTTTGCTCCACCGCCCGGGTTTCTTGGTGGGCGGCCGCTAGCGCTTGTTTGGCCCCTTCAATTTGGCGGTCGATTTCCTTGATTACCGTATCCACCCGCGCTTGTTCTCGTTGTTGTTCCGTTAGTTCAGTCACCAAATGACCCCCCAAATAAAAAATTGTCAATCCATTGTAGCACTCGGTACCCATCAATTAACAGAAATCTGCTAGTTAACTTTGGCCGGGTGAGAATTTAATTTGTGGGGGATTATCCGTGTTGCCCCCGGTTGAAAAATGGTAACATAAGAGGGATAAACATTACGAAAAAAACAAAAATTGAAAAGGGGGGTGATGAGTCGTGGAAAACCTGGCGATTGTTGACCTGGGCTCTAATTCCGTCCGCATGGCAATCACGGAAATTGCCGACAACGGGGACTTTCGGGAGATCAAGCGGGTCAAGGAAAACACCCGCTTGTCCGAGGGAATGGGAACAGAGAAGATCCTCCAACCGCAAGCAATTGAACACACGATTGCGGCCTTAAAACGGTTCAAGCGACTTTATCAGGGTTTGCCCAACCTGCAGGTGCGGGCGATCACCACGGCGGCCGTCCGCCAAGCAAAAAACCGCCGCGAGTTTTTGGACCGGGTCAAAAAAGAGACCGGCCTGGAATTTCAGGTGCTGTCCGGGCGCAAGGAGGCCTACTACGACTACCTAGGGGTGGTGCGCACTTTAAAACTGAGCCACTGCCTGATTTTAGACGTGGGCGGTGCCAGTAGCGAGTTGATCCTCGTTCAACACAAGAAGGCCCGCGACCTAATCTCGCTGCCGTTTGGGGCGGTTAACCTGTCGGAACAGTACCACCTGGGCGGCTTCGTACGAGCCGACGACCTCTTCCGTGCCCAGTCAATGGTCATGGAGCGCTTCAACAAGATCCCGTGGTTGCGCTACGCCACCCGGGTACCGATCGTCTTGTTGGGCGGGGCCAACCGGACCCTAGCCCGGATGACCTACGCCCACCGGCGCCAGCACGGGAATTCCTTTCACGGCTACCGGCTGTCGTCCAAGGTGGTGTACGGTACCTACCGGGAGCTATTGAACCGTAACCTAGCCCAACGCAAGAAGATGCCGGGACTAGAGGCCGACCGCGCCGACATCATCATTGGGGGGATGTTACCCCTGGTGTGCTTGTTGCAACGTAATAGCGACGGGCGGGTAATTTTCTCGGAATCCGGCGTGCGGGAAGGGATCATTACCGAGTACATTCAAAAACGGCAGAAGGGGGAGCAAAATGGCTAAGGACTGGACCCACGGTTTTTACAAGCGGAGTGCGCAGGAACGGCGTAGCTTGGTTAAACAAGCGAGCGCCCTTAGTGATCAGCAAGCCCAAACCCTAGCCAACCAAGCCACCCAGCTCGGCGATCAACTGGTGGAAAACTACCTAACCGACTACCACCTGCCCGAGGGCCTCTTGGTCGGGTTAGTGGTCAACGGCCAAGACTACATCCTGCCAATGGTCACCGAGGAGCCATCGGTGATTGCCGCCGCTAGCAACGGTAGCCAGCGGGTTGCCAAGAGCGGCGGCTTTGTAGCCACGGCAGGGCCCCGGGCGCTGGTGGGGCAAGTCGTCTTGTGTGACGTGGTAGACTTTGGCGCCACCAAGGACTGGCTGCTGGACCACCAGGAACCAATCCTGGCGGTGGCCAATGACGCCCACCCGTCGATGCAAAAACGGGGCGCCGGAGCCAAAGGGATCCGGGTACGGATTGAACCACCCTTTGTTAGCCTCGACCTCTTGATCGACGTCTCCGAGGCGATGGGGGCCAATTCGGTCAACACGATGGCCGAAGCGGTTGGCGCCTGGCTAAAGGAGCAGGGCTACCAGGTCCTCACCGCCATCTTAAGCAACCTAGCCACCGACAGCTTACAGACGGTGACCTGTCAAATCGATCCGGCCCACCTGGCCACGAGCGAAATGGACGGGGTGACGGTGGCCAAGCGGATTGCCTTGATGAGTGACCTGGCCCAGGTGGACGTTTACCGGGCCACCACCCACAACAAGGGGATCATGAACGGGATCGACGCCCTGGTCCTCGCTAGCGGTAACGACTGGCGGGCAATCGAAGCCGGCGCCCATGCTTACGCCGCCAAAGACGGCCACTACCGGGGGCTGGCGACCTGGCAATTTAAGGACGGCCGCCTGGTCGGGGAGCTAACCCTGCCAATGCCGATTGGCGTGGTTGGCGGTTCGATCAAGCTGACTCCCCAATCCCAGGTCAATTACCAAATATCGCAAATTAAGAGTGCCAAGGAACTGGCGGGTGTAATCGTTGCCGGGGGCTTGGCCCAAAACTTAGCGGCCTTGCGGGCCCTGGCCACCACCGGTATCCAAGCGGGGCACATGAAACTCCAGTACCGCTCCCTAGCACTTAGCGTGGGAGCGACAACCGCCGAGGCGCCCGTCCTCGCTAAGCAGTTAGCGGCGGCGGGACACGCTGATCGGCAGGTAGCTAGCGAACTGCTGGCCCAACTCAGAAAGGAAGCACACGATGGCAGAAGAGAAGATTGAACTATCAGCACCAGTTAAGGAATTGTTGGACGAAGTCGATGCCTTGTACCCCTTAGGGATGGTCCACGTTGACTTCACTGGTGACAAGAGTGGCTTTGTTCGCCACGACCAGGCCAACCTAAAGCAGGTACCGGGGATGATGGTGGTCCAAGTCAGCGACCTGACGGAGCCCAACTACACGGCTTCCCACGAGCTCTTGCACCTTTACTACACCCTCAAGCAATACCCGCAGGTGCTCTTCAACCTAACTTGGGGTGACGAGGATTTAGACGATCAGTCGCGGATGTTTGCCACCGGCCTGTACGACGCGGTGATGCACCGCTTGATCGTGGCCGAACAACGCAAGCGCGGCCTGATTAACGACCAAATTGAACAAGAGTACTTAATGGGGTTAAAGGACGCCCTGCCAAAGGAGGACGCCGACCCGCTAGCTAGTGCGGACCAGAAGATGAACACCCTGGTGCGGGTGATTAACCTCTTTGACGCCCTGACCTTTTACGGCGAGCACCTGGCTGCGGTTGAAAAAGAGTTGGTCGCCAACTACCCCTACGCCCTTTCCGTGGCGAAGGAGTGGCAAGCTAAGCTCTTCAACCGGCCAATGGAAACGCCGTGGGAAACCCGGCGCACGATCGTTAACCTCTTTAAGCTGGTTGACGAACAGATGCGTAGTTGGGGGCTGCCGGTCTTAAACAACCAGCGTTACACGACCGTGACCCCGGTCTTGTCCGAGCGTCAATTACGGCTGGAAGTTAAGCAGGTCTTTGAAATTTACCGCTCCGACATGCAGTTAAAGGGTAACCAGGGGGATGCCTACGCCGGCTTACGGCGCGGCGACGGGCAAAACTCCTTTGTCATCCCGATGCCGGAGAAAAACAGCCCGGCCGAATTCGTCAAGCTCTACGCTGAACCCGTACAAGAATTTTTGGAGAAACGCGGCTTTCCGTACACCGTTCGGGAGGGATAACCATGCTAGAACAACAAGCCTTGTTTGATCAGGCCCACCAGATCGTCTTTTTGACCGGGGCGGGGGTTTCGACCGCCTCGGGGATTCCCGACTTTCGCTCGGCCAACGGGCTGTACAAACAAAACCAAAACGCAGAGTACTTCTTGAGCCACCGCTATTTTCAAAGCGATCCGGAAGGGTTTTACCAGTTTTGCAAGGATAACCTTTACTTCCCGGACGCCAAGCCGAACGTGATTCACGAAAAGCAGGCTGCCTACACCAAGCTCGATAAGGCAACGGTGATCACCCAAAACATCGATAACCTGTACGAGCTGGCCGGGACCAAGCGCTTAGTCGACTTTCACGGCAACCTATTTGACGTCTACTGCGAAAAATGTGGCGCCCACGTGCCAGTTGAAGAGTACCTAACTAGTCGCCTGCACAAGCTTGACCAAGGGCCGCTGCGCCCTAACATCGTCTTGTATGACGAGGGAATTTCCCAGGTGGCGATAAACCAGTCCTTAGCCGCCATGCAAGCGGCCGACCTGATTGTGGTGGTGGGGACCTCGATGAAGGTTTACCCCTTTGCTAGCTTGTTGGAATACGCCAAGCCGGGGGTTAAGATCCTGGCCGTTAACCAAGAGCCGCTGGAGTTGCCGGGCAACTTTGAAATGGTGGTGGCTGACGCCACGGACTTCTTTGGGCAGCTGGAGGTTCGGTAAAGAGTAAGTGCGACCCAATCTATCAAACAGGCCGTATGACTAAGCTAGGGCAAAGGTTGGTGCCTTGGCGCCGTTCTTTGCCCGTACTTAGGCACTAGGCGGGTTGTCGACGACGCTTTTTATGTAACACTTAAAAATCCAAAAGAGGCTAGGAAATTTTCCCAGCCCCTTTTTCGTCTAAATTGAGATTCAGAAAATTAATTGCGGAGGTTTAAATGACTAGAGTGGTGAAGCGCACCATCAATATCATGTTGGTGTGCCAATTTTTGATTTGTTTGGGGATGAGCCTGATTTTCCCGGTGGAGCCGGCGATCAAACAGGCTTACCACCTATCGGCCTTTGACATGGGGGTGATGGCCGCCCTCTTTGCCCTAGTCCAATTCGTGGCCTCACCGGTGGTCGGTCGGGTTTCGGATAAGTGGGGGCGCAAGCAGATGCTGGTTTGGGGCTTAGGCATCTTTGCCGGTGCCGAGTTCTTGTTTGCGGCCTGTAACTCGCTGGCCGCCTTTAATACCTCACGGGCGATTGACGGGTTGGCGGCGGCGATGTTTGTTCCAACCTCGATGGCCCTAGCCGCCGACATCACCACCCCGGCGCAGCGGGCTAAGGTGATCGGCTGGCTGTCGGCCTCTTTTTCCGGCGGGCTGATCTTGGGCCCCGGGATTGGTGGAATTTTGGCCGCCGACAACTTCAAGTTACCCTTCTGGGTGGCCGGAGTGTTAGGGGTTATTTCGACGATCGTGGCCGCCATTTGGTTGCCTAGCGATGAAAAGGTGGGGGTTACCCACCACGAAGAACACCGCCAGGAGAAGTCGACGATGACGGCGTTAAAGGAGATTTGGTCGCCAACCGTGAGCCTGCTCTTCTTGATGATTTTAGTGGCCGCCTTCGGGTTGGCCGGGTTTGAGGCGATTTACTCGCTGTACGTCAACCAGGTGCACGGCTTTGACCTGGGCCAAATCGCCTTGGTCTTGACCTTAAACGGAATCATTTCCTTGGTCCTGCAGGTCTTTTGCTTTGAAGCGATGGTTAAGTGGCTTGGGGAGTTGCGCTTGGTTCGCTGGGCCTACTTGCTAGCGGCGGTCGGGACGGTCTTTGTCATTTACGACGGCATCGCTTGGCAAATTACCTTAGCGACCCTGGTCGTCTTTGAAGCCTTTGACCTCTTACGCCCGGCGATTACCACCCTGTTGACCGACCTGGGGGAAGACAACCAGGGCTTGATTAACGGGATGAACATGTCCTTAACTAGCGTCGGTAACGTGATTGGGCCGCTAATGGCCGGGGCCTTGTTGGATCGCAACTACCTGTACCCTTACTGGGTGGTAATTGCCTTTCTGTTAGTGGCCTGGGTGTTGACCTTCGCCGTCCGGCGCCGCTTTAGGGCCTAGGCGCTTGCAAACGAAGCTGGATTGGCGCAAGATACACTAAAAGGAGGGGATTGAAATGAAGGTCACCGTTGGCTTGACGACCTGGAGCGAACACCCCAGTTTGATTAACAACGCCCGCAAGAAAACGACCTTAAAGGAGTACGGCCAACACTTTCCGGTGGTCGAGGTTGATACCTTCTTTTACGCCCTGCCCCAGCTCATGACGGTGCAAAAGTGGCTAACCGACGTGGCCCCGGGCTTTCAGTTTATCGTTAAGGCCCACCAGGTGATGACCGGACACCAGGAAGCCGTTGGCGGCCCCCAGGCCGTCTTCACCCAGTTCAAACAGGTCGTGGCGCCGTTAGTTAGCACCGGTCAGCTTAAAACGGTCCTCTTCCAGTTTCCACCCTACTTTGACGCCCGGACCGAACACATCGAGTACCTACGCACGGTGCGGGAACTGATGGGGAACCTGCCGGTCGCCGTCGAGTTGCGTAACCTTTCCTGGTACCAATCGGGAGTGGGCGATGCACTGGTCAATTATTGCCGTGACCTAAAGCTGACCCTGGTGGCCGCCGATGAACCCCACCAAACCCAGGGCGGAATTCCCTTTTTCTTGACTACTACGACGCCGCACCTAACCCTGATCCGCCTGCACGGGCGCAACCAAGCCGGCTGGCAGGCCGGGGGCAAGGACTGGCGGGGCAAGCGGACCCTGTACCGATACTCGGCGAGCGAACTAACCGACCTGGCCCAAGCAATTCAAGAACAACAGCCGCAACCAAAAGAAACTTGCGTCATCTTTAACAACAACTCGGGGGGCGATGCGGCCGACAACGCCGTCGCCCTCAGCCGGCAAATGGATTTACACTTTACGGGCCTGACCAAACAGGACCCGACCCAACTAGAACTCTTTTGAAGTCACGCGGTTTTGCGCCAGTTTGGTTCGAAATCGGCGTGGCTTTTTGCTATACTGGAAGTTAACGAAAAAACGATTATCGGAAAAGAGGTCCCGCTGTATGGCTGAACAACCAACCTACTACATCACAACACCAATCTATTACCCATCCGGACGACTTCACATCGGTAACTCCTACACGACGGTTGCCTGTGACGCCGAGGCCCGCTTCAAGCGGCTCAGTGGTTTTGACGTGTTCTTTTTAACCGGGACGGACGAACACGGGCTAAAGATTGAACAAAAGGCCGAAAAATTAGGTAAGGATCCGCAAACCTACGTCGATGAAATGGCGGCTGGTATCAAGGAACTGTGGCAAAAACTGGAAATCACCAACGACAAGTTTATCCGTACCACCGATGGCTACCACGAAGCCGCCGTTCAAAAGATCTTCCAACAACTCCTCGACCAAGGAGATATCTACAAGGGCGAATACGTGGGCTGGTACTCGGTCGATGACGAAGAGTACTTCACCGAAAGCCAACTCAAGGAAGTCTTCAAGGACGAAAACGGCCAGGTAACCGGTGGGATTGCCCCGTCTGGCCACGAAGTTCAACTGGTGAAAGAAGAGTCCTACTTCTTTAAGATGAGCAAGTACGCCGATTGGCTGATGGACTACTATAAGGCCCACCCCGACTTCATCCAGCCAGAATCGCGGATGAACGAAATGGTTAAGAACTTCTTGGAACCAGGCTTAGAGGACCTGGCCGTAACCCGGACCTCCTTTAACTGGGGGGTCAAGGTGCCAAACGACCCGAAGCACGTGGTCTACGTGTGGATCGACGCCTTATCCAACTATATTACCGCCCTGGGCTACGGCAGCGACGACGACAGCCTCTTTAAGAAGTACTGGCCAGCCGACGTTCACATGGTTGGTAAAGAGATTATCCGGTTCCACACCATTTACTGGCCAATCATGCTCCACGCCCTGGGCTTGCCACTGCCTAAGCACGTCATCGGCCACGGCTGGTTGACGATGAAGGACGGCAAGATGTCCAAGTCCAAGGGGAACGTGGTTTACCCAGAAACCCTGATTGACCGTTACGGCTTAGACGCCACCCGTTACTACCTGTTACGGGCGATGCCGTTTGGAAATGACGGGGTCTTCTCACCGGAAGACTTCGTCGAAAAGGTTAACTACGACCTGGCTAACGACCTGGGGAACCTCTTGAACCGGACCGTGGCGATGGTCAACAAGTACCAAGCCGGCAAGTTGGTGGGTCAACCAGGGGCCACGACCGACTTTGATGCTGACTTAGAGCAAGTGGCCCAAGACGCCCTGGTGGAATACCGGGAATTGATGGATCAGACCCGCTTTGCCGACGCCCTGTCCGCCATCTGGAAGTTGATCGCCCGGGCCAACAAGTACATTGACGAAACCGAACCGTGGGTCTTGGCCAAGGATGAACAACAAGCACCCGTCTTAAGCGATGTTTTGACCCACCTGGCCAAGTCATTGCGGATGGTAGCGGCCATGCTGCAACCAATCATGCCAACGGCACCCAAGGAAATCCTGGGCCAACTGGGCCTAGCCAAGGAAGCCATTTCCATCTCTGACCTCTCCTTTAACGACTTCCCGGCCGAAGTAGTGGTGGTTGAAAAGGGAACGCCGATCTTCCCACGGCGCGACATCCAAGAAGAAGTCGACTTCATTAAGTCCCAAATGAGCGCCAACGAAAAGCAAAAGGGGCGCAAGGCCATGGAAGCGGCCAAGACTACTAGCGTTGACCCGGTCAAAGCCGAAATCCAGTTTGACGACTTTGACAAGGTGGACCTCCGGGTCGGCTTGATTAAGGAAGCCGGCAAGGTGAAGGGCGCTGATAAGTTGCTGAAGTTCACCCTCGACGACGGCATGGGCGGGCGCCAAATCCTGTCCGGGATCGCTAAGTGGTACCCAGTACCGGAAGAACTGGTGGGTAAGAAGGTCGTCTTCGTGGCCAACCTGGCTCCCCGCAAGCTCCGTGGTGAAATTAGCCAGGGGATGCTCTTATCCTCTGAATTAAACGGCCAGGTACAACTAGTGTTAGTTCCAGATAGCCTGGAAGTTGGCTCAACGGTCTGCTAAGCAATGACGATTAAGATTTACGATTCGCACACCCACTTAAACGATGAGGCCTTTTACGGTGACGTAGGGGCCTTTTTGGCCCGGGCTAAACATTACGGGGTTACCGAGCTGAACATGATTGGCTCCAACCGGCTGTTAAACGACCGCGCCCTTAAGCTAGCTAGCACCTACCCGGGCTTGCACGCCGTAATTGGCTTTCACCCCGAGGACCTAGCGGAAGTAACCCCGACCGATTGGGAGGGGCTAAAAAAGGCGTTGCGACGTCCCGAGGTTGTGGGGGTGGGCGAAGTCGGCTTAGACTTTGTCAACGGAATCGCCGACCACCGGGCCCAAGAAGCCGCCCTAGTTGAACAAATTGACCTGGCTAACCAGCTAAGCTTACCGGTGGTGATCCACTGCCGCGAGGCCCTGGCCGAAACATACCGGGTCCTAGTGGAGCACCCGGTTAAAGCGGGGGGCGTGATGCACTCCTTTAGCGGTGACGCAGCGTGGGCGGAAAAGTTCCTTGACCTGGACTTTGACCTCTCCTACAGCGGGGTGGTCTCCTTTACCAAGGCAACGGAAGTTCACGAAGCCGCCAAGGTAACCCCTTTGGAGCGGATGATGGTAGAAACGGACGCACCCTACCTGACCCCGGTTCCGTACCGGGGGAAGCAAAACGAGCCCGCCTTCACCTACTTTGTGGTCGAAGCGCTGGCCAAACTCTTGCAACGCTCCGTAGAAGAGGTGGCCTCAGCGACGTTGCAGACCGCGACAAACCGGTTTTTGAAAGGACATAATGGACAAGATTAAAGAAGTAATTGTGGTGGAGGGTAAAGACGACACCAAGCAGGTGCAACGAGCCGTGTTGGCCGACACCTTTGAAACGAACGGCTCCGCCCTGTCAAAAAAGGCGCTTGAACAAATAAAAAAACTCCAGCAAAGCCGGGGGGTGATCGTCTTCACCGATCCCGATTTTAACGGCGAACGGCTCCGTAAGCTGATCGACCAAAACGTTCCCGGCGTCAAACACGCCTTCATCCGGCGCGACCAGGGGGTGCCAACCGAGGCCCACGGGAGCCTGGGGGTTGAACACGCAAGCTCGGCGACCATCTTGGCGGCCCTGCAAAACGTCTACACCACCACTCCCGTTTTAACCCCCACCTTTAGCAACCAGGACCTCATTAAGGCGGGCTTGGCGGGGAGTCCGGTGGCCAAGAGGCGCCGGGAGCGCCTAGGTGAATTGCTGGGGATTGGCTATGGCAACGCTAAGCAACTATTGAAGCGCCTCGACCTCTTTGCCATTGACCGGCCGACCTTTGAACGGGCGGTTGCACAACTTGATCAGGAAGGGAAAACGCATGAGTAAGCAAATCGGGAGTCCCTCGCGGACCCGCGCCATTATGAACCAGTACGGTATCCACGCTAAGAAGGGCTTTGGCCAGAACTTTTTGACCAACCCCGACGTCTTGAGTGGAATCGTGCGGGCGGCTGGTATTACCAAAGACGATAACGTAATCGAGATCGGGCCCGGAATCGGGGCCCTGACCGAAAAGCTGGCCCAAGCGGCCGGCGAAGTGGTTGCCTTAGAAATCGACGAAAGCCTCCTGCCGGTGTTAGACGACGTGTTAGCCCCCTACGGCAACGTAACGGTTTTAAACCAAGACGTTTTGAAGGCCAACCTAGCCGACCTGGTTCAGACGGCCTTTAAGGACCCGACCAAGCCAGTCAAGGTGGTCGCTAACCTACCGTATTACATCACCAGCCCGATTCTGTTTGCCCTCTTAGCCAGCCAAGTGGAGTGGGCGGCGGTTTGCGTGATGATGCAAAAAGAGGTCGCCGATCGCCTGGTGGCCAAGCCGGGAACTAAGGACTACGGCGCCCTGACCTTGGCGATCGACTACCGGATGGACGTCAAAGTCGCCTTTAACGTCTCACGCAAGTCCTTTGTACCAGCCCCCAACGTTGACTCGGCGATTGTCGTTTTGACGCAAAAGAGTGCGGCCCTGCCGGTGTCCCCCTTTAACGAGGACCGCCTCTTTGGCCTGATTCGGGGCTGCTTTGCCCACCGCCGCAAGAGCTTGTGGAACAACCTTAAGACGATCGTCGGCAAGGACGAGGACCGCCTAGGGAAGGTAAAAGAAGTCCTGGACCGGTTGGAAATCGATTCCCAAACCCGGCCGGAACGCTTGAGCCTGGTGGACTTCATCAACTTAGCGAACGCCATGCACGAAAAGGAATTGCTATAAAAGTGGGGAAGAGTTTCCCTGACAATTGCAAGCATCGCGAACTTAGGTGGTAGCTTGCTGTCTAATGTTCGAATGTATAGTAAGAGGCCGGAGAAAACACGTTTTCCCCGGCCTCTTTTTGCCGTCACTAACCGCGGGGATGACGGATGACAGAGTACCGCAGGCGGCGCTCACCCTTGCCCCGAGCGAATGACTTGGCGGCTTTCCTCATACCTTTTGCGTCAATTAGCGAGAATTAGTATAATTAAGGGCAAACTGAGTCGAAAGGGGGACTGTGGAATGATCGTGACGGAAAAGGCACCGGCCAAGATTAACTTGGCCCTCGATACGCCCATGCGCTACCTTGACGGCCTGCCCCGCTGGAACATGGTGATGAACGCCGTTGACCTGGCTGATTACGTCACCGTGGAGATTCACCACCGACCACAGACGATCAAGGTTTACACCAACAGCGGTTTTTTACCCAATGACCAACGCAACCTAGCCTACCAAGCCGCCCACATCCTAAAGACCCGCTTTCACCAGACTGATGGGGTTACCATCCGAATCAAAAAGAAGATTCCGGTGGCGGCCGGCCTCGGTGGCGGGTCTTCGGACGCGGCGGCCGTCTTGCGGGCCCTCAATAAGGCCTGGCGCCTTGGTTTATCGTTAGACGAGTTGGCGCGCTTATCCTTATCAATCGATTCCGACGTGCCATTTTGCGTGTACTCCCAAACGGCCCACGTGACCGGCCACGGGGAGATCGTGGAACCCCTGCCGGCCTTTCCCCACTACTGGGTGGTGATTGCCAAACCCAAGCTATCAGTCTCGACCCCGGTTATCTTACGCCAGATTAATTACGAGCGTTTGGTCCACCCGCAAACGGACCAGCTGGTGGAAGCCATCAAGGAAGGAAAGTTTCAGGAGAGCTTTCAGTACATGGGTAACGCCCTAGAGGCGGTGACCATGGAGGCCCACCCCGAAATCGCCCGTTTAAAGGAACGGATGCAAAAATTAGGGGCCGACGTGGCACAGATGAGCGGGACTGGTCCCAGTGTCTTCGCCTTGTGCCACGCCGAATCACGGGCCAAGCGCATTTATAACAGCCTGCGTGGCTTTTGCCCGGAGGTCTACCAAGTCGTCTTGTTATAACTGAACTGCCAAACCCTGGGCGCTACGTGAAAAACTGCCCGGGGTTTCCACGTGTTAGGCAAAGAGTTTAACTTTT
>NZ_CP040910.1:293331-332100 GCF_013394085.1 Limosilactobacillus fermentum
GGCTTGCCATTTTGACCCAGACCAGTTATTATTCTTCAGTCTTAATCGTAAGGATTACGATTTAATGGGAAATAAGACTGGAGGATTTTGTGATGAAGCGAAAATACTGGGGAATTGGGGCGCTTGTGGTCGTCCTCGCCGTAATCGTGGGCTTAATGGTGACGGGGTGGAGCCCGTCTAAGTCCCACCAAAAGCCAATCCGCGTGGTGACGAGCCTGAACTTCTACGGAGAAGTAGCCAAGGCCGTGGCTGGGGATCACGGGACGGTGACCTCCTTTATTAACAGTTCGGCCGTTGAACCCCACGAGTTCCAACCAACGACCAAGCAGGCCAAGCAGGTTGCCATCGCTAACGTGGCGATTGAAAACGGGCTGGGTTACGACGCTTGGATGAGTAAGATGGTCAAGGCCGACAGCAAGAACAAGATCACCCTGATTAACGTCGGTGAACAAGTCGCCAAGGAAAAAGACGGCGCTAACGAACACGTTTGGTACCGCCCGGCAACGATGAGCACTTTGGCCACCACCTTAGCCAAGCAATTTAGCAAGCTGGATCCCGACCACAAGGCCGACTACGAAAAAAACGCCAAGGCTTACCAAGCCAAATTACAAAAGCTCGACAAGGTAATTGCACAAGCCAAGCAAAACGTGGGCGATAACCGCTTAGTGGACGTTAGCGAACCGGTCTTCGATTACGCCTTGGAAAACTTGGGTTACCAAATCAATGACCAACACTTTGAAAAGGCCGTTGAAGATGACAGTGATCCGTCACCAAAGGACATCCAACAAATCCAAGATGACATTACCAACCACCGGATCGCCTTCTTTGTTAACAACAGCCAAGAAAGCGGCAAAACGGTGGAAAACCTGGTTAAGTTAGCCAAGGAAAACAACGTTCCGGTCTTAAACGTAACTGAATCCGAACCAGACGGGGAGGACTACGTTTCTTGGATGACCAAGCAATACCAAGCCTTGCTTAAAATCCAACGAGGTGAATAATTATCCCAATTGTAAACGTCGAAAACTTAACACTAGCTTACGGCGATAAAGAAGTCATTACGGGCCTGAATTTTCAGGTTAACCCGGGTGACTTTTTAGTCGTTGTGGGGGAAAACGGGGTCGGGAAGACGACGATGGTCCGCTCCTTGTTAGGGCAATTAAAGCCCCGCCAGGGCCAGATCAAGCTGGCTTCAGACATCAAGATCGGCTACGTCCCCCAGTTCCGGAACTTGGATAGCGAATACCCCCTGTCGGTTCGCAATTTTGTGGCCCTAAACTTACCGACCAACCGGATACCGTGGTTGAACCGAACGGAGCGGCAAAGGGTTAAGCAAATTGTGGCCGCGACCGACCTGACCCGGATTGCCGACCGGCCACTCGGTATGGCGTCGGGGGGCGAAAAGCAACGGGCCTACTTGGCTCAGGCCCTGTTAGCCGACCCGCAACTCTTGATTTTAGATGAATCAACGGCCAGCCTCGATAACGAAATGAAGTACGACTTGCTTGACCTGGTGGAAGACTTCCGGGCCAAGGGAGGGGCCGTCCTCTTTGTCACCCATGATTGGGACCTTGCTCGCCACTATGGGACCCGTTACTTACACCTAGAAGCGGGGCAGGCGACGAGCGGACCAATCAGCGAACTACCGATGGGCGAGGAGGAAGAATAATGTTTGAACTGTCATTTATGCGTTACGCCTTTATTGCTTCGACCTTCATTGCGATCGTATCGGGAGTGATCGGGGTCTTTGTGGTCGCCCGGCGGATGTCGTTTTTGACCCACACCCTGTCTGAAATTGGCTTTGCCGGGGCCTCGTTTGCCGTTTTTGCCGGCTGGCAGGCCCTAAACGGGATGCTCTTGTTTACCATGCTGTCGTCGGTAATGGTCGGGCAGATGAGCATTAAAGAATCCCGGCGCGAAGCTGTGATTTCGGCGGTTTCGGCCCTGTTTATCGGGTTGGGGATCCTCTTTTTATCCCTGTCTAACCAAACGGCTAGCTCAGCGACGAGCATCCTCTTTGGTTCGGTGGTGGGGATTTCCAAGCGGGAAGTGTGGCAGCTGGTCTTATTGTCGCTGTTAGTCCTGGCGGTGGTCTTTCTCATGTACCGGCGCCTCAAGTTTGATTCCTTTGATCCGGTGGGGGCCCGGGTTAACGGGGTCAACGGAACGCTCGTGTCGGTAACCTTTTTAATCCTGGTCGCCCTGTCCGTTTCCGTGGCGGCCCAGATCGTGGGCTCCCTGCTAATCTTTATCCTCTTAACCCTCCCGGCGGCCGCGGCTAAGTACTACGCCACCGGGACCGCCAAGATGATCGGCTTAGCGATTTTATTTGCCCTGTTGGGGACTTGGTTGGGCCTTTACCTGGGCTACGTCACTAACTGGCCGATCTCGTTTTTCATCGCCGTGATTGAAGTCGTGATCTACGTCAGCGCCCTTTACTATCACCACCGGGTGGTTGCTTAAGTGACCACGGGTGCTTTCTAATATCAGTAACTTAAAAAAAGCCATTCCGAACCATGTTCGGAATGGCTTTTTTTATTTTTCGGATAAATCGTTTAACGTTGGGTAATTTTTGATAATAATTAGGCAAAAGACGAACAATTATGGTATTATGGCAAGGTAAATCACTTAGGAAGACCCAAAATTCGCTGGCCAGGTTGACCGGCATCAAGTAAAGAGGTAAGAAGATGAAAGTAAGACGTAGTAACCGGCTGGTTGACATGACGCGCTACCTGCTCGAACACCCCCGTGAATTGGTATCCCTGAAGTACTTTGGGGAACGTTACGGCTCGGCTAAGTCCTCGATTTCTGAAGACTTAAGCATTATTCGGACCACCTTAGCTGATTGGGGGGTCGGCCGTTTAGAAACCCTACCAGGTGCTTCTGGTGGTGCACGTTTGACGCCACTGTACGCCGAGGAAAACGCCACCCGGGTTATTGATGAGCTAGTGGCAGCCGTTAACGACGATTCCCGGCTCCTGCCTGGGGGCTACGTTTACTTGTCCGACTTGTTAGGGCGTCCGGAAATCCTCCGCGAAGTTGGTCGCTTGGTGGCCACCCAGTACGTCGATAAGGACGTGGACGTGGTTATGACCGTGGAAACCAAGGGAATTCCGATCGCCCAGAGCGTGGCGATGTATTTAAACAAGCCGTTTGTGATCGTGCGGAACTCGTCACACATCACCGAGGGATCAACCGTGTCGGTGAACTACGTGTCGGGGTCATCGCAACGGATTAAGAAGATGGAACTTTCCCGCCGGACCCTCAAGGAAGGGGCCAACGTGGTGATCGTCGACGACTTCTTAAAGGGTGGGGGAACCCTCAACGGGATGCAATCCCTGATCAACGAATTCGGCGCCCACTTAATTGGGATGACCGTCTTTGCCGAGGGTCAATTCTCCGGCCAACGCTTAGTAGAAGACTGCACCTCCTTGATCAAGGTGACGGCCGAGGACGGCGTTAACAAGAAGATTAGCGCCCAACCGGGGAATTACCTGGCCAAGGTGTTTGGGGACCAAGACTAAGAAAGGATGGCAACGATGGTAAACAAGAACGCAATTATTCTGGCAGCCGGGAAGGGAACCCGGATGAAGTCCAAGCTCCACAAGGTCTTACACCAGGTTTGTGGTAAGACGATGGTGGAGCACGTCTTGACCCAACTGCAAGCGGCCGACATCCAAAACATCGTGACCGTGGTTGGTTACGGTGCCGACACCGTTAAAGACGCCTTGGGTGATCAAGTGCGCTACGCCTTACAAAAGCAACAACTGGGGACCGGGCACGCGGTGATACAAACAGAAGACCTACTAGGTGAATTAGCTGGTCAGACCCTGGTGGTTTCCGGGGACACCCCCTTATTTACGGCGGCGACCTTCAACCACCTCTTCCAATACCACGAACAACGCCACGCGGCCGTAACGATCTTAACTTCCAAGGCACCGGACCCAACCGGTTACGGGCGGATCGTCCGCAACGAAATTGGGATTGTGGAACGGATCGTCGAACAAAAAGACGCCAGCGTTGAAGAACAGGCCATCCACGAAATCAACACCGGGGTCTACTGCTTCGATAACCAAAAGCTTTTTGCGGCCCTCAAGCGCTTGACCAACGATAACGCCCAGGGGGAATACTACCTAACCGACGTAATCGGGATCTTAAAGGAGGAAGGCGAAATCGTTACCGCCTACCAAATGGAAGACTTTGATGAGTCAATGGGGGTTAACGACCGGAGCGCCCTTGCCAAAGCCACTAAGATTATGCAAAAGCGGATCAACACCCAGCTGATGAAGGATGGGGTGACCCTGGTGGATCCTGAAACGGCCTACATCGATACCGACGTACAAATCGGCCAAGACACGGTCATTGAAGGGAACGTGGTCATCAAGGGGCGGACGACGATCGGGGCCGACTGCTTGATTGGCGCCGGTTCGCGGATTGAAGACAGCACCTTACACGATGACGTGACCATCATGTCTTCGACCCTGGAAAGGTCAGAGGTCCACTCCGGGGCTGACGTGGGACCAAACAGTCACCTGCGTCCGGAAGCCGAACTAGGCGAAAACGTCCACGTCGGTAATTTCTGCGAGGTCAAGAAGGCCTACATTGGAGCCGGAACCAAGGTCGGTCACCTGTCCTACATTGGCGACGCTACCTTGGGTAAAAACATCAACGTAGGCTGCGGGGTTGTCTTCGTCAATTACGACGGCACCAACAAGCTCCACACCAACGTTGGGGATCACGCCTTTATCGGTTCTAACTCCAACATTGTGGCGCCGGTCAACATTGCCGCCGATTCCTTTGTGGCCGCCGGTTCCACCATCACGGACAGCACCGAACAATTTGATATGGCGATTGCCCGCGCCCGCCAAGTCAATAAGCCGGGTTACGCCAAAAAACTCCCCTGGTAAGAGCTTGCTTTTTAGGGGGGGAATAACTATCATAAAAAGTGATGAGTTAAGATCTTTACGATATCGGAGGACCTAATGAAAGAACGTTATTTTGACCCTAAATTAAAGATTTTTTCCCTCAGCTCCAACCGGCCGTTAGCGGAAAAAATTGCCGCCTACGTTGGGGTGGAACTGGGAAAGCTTTCCGTGGACCGTTTTAGTGACGGCGAAATTCAAATTAACATTGAAGAGAGTATTCGGGGCGATAACGTCTACGTGATCCAATCGACGTCGGCCCCGGTCAACGACAATTTGATGGAGCTCCTGATCTTAGTCGATGCCCTGCGCCGGGCCAGCGCTAACACGATCAACGTGGTACTCCCGTACTACGGTTACGCACGTCAAGACCGCAAGGCCCGCTCCCGTGAACCAATCACGGCCAAGTTGGTGGCCAACATGCTCCAAAATTCCGGGGTTGACCGGGTGGTGGCACTCGACTTGCACGCCGCCCAGATCCAAGGGTTCTTTGACATCCCCGTCGACCACTTGATGGGTGCCCCGCTGTTAGCCGACTACTTCATTCGCGAAGGGGTGGCTGACAAGACCGTTGTTGTTTCACCGGACCACGGTGGGGTGACCCGGGCCCGGGCCCTGGCCGAATTCTTGAAGGCGCCGATTGCCATCATTGATAAGCGGCGCCCGAAGGCCAACGTTGCCCAAATTATGAACATCATTGGGAACGTTAAGGGCAAGAAGTGCATCATGATTGACGACATGATCGACACGGCCGGTACGATTTCCAAGGGGTCTCAGGCCCTAATTGACGCCGGAGCCGAAGAGGTTTACGCTTCTTGTACCCACGCCGTCTTGTCTGGTCCGGCAATCGAACGGTTGGCCAACTCCCCGCTCAAGGAAGTGGTGGTGACCGACACGATTCGCCTACCAGAAGAAAAACAAATTACAAAGATTAAGCAGGTTTCGGTGGCACCGTTAATTGCCGATGCTATCAAACGAATTAACGAAAATCGCGCAGTTAGTCCCCTGTTTAATAACCGTTTCCGGCAAGAAAATATTGAAAAATAAGTTAGCACAGGGGGCGTGGCCAGGTGGTCACGCCCCCTTTTCCTTTCGATCAACAATGTTAGATTGGGTGAGGAATGGTATAATGTGACAAGACAAAGGAGGAAATAAGATGAACAGAAGCTTTTTCAAGAAGGCAATGGTCGGCACCGCCGCCTTGGCAACGGTGTTAAGCCTTGCTGCTTGTGGTAGCAAGGGAGCCAGCTCTTCGTCCAGCAGTTCAACGAATGAGAGCTCCTCGACCAGTTCAAAAAAGACGGTCACGGCGGCCGACAAGATCGCCGCGGCAGAAAAGTTGATTGAACAGGGCAAGTACCAACAAGCCTTGGACGAAGTGAACAGCGTTACTAAGTCCACGAGTGAAAGTCGCGCCCTTGCCACCGACCTTCAAAACTACATTGCGGCTAAAAAGGCCTACAACAACGGCAACTACGATCAAGCCCTGACGAACCTGAATACGGCTTCTTCCAGCTCCTCGGCCATTAAGGAAGCTTACCAGAGCCTGCGGAGTAAGATTGCGGCGGCTGAATCAAGCAGCTCGACCACGAGTTCTAGTGCCACTTCTTCAGCAACGAGTGCGACGACCGCGGCAGCTACTAGTAGTTCCAGCAGTTCCGCAGCCAACGCATCCGTGGCCCAAAGCACGAGCGAAGACGTGATTGACGCCTTTGCCACTAAGATGGGCTTTAACCAACAAGGATACGGCATTATCCCGGTTCAAAAGAACGGGAGCGTTTACCGCTTTGAAGTGCGGCAAAATAACCAGGACAACACGGTGGCTAACCTGATCGGGATTTACGAATACAACGCCGAGACGGGTAGCGTAACGAAGATTTCTTAATGATTGGGAAACCAACTTCCCTAATCAATGAACCAAAAATAGCTGAAGATCAACGTTAAAAAACGTGATCTCCAGCTATTTTTTTTTGGTCTCATTTAAATAAACGGTGCGTGGCGCACCAATCTCCGTCCTAGCTTAGTCATCCGGGCTGCTTCGGAGGTCAGTTTCCACTTCCTTTAAGCCAAGGCAAACTTCTCGACGGCCTCGGCGACCCCGTCGTGGTTATTGTCGGCGACCAGTTCGTCGGCCAGTTGAATCGTCGACGGGATCGAGTTGCTCATTGCCACCCCGATGCCGGCGTAGGTGATCATCGATTCGTCGTTTTGGGCGTTACCAATCGCCATCATTTCGGTACGGGCGACCCCCAGTTCCTGGCCTAGGGAAGCCAGCGCCGCCCCCTTGCTAGCCGACGGGTTAACGAATTCCAGGTAGTAAGGTTCGGAGCGGACGATGTTAAAGGCCCGCTTAATGGGCGCCGTTAGTTTAGCGCTAAAGCCATCAATGGCGGCTGGTTCATCGGTGATCATCAGCTTGGAAATAACTAAGTCGTTTTTGATGGTGTTTAACTGGTCAATGGACTTGTAGGTGATCGGCAAGGAAACCAGGCTCGATTCGTAAACGGCGTAGGAACTGATGTCTTGGTTTAAGACATACATCGCGTCGGCGGTTTCGGCCAGGAGGTGGACGTCCGCTTTGAGGGCAACGGCGGAGAGGTCGACGAGTTTTTCAAAGGGGAGGGTGAATTGGGAAATTACCTGCCCGGAGGTGGTTTGGGCCAGGGCCCCGTTGAAAGAAATTACGTACTGATCAGCTAAGTTGTTGATGCCGAGTTGATCCAAGTACTTGTGGACCCCGGTCATGGGCCGCCCCGTACACAAAACCACCTTGATGCCTTGGGCGGTGGCTTTTTGCAGGGTCTCCTTGGTCTTTTCGGTGATTTCTAATTGGTCGTTGATCAGGGTGCCGTCAATGTCAATGGCGATTAATTTAATGGACATGGTCTGCCTCCTTAGTCGGGAATGATGATGTGGTTGTTAGAAATGTAGTGTTGAAACTCTTGGTAGATCGGCTCAAAGATTTCGATGTTGTCGTGTTCGGCCAGCATCTCCTTGGGGAAAAAGAAGCGCTCGTCACCGGCTTGGCGCCCGGCAATTGCCGCCACCAAAGTTGACACCTCAGTGAGCTCAACTAACTCGCCGTTTGGTTGAATTAGTTCGATCTGGGATTGGGGTTTACTGCTTTGCGGGTGGTAGGTATCGTAAGGCAACTTGTACGATGAGTTAGTGGCCGTGTAGTACTCGGCGTTAAAGCCCGCCGTAGCGATCAGGTCGGTCAGCTTCTCTAGCATGGCGCCAGTCTGGTTGTCGTAAAGGGCGGACTTGAAGGGGCGCCGGTTTAAAAAGCGCCGGGCCAGGTCGGCTAAGATGTCGTCTTCACTTTTGGTCCAGTGGATGAAGTAGGTCGATAAGACCCCATCATCTAAGGAGAGGTAGTCATCCAGTGTGAACCGGTTGTTGAAAAAGGGCATCAGCATGTAGGGGGTAAAGGTCGGCTGGTAATCGTTAGGGTGTTGGTAGAGGTACTTGGCCCGCTTGAGCAAGTGGTCTAAGATGACTTCCATCGACCGGGAAACCGGGTGGAAGTAAATCTGCAAGTACATTTGCAGGCGGGAGATGATGTAGTCTTCGACCGCGTGCATCCCGGAGATTTCAAAGGCGATCCCACCTTGGATGGGCCGCATCACCGATAAGACCCGGTCGAGGTCGAACTTACCGTAGTTGGTGCCGGTGTAATAGGCGTCGCGTTGTAGGTAGTCCATCCGGTCGGCGTCGACCTGGCTAGAGATCATCTGGACTACTTGCTGGTTGTGATAGGTATGATCGATGACGCTAGCCACCTGGGCGGGGAGATCCGGGGCGACCCGGGCTAAGATCCGTTGGATGTTGGTGGTGGGGCTGGTAATGAGGCGGCGGGTAATCTCCTCGTGGTCGGTGTGGAAGATGTGCTCGAAGGTGTGTGAGTACGGACCGTGGCCGAGGTCGTGTAAGAGGGCCGCGCATAAGGCGACCGGTCGCTCGGAATCATCCCAAAGCCCATCGCCGGGGTGGTGAGTGGGGTAGTTGCGTTGAAAATGGTTGCACATCCGGCGGGCAATTTCGTAGACCCCTAGGCAGTGGCCAAAACGCGAGTGCTCGGCGCCGTGAAAGGTTAAAGAACTAGTCCCCAACTGCTTAATCCGCCGTAGACGCTGAAACTCCGGCGTGTTGATGAGGTCGAGGATAATTTGGTTATCAACAATTATGGTCCCCAGGATCGGGTCACGGAAGGTCTTCTCCCGGGGTAGTGCTTCATCTTGAAATGTCATGATTCCTCCCTGTGACGTTGTCAATGCCCCCATTATACATGATTGTGGTAAAGTTGCCGAATAGATGACGGGTAAACCAAGAACTGTTAAGATAGGGGGGAAAGGGAGGGCACTATGAGTGAAGTAATACCAGTTCGGGTCCGTTTAACCACCCGAATGGCCCAGGATGGGCAAGAAGAAAGCTACCAGTTTGAAGAAGATGGTCAACTGGTGACCCTAGCAAACGGGCAACGCTACCTGCGCTACACGGAACACCAGGCGGGGCAAGCCACCCCGGTGCAATTTCGTTTAGGTGACGGCGCCATTCAGTTGACCCGCAACGGGCCGGTTAAAACCCGCCTGACCTTTGACCGCGAAACGAAGACCACCAGCCGTTACCACACCCCCTATGGGATCATTCAGCTGACGGTCATTACCGACGAATTGGTCGCCGAATTAAATTGGCCCCGGGCCAGTGGTAGTTTACACTTGGCCTACCAGTTAACGGCGGGTGACCAATTAGTGGGAACCTACCAAATTGAATTGCGGTTCGAAGCGTGATATGATACTATGTAATTTAGACTTTTTGAAGGGAAGTGCACCAATTTGGATTTAAAGGTTTTCGATGGCCAGGAAAAATCAGAACTTTCAATGATCGAAGTGGCTCACGCAATCTTAGCTTACCATAATGAGGCAATGGCGTTTGCCGACTTGACCAACGAGATTCAACAATACCTTGGTAAAAGTGACGAGGAAATTCGGGAACGACTCTCGCAGTTTTACACGGACCTGAACGTCGATGGCAGCTTTATTTCCCTTGGTGATAACACCTGGGGCCTGCGTGCCTGGTACCCGTACGAATCGATCGATGAAGCAACGGTTGGTGAAACCGAAGACGAAGAAGATCGGCCAAAGAAGCGCCGGCGCAAGGTCAATGCCTTCTTGGCAGGAACTGACGACGACGACGATGTGATCGACTACGACAACGATGATCCAGAAGATGAAGATCTGGATGATGATCAAGGTCCAGACGATGACGACGATTACGAAGAAGACGACTACGATGAGGATAACCCCGTTGAAGATGATGACGAGGAAACCAACATCGAAGATCAACTGTCTGAGCTTCACGGCGACGAATTCGGCGACGATGAAGAAGAGGACGAAGAAGATAAAGAAGACGACGAGGAATAATTGCTTTAACAATTGCCTTGACTAATTATGGTTGTTTTCGTATTATTTTACTTGGGCTCCCAAAGATTTGGGACACTGAGTTTAAAAATGAACGGCTCCCTGTTTCACGTGAAATAGGGAGCCGTTTTTATTGTTGTAACCCCGGCATGCGTAAAGGAGAGAGCATATGACGAAGTATATTTTTGTAACTGGTGGGGTTGTTTCATCCCTTGGTAAGGGGATCGTGGCGGCCTCATTGGGTCGGCTGTTAAAGAACCGTGGCTTAAAGATCGCCATCCAAAAGTTTGATCCCTACATTAACGTGGACCCGGGGACGATGAGCCCATACCAACACGGGGAAGTCTTCGTGACCAACGACGGGACTGAAACTGACCTTGACTTGGGGCACTACGAACGGTTCATTGACAACGACTTGAACAAGTACTCCAACGTGACGACCGGGAAGATTTACTCCGAGGTTTTGCGTAAGGAACGGCGCGGGGACTACCTGGGACGGACCGTTCAGGTGATCCCACACATCACCAACATGATCAAGGAAAAGATTCGCCGGGCCGGGGAATCAACCGACGCCGAGGTCGTGATTACCGAAATCGGTGGGACCGTTGGTGACATTGAATCCCAACCGTTCATGGAAGCAATTCGCCAGATGAAAAAAGAGGCGGGCGCAGACAACGTCTTGTACATTCACACGACCTTAGTGCCGTACTTAAAGGCCGCCGGTGAAATGAAGACTAAGCCAACCCAACACTCCGTTCGCGAACTGCGCGGCTTGGGGATCCAGCCCAACATCCTGGTGGTGCGGACCGAAGAACCAATCACCGATGATATGCGGACCAAGATCGCCCTCTTCTGTGACGTGGAACCAAAGGCGGTCGTCGAATCAATGGACGCCAAGAACCTTTATGAAGTGCCGTTGAACCTGCAAAAGCAAGGGATGGACCAACTGGTAGTTGATCACTTCGGCTTGGACGTGCCAAAAGCCGACATGGGCGAGTGGACCAAGATGGTGGACCACATCGAAAACGGCCTGACGAAGACGGTCAAGATTGCCATGGTTGGTAAGTACACTGACTTACAAGACGCCTACATTTCGGTTAACGAATCGCTGCGCCACGCCGGCTACCCGGTTGACGCCAAGGTTAAGATTGACCACTTTAACGCCGAAAACATCACCGAAGACAACGTGGCAGAAACCTTAAAGGACTATGATGGGATCTTAGTGCCGGGTGGTTTCGGGAGCCGCGGGATCGAAGGGATGATTACCGCCATCAAGTACGCCCGCGAACAAGACGTACCGTACATGGGGATCTGCTTGGGGATGCAAGTGGCCTGCATCGAATACGCCCGGAACGTTTTGGGCTACCAAGATGCGAACTCAACCGAATTTGATCAAGACACTAAGCACAACATCATTGACCTGATGGCCGATCAAGAAGACGTGGAAGACATGGGGGGAACCCAACGTTTAGGTGCTTACCAATGCCAACTGAAGCCGGGGACGGTAGCGGCCGCTGCGTACGGTAACCAGGAAATGATTTCCGAACGCCACCGGCACCGTTACGAATTTAACAACGCCTTCCGGCAGGAAATGGAAGACCACGGCCTGGTCGTTTCTGGGGTGAACCCGGACCGAAACCTGGTCGAAGTGGTAGAACTACCGGAAAACAAGTTCTTCGTGGCCGCCCAATACCACCCAGAATTCCTCTCCCGGCCTAACCGTCCGGAAGGATTATTTGCTGCCTTTGTTAAGGCTGCGGCAGCGGACTAGTCCATTAGCGGCTGAAAGGCGAACCATTTCCCGGGAAAAGGCGGGAAATGGTGCTTGGCGTTGGGAAATGTCGGTGGGTAAAAAGGTTAAGAATCCCGGGAAATGCTTGTAATTTAGGGCCAGTTTCATTATCATGAATATTGACTGTTTTAACGCCAAAACGGTCCTCATCAAATGAAATGAAATGTTTAAAAGCGAGGATACCTAATCATGAAAAAAATGATCATTCAAGGAGGGAACCGACTCTCGGGCGAAGTAACGATCGGTGGCGCCAAGAATAGCACCGTCGCGCTCATTCCATCGGCGATCCTGGCCGATACTCCCGTCCAGTTTGATACTGTGCCGGACATCCTGGATGTTCACAATCTTATGATTATCTTAGAGTCAATGAACGTGCACTCTTCCTTTAAGCACGGGGTGTTAGACATTGACCCAACTCAAATCATTGAAGCCGAACTGCCTAGCAAGGCCATTAAGAGTTTGCGGGCATCGTATTACTTTATGGGAGCGCTACTCGGCCGCTTCCACCGGGCAACCTTAACCTTCCCCGGGGGCGATAACATTGGCCCCCGGCCGATCGACCAACACTTAAAGGCCTTTGAAGCCCTGGGTGCTACCGTTAGTGAAAACAACGGGACCGTCCACTTGGAGGCACCAAATGGCCTGCACGGAACGCGGATCTTCATGGACATGGTGTCCGTGGGGGCCACGATCAACGCCATCTTGGCGGCGGTCCGTGCCGAAGGGGTAACGATTATCGAAAACGCCGCCCGGGAACCAGAGATTGTGGACCTTGCCACCTTTTTGAATAACATGGGGGCGCAGATCCGCGGGGTCGGGACCGACGTGATTCGGATTACCGGGGTGAACTCCCTGCAATCGATGAACACGCACACGATCATTGCGGACCGGATTGAATCCGGCACCTACCTTTCCCTTGCGGCCGCCATGGGCGATGGGGTGATGATCAATAACGTCATCCCTGAACACTTGGAAGCCTACACTAGTAAGTTGATCGAAATGGGGGTTGATTTGAAGATCGATTCCGATAAGATCTACGTGCCTAAGGCGGAGCACTTAACGGCGGTTCACGTTAAGACGATGCCGTACCCGGGCTTTGCTACCGACTTACAACAACCGTTGACCCCGTTGATGGCCAAGGCCGCCGGGGTAAGCACGGTGGTGGATACGATCTATCCTAAGCGGGTCAAGCACATCCCCGAATTGCAAAAGATGGGGATGAAGATCGCAGCCGGCGACGGAAAGATTACGATCGAGCACACCGATCACTTTAACGGCGCTGACGTTGAGGCCGGTGAAATTCGGGCCGGGGCTTCCCTGGTGATTACCGGGTTAATGGCAGACGGTCAAACCGTTATCCACAAGGCCGACAACATCCTACGTGGTTACGACCGCATTGTTTGGAAGCTCAATCGTCTAAACGCCAACGTCCGGATTGAAGACGATGAGCAAGACTAGGTTGCTTTTTGACTGAGCACGTGTTACTCTATTAGGGTTATTGAAATAACTATGTTTCAGGCAATGATTCATGGCAAAAGGAGCGTATTAAATTATGAAGCAAGGAATTCACCCAGATTACCACTTGGTAGTCTTCGAAGACTCAGCAACTGGTTACAAGTTTATCTCCGGTTCAACGGCTACTTCCAAGGAAACCGTTGAATGGGAAGATGGTAACGAATACCCGCTTGTCCGGGTTGAAGTTACGTCCGACTCCCACCCGTTCTACACTGGGAAGCAAAAGTTCACCCAGGCCGACGGGGCAGTCGACAAGTTCAACAAGAAGTACGGTTTCAAGTAAACCAAACTTCGTTAAAGCGTCTCACTTCGGTGGGGCGTTTTTTTGTTGAATCGGCAACGCCCTGATTAACAAACTAACCACGGTGCGTGGCGAACAAAAAAGACCACCCTCCTTTGCGGCCTGGCCGACGGAGCGTGGTCTTAATTTTAGTGGTTCGCCTTGCGCAGGGGCAAGAAGACGTTGACGAAAAAGAGGGACAGGTTGATGAAAACAAAACCGGTCGCCCCAGCGGCTATTACCCCGATGGCGCCACCACTCTTTTCCTTGGGGGTCTCGGTGGCGATCAGGGCGTTGGAGTTGGAAATGAAAGCGGCAAAGACCCCCTGGACCATCCGTAGCCCAATCAGTTGCCAGACGTTGGTGACTAACCCCATCGCCCCCAAAACGATTGCCATTCCCAGGGCGGCGCGCAGGCACATCGGTTTGCGCCCGTAGCGGTCCGCTAACCGTCCCCAGACGGGGGAGATAAAGGCGGAAACGAAGTACATCGCCTAAAAGGCTAGCCCGGAAAAGAAGTTCAGCTGCTGGTGGCTGAAGTGACCGAGGGTGGCAATGTATAAAGAAAGGAAGGAGGTCACCTCAGAAAACCCCATTCCGGCAAAGAAAACACCCACTGAAAGGACCCGCAGGTTGCGAACCCAGACGGGGCGACGCGATGATACCAATTCGTACCATTCCCTTCTGACATAGTGTATACTGACTTTGATATTTTAACACTGACGGGAGGGCATGATGAAAAAGAAACGATGGTGGAAAACCACCTTGTACTGGTTAGTGATCATTTTGGGGCTTGCCCTCAGCCTGGTCTTGATCTTTAATCAGCAGGTTAAAGATTACCTGGTTAACACTTATCAACCACAGGTGACCAAGTCGCTGGTGGCAAAAAACGAGAAGAAAAAGGTCAGTTACGATTTCAGCAGCGTCAAGGACTTGAATCTACAGACGGTGGCCGCGGCCCGGGCCAAGAAGGAATCAATTAACGTGATCGGGGTGATCTCGATCCCGGCGATCAACCTGCGGATCCCGATTGCCAAGGGGGTTTCTAACACGACCTTGGCGCTAGCGGCCGGAACGATGCGGGCCGATCAAGAAATGGGGAAGGGCAACTACCCACTGGCCGCTCACAACATGGCTAACGGCTCTAAGATCCTCTTTTCGCCTCTTTACTACCACGGTAAGGTCGGCCAGTTGGTCTACATCACCGATATGAAAAAGGTTTACGAGTATAAGTTGTACGAGCGAAAGTTTATTGACGCCACCCGGGTTGACGTGATCGATAACACTAAGGAAAATATCCTCACCCTGGTGACCTGTGACGCCACCGGGGCCCGACGCTTGTTGATGCGTGGTAAGCTAGTTAAGGTGGTCGCCTACGACAAAGCCCCCGCCAAGATCCAAAAGAACCTAAGCGGCAAGTACACGAATGGTCAATAAAAAATAGTTGAAGACGACGTTGTTTAGACGTTGCTCTTCAGCTATTTTTTTGATCGGGTGTTTAGTTTAATTGGGGAAAGCTTTAGTCTAACCGCTCCTTTACGTAGTCCAACCAGTAAGGGAGGGCCCGCTTGAGGCTGTTGTAGGTGTCATCAAAGCGTAGGGTGTACCAAGGGTCAGGGATTGGTTCGCCCTGGTGGCCCGGGGTCAGGTCGTTGATGGCACGGACCTTGTCTTGTTCTCCTTTAGGGGCAATTGCCCGCAGGTGGTGCATGTTCATGTCGTCCATACCAATGATTAGGTCGGCGTCGTAAAAGTCTTGGCGCTTAATCGGCGTTGACCGGTGGCCCCGGTCATCTAAATGGTGTTCTTCTAAAATTTGGCGGGTACCCGGGTGGGGACGGTTGCCCTCTTCTTCGCTGGAAGTGGCCCGCGAAGAAACGCTAACCTGGTCCGTTAAGTGGTTAGTGACCAGTAGTTGGTAAAACATCGCTTCGGCCATCGGGGAGCGACAGATGTTACCTAGGCAGACAAAGATTACTTTCAAAACGTCACGTCCTTTCTAAATTCATTTCCATAATACAGAAAAGTTAGCTGGGGGGCTAGTGGACGGCGTTTGGCTTCCCTTGGATTTGGAAAACTGCTAAAATAGCCTTAGTAACAAGAACAAAAGGAGGACAACGATGACCACAATCATTATTATTGTGATTCTTGTTTTATTGGTGGTTGCCTACGTTATGATGTATAACGGTTTGGTTAACCTCCGGACCCACGCTCAAGAAGCCTGGAGTCAAATTGACGTGCAGCTGCAACGGCGTAACGACTTGATCCCGAACCTCTTGGAGACGGTGAAGGGCTACAGCAAGTACGAAGCTGCCACCTTAGAAAAGGTGACCAGTCTGCGGACTCAACTGGCAAGCCTGCCGGATGACGCCCACCAAGAAAAGATGGACGTTTCTAACCGCCTGACCCAGGCCCTGGGCTCGGTTTACGCCGTAGCCGAAAACTATCCGGACCTAAAGGCCTCCACTGAGTATACGAAGCTGATGGAGGAATTGAGCAACACCGAAAACAAGATTGCTTACTCCCGGCAACTGTACAACTCAACGGTCGCCACTTTTAACGCCCGGATTCAAACCTTCCCCTCCAATATGGTGGCTAAGGTTCACCACTTCACCGCCATGGAATACCTGCAGGTTCCCGAAAGCGCTAAGGAAGCCCCCAAGGTTAGCTTTGATTAGGTAAACGCCGATGCTTTACCAACAAATTGTTAAGAATAAGCGCCGGACCATCCTGGTGATGGCCGGCTTTGTTTTCCTGGTCGCCTTAATCGGGGCGGCGGTTGGCTACCTCTTTGCGGGGACGGCCACCGGTGGGGTGATCATCGCGCTGGTGATCGCCGTGATCTACGTCTCGATCATGGTCGGCCAATCGACTGACGTCGTAATGAGCATGAATAACGCCCGCGAAATCCATTCCGCCGATGAAGCACCGGAGCTTTGGCACATCGTCGAAGATATGGCGCTGGTGGCCCGGGTGCCGATGCCACGGGTCTTCATCATTGACGACCCGAGTCCCAACGCCTTTGCGACCGGTAATAACCCGCAACACGCGGCGGTGGCGGCCACGACCGGCTTACTGGCGATTATGAACCGTGAGGAATTAGAAGGCGTCATGGCCCACGAAATGACCCACGTGCGCAACTACGACATTCGCTTACAAACGATTGCCTTAGCCCTGACGGCGGCGATCTCCTTGTTAGTTAACTTTGCCGGTAACTTTATGTGGTTTGGGGCTAGTAGCCGGCGCGATGACCGCGAGGAAGGGGCCGGTGGCGTCTTTGCCATCATCGGTTCAATCCTCTTGATCATCTTGGCGCCCCTAGCAGCTACAATGGTCCAGATGGCCCTGTCGCGGCAGCGGGAATACCAGGCCGATGCCGGGGCAGTGGAGTTAACCCGGAACCCCCAGGGGATGATTAGTGCCCTGCGGCAATTACAACACGCCGAGCCGATGCAAAACGTCGACCCGGCCAGTGCCGCGTTGTACATCAGTGATCCCCAGGAAAACGCCCGTCACAAGAGTCTTTCAGGCTTGTTTGATACTCACCCGCCACTGGAGGCACGGATCGAACGCTTGGAAAAAATGTAAAAATTATGATGGTTAGAAATGCCAAAGACGCTTTCTAGCAACAAAGGGAGTGGTTACCACTTGTGGTGATCACTCCCTTTTACTGTCTCAAGTTCGCCTTCCCCTGCGATCAGTGCTATAATTAATTGTTAGACTACGATGCGATTAGCAGATTTAAGAAGAGGATTAAGACCCATGAAAATGAGCTTAGCTGAAATTGCCCAGGCAATTCAGGCCCACAATCAGGTTGATCAGTGGGGAGACATTGAGGTGAGAAGTGTCGCTTTCGATTCGCGGAATTTGGAAGCGGGGGGCTTGTTTGTGCCCTTAAAGGGGGAACAAGATGGTCACCAATACGTGGCCAAGGCTTTTGAAAACGGGGCGAAAGCGACCCTGTGGGCTAAAGATCACCCTTATGATCCCGCTGATGGGTACCCACGGCTCGTGGTTGATGACCCCCTTGAAGCTTTGCAACAACTGGGGAAGTACTACCTAAACAAGATTAACCCCGTTGTCGTGGCGGTGACGGGAAGTAACGGGAAGACGACCACCAAGGACATGGTGGCGTCAATCCTGGCGACCCAAATGAACGTCATTAAGACCTACGCCAACTTCAACAACGAAATTGGCGTTCCGGTCACCCTCTTGAACATGGAAGCCAATACCGAAGCGGTGGTGGTTGAAATGGGGATGGACCGCTTTGGTCAATTAGACCTGTTAAGCCGGTTGACGACGCCGGATATTGCGGTGGTGACGATGATTGGGGAAGCCCACATCGAATTCTTTGGTAGCCGCGATAAGATCGCCGACGCCAAGATGGAGATCACCCACGGTTTGGCCGAAGACGGGACCTTTGTTTATGACGGTGACGAACCGCTATTGCGGGAACGGGCCGCGAAGTTGAGCCAACAGACTAAGACCTTTGGCCGCCAGCTTGATGACGACCTCTACGCCACTAGCGTTAACCCGGACGTTGACCACGTCAGCTTCACGGTTAACCAATGGCCGGATGAAGTCTTCACCATTCCGCTGGTCGGGGAGTACAACGTCAACAACGCCCTGGCCGCAATGACGGTCGGCAAGCTGATGCACGTCACCCCCGCTAACATGAAGCAAGCCCTGCAAAACGTTGAGCTAACCGAAAACCGCTCCGAATGGGTGGCCGGGGCTAACGGTGAACGGATCTTGAGTGATGTTTATAACTCCAACCCCACCGCCGTTAAAGAGGTTTTAGCCACCCTAGCCACGATTCCGGTCGCTGGTAAGCGGGTGGCCGTCTTAGGGGACATGCTAGAACTCGGGGAGGCTTCCGCACGCTTGCACGCCGGTCTTTGTGACGCCATCATGAATGGGCACTTAGATGAAGTCTACTTAATTGGTGGCGAGATGGGCGCATTAAAAGACGCCCTCTTAAAGGCGGGCTACCCAGCGGGGCAACTGCACTACTACCAAGCGGCGCAACGCAAGGCCCTGACCGACGCTTTGCAAGCTAGTTTAACGACCGGGGACGTGGTCTTATTAAAGGCTAGCCACGGTCTACATTTAGAAAAGGTGTTGGCCCAACTCGAAAAGTAGGGCCCCTACCCAAAGTGGAAACCCAGGGTGGCGGACTGCGGTGAGCCAGTTGGTCATCAGTTAGTTACCACATTGCTATGTAACATTCGGAAATTAAAAAAAGGTTGGGAGAAAACGAGTTTCTCCCAACCTCGATTTATTGTACCAATCGAACACATGAGGTGAAATATTTGTATTTTAGTGAATTAGGTTTATCCAACAAGTTGCTCAAGGCGATCCAACGCTCCGGTTACGAAGAGGCCACGCCGATCCAAGAACAAACGATCCCGATGGTCTTAGCCGGCAAGGACGTGATCGGCCAGGCCCAAACTGGGACTGGGAAGACGGCAGCGTTTGGCCTGCCAACCATTGAGCACGTTGACGTGGAAAACCCGGCAATTCAAGCCCTGATCATCTCCCCGACCCGGGAGTTGGCCATCCAAACCGAAGAGGAACTCTTCCGCCTCGGTAAGGAAAAGCGCGTGAAGGTCCAAGTGGTTTACGGGGGCGCCGATATCCGCCGCCAAATCCGTTCCTTAGAAAAGAATCCCCAAATCCTGGTCGGGACGCCGGGGCGGTTGCGTGACCACTTGCGCCGCGGAACGGTCGACTTATCTGGGGTGCAAACCCTAGTCTTAGACGAAGCCGATGAAATGTTGAACATGGGCTTTTTAGAAGACATCGAAGACATCATCAAGCAAACGCCAAGCGAACGCCAAACCCTGCTCTTTTCGGCCACCATGCCGCCGGAAATTAAGCGGATTGGGGTTCAATTTATGCACGACCCGCAAACCGTTAAGATCAAGGCTAAGGAACTGACCACCGACCTGGTGGATCAGTACTACGTTCGGGCCAAGGATTACGAGAAGTTTGACATCATGACCCGGATGATCGACGTCCAAGACCCGGACCTGACGATCGTCTTTGGCCGGACCAAGCGTCGGGTCGATGAACTATCCCGCGGGCTGATTGCCCGGGGCTACAACGCCGCCGGGATTCACGGTGATTTGACCCAGGACCGGCGCAGCAAGATCATGCGCCGCTTTAAGGAGGGCCACTTGGACATCTTAGTGGCAACCGACGTGGCGGCCCGGGGCTTAGACATTTCCGGGGTGACCCACGTTTACAACTACGACATCCCGTCTGACCCGGATTCTTACGTTCACCGGATTGGCCGGACGGGCCGGGCCGGGCACCACGGTGTCTCTTTAACCTTCGTGACGCCAAACGAAATGAATTACCTGCACGAAATCGAGAAGTTAACCCGGGCCCGGATGTTACCGCTGAAGCCACCGACGGAAGAAGAAGCCTTCCGTGGTCAAGTGGCCAGCGCCTACAACGACATTGATTCCTTGGTGGCTGATCCGACGACCAACCGTTACAGCGAAGACGCCGCTAAGTTGTTGGAAAAGTACGACGCCGTTGAATTGGTGGCGGCCCTTTTAAACGACCTGACTAAAGACGACGCCAGTCAAGTACCGGTCAAGATCACACCGGAACGACCACTACCAAGTCGCAATCGCAACGGTCGCGGTGGAAACTACCGTCGCGGCGGGCACGGTAATTCACACCGTAACTTCCACCGGAACGGGGGCGATGGTCACCGGCGTTTCAATGGTGACCGTAAGCGGCGCTTTTCAAACAACCGGAACCGGCGCCGCGAGGATTAAACCATGATTGCCGGGATCGGGATTGACGTCGCCGAGATTGACCGGATCAAGCGGGCGGTCGAAAAGACCCCGTCCTTTATCAACAAGGTGTTAACGAAGGGCGAACAAGCCCAGCTAGCGACCCTCAAAAACCAGCGCTACTACGAGTACATTGCCGGCCGTTTTTCTTTGAAGGAGGCGTACTCTAAGGCGTTGGGGACGGGGATTGGCCGGCACGTTAGCTTCTTAGACGTTGAAATTATCGATAATGAGTTAGGGCAACCGGTGGTGGTAAGCCACCCGTTTGACGGTCCTGCCCACGCTAGCGTCAGTCACACCGGTCAGCTAGTCTTTACGGAAGTTATTTTAGAAAAAGGGGAGTAACAATGGTAAGTGCACGGTTACGAAAAACGGACCTTGTCGTTGACCTCAAGGCCCTAGGGGCAAATGTACAAAGGCAACGGGAACAATTAGCTCCTGGCAGCCGGATTTTAGCGGTCGTAAAGGCCAACGCCTACGGTAACGGAATGGTGCCGGTGGCGTCAGCTTTAGCTAGGGCGGGGGTCGAAGGTTTTTGCGTGGCCCTGCTCGATGAGGCAATTGAGTTACGTGATAGCGGGATTCAAGAGTTAGTTTTAGTGCTGGGCATTACCCCAGTTGAGTACGCCCCCCTAGCGGCCGCCCAAGGCATTTCCCTGACGGTGGGGAGCCTAGAGTGGTTAAAGAACTACCAACGGCTGGCAAAAGAAGAGGGGATCAAGCAACCCCTCAAGGTTCACCTGGCCCTAGACACCGGGATGGGACGAATTGGCTTTACCACGCCGGAGGACTTTAAAGAAGCCCTGCAATTAGTAGCGGCGCCCTGCTTTGAATTTGAGGGGATCTTCACCCATTTTGCGACCGCCGACGAAGAGGACGCCACTTACTTTGAGCGGCAACGGGCCCGCTTCGATGACTTCATGGCGGTGGTAACGAAACGACCGCCGTTTGTTCACGTGGCTAATTCGGCCACCGGGCTGTGGCACCAAAAATCAATCGTCGCCAACACGATTCGGATGGGGATTTCAATGTACGGGGCTAACCCATCGGGAGTCGGAATCAAGGAATCCTTCCCGCTCGAACCGGTAACCTCCTTGGTGACCCACGCAACCTACGTTAAGCAATTAAAGGCGGGTGAGTCGGTTTCTTACGGGGCAACGTATACCGCTAAAGAAGACGAATGGGTGGCTACCCTACCGGTAGGCTACGCCGATGGCTATCCCCGCCGGATGCAAGGCTTTTACGTCCTCGTTGACGGCCAGCGCTGTGAGGTCTTGGGCCGGGTTTGCATGGACCAGATGATGGTTCGCCTGCCTAAGGAATACCCGGTTGGGACCGAAGCGGTTTTGATGGGCCGCTCCTTAGATCAAGAAATCACCGTAACTGACGTGGCGGAATACGCCCACACGATTAACTACGAAATTCTTACCGGGATGGGTGCCCGGCTTCACCGGCGCTACCTAGGCTAGGAGGGGTGTCAATGGAGCGGAAAATCATTCGGGGCGATGTCTATTACGCCGACTTAAACCCAGTCCTAGGGTCCGAACAGGGCGGGATCCGGCCGGTAGTGGTAGTACAAAATAACGTTGGTAACCGCCACAGCCCAACCGTGATCGTGGTTGCCATTACCGCCCGGATGCAAAAACACCGCCTCCCCACTCACGTTCAGCTCAACCAAGGGGCCGCCGGGCTGGCTCATGATTCCGTAATCTTGTGTGAGCAGATTCGCACGATCGACAAGACCCGGCTCAAACAGCTCGTCACCCGCCTACCCCGAGCGGTGATGGACCAGGTTGACCAGGCGCTCCGGGTAAGCTTAGCCGTTGAGAAATAAAACTAAAAAATAGCTGAAGATCAACGTTTTAAGCGACGTGATCTCCAGCTATTTCTGTTATTAAGCGGGTGTTTTAGGCCACCCGGAGGCCTAGCTTAGTCAGGCGGACTGCCAAGGCGTGCCGCTTCCGTTCTAAAGGTTCGGGTGGAGGTTTTCAATTTCGATGACCGGTAAGTTCTTCCGGTTTAAGCGCCGGACAATTTTGTCGACCGTTTCTTGGGTTACACCATCGGGTAGGGTGATTAAAACCTGTTTTTCGTCCTTGGTTGGGCTGATCGACAAGACGTTAGCGATTTGACAAAAGCGGGTGATTTCCTTGGCGATGGCTACCAGGGTCCCCCGTTCGTCGCGGACCGCTACCGAGAGGACGTAGGAGCCGGAGTTAACGTTCCAAGCGGTCGCTAGCATTTGTAAGAGCCGATTATGGGTTAAGATTCCGTAAAAGCGGTTGTTCTCATCCAAAACGGCGATGTATGGTAAATCACGGATGGTGAAAAAGACGTTATAAAAGGCGGCGTCCTTTGAGATGAACTTGGTGGCGTTTTTAAGCAACGTCGTCACCGGCAAGGACATGTCGCCCCCGCGCGACTTGTGGCGGTAAAGGTGCATCTTGTAGATATTGCCCCGAAAGAGGGTCCCCGTTGCATCCAGGATCGGAACGCAACGGTAACCGGTATTCTCCAAGGTGGAAAGGGCCTCGGCCAAAGTAGCGTTTTCAGAGAGGGTCGTTAGTTGATCCTTTGGTTGGATGAGGGAATTAAAAATCATATTGGTTCTCCTTATTAAGCCGTTAATGCCGGATACCATCATAGCACAAAATAATAGCTAAATGAGATCTAGATGAGAGAAAAATACGATTCTTTGGGAATCAACCACTATTAAGGTATAATTGAGCTAAGTTCCTTTAACGTAATATCCACGAGGGATCGACAGCTCTAAATGAGGTGAAATTAATATGAAAATGATCGTTGGATTAGGAAATATCGGCACCCGCTACGATGAAACCCGCCATAACGCGGGCTTTATGGTGGTCGAACAACTGGCGCGCGACTTCCACCTGGGGGCTTTTACCCATGAAAAGGTGGAAGCCGTTACCGTTACGGGCCTAATTAATGGCCAAAAGGTGATGCTTGTCAAGCCAACGACCTTTATGAACGAGTCGGGGCGGGCGGTTAAGCCACTAATGGAGTACTACGATATCGCATTAGACGACCTAATCGTAGTTAGCGACGACTTAGACATGCCGGTGGGTAAGATCAAGCTCAAGCAAAGGGGAGCGTCAGGGGGCCACAACGGCCTTAAGTCGTTAATCGACCACCTGGGGACCCGCGAGTTTAACCGGGTTAAGTTGGGGATCGACCACCCTAAGTTTGGCTCCGTGGTTAGCCACGTCCTCGGCCGGTTTGACACCGAGGAGCGCCCCGTTTTTGAAGGGGCGGTGCTGCAAGCTGAACAAGCCCTGATTAAGTGGGTGCAAGGGACTAGTTTTGATCAGTTAATGAATGAATACAATTAAAGTGGGGGGAGACACGGGTGAAGTTAACGGAGTTGGCCAAGCAACAGCCAGCCTTTTCAAAAATTAAGGAGGTCATTGATAGTGGCCAGCGCCAGTTGATTACCGGGGTTTCCGGGTCGGCTAAAACGCTCCTGTTAGCGGCGCTGCAAGGGGAGTTGTCACACCCGCAGTTAGTGGTGTGCGACAGTCTTTATCACATGCAAGAGCTGGTCGCCGACCTTGAAAACCTGCTTGGTGAGGACCAGGTCTTTGCCTTTCCGGTCGAAGAGGTGTTGGCAACCGAAGTGGCGACCGCTTCACCTGACTACCGCTTGCAACGGGTTCAGGCCCTCAATACCCTTTTGGCAGACCAAGCGGCCGTCGTTGTGACGGATGCGGCGGGTCTGCGCCGGCGCCTGCCCAAACCGGGGGATTTTCAAGCCGCCACCCTGACGGTCGAAGTCGGGGGTGAACTTGATCCAACTACGGTGGGGACCCAGTTGATGGCGATGGGCTATCAGCGCCAAAAGATGGTCTTAAAACCCGGGGACTTTGCCATGCGGGGGTCGATTGTCGACATTTACGCCCTGAACACGGCCCACCCGGTGCGGATCGACCTCTTTGACACCGAGGTGGATTCCCTACGCTACTTTGACGCCGAAAGCCAGCGGAGCGTTGAAAACATCCGGGCGGTGACGATCTTGCCCGCTACCGATTTCATCGCCCCACCCGCCAAGTTAGCCCAGCTAAAGGGGGGGTTGCAAGACGATTACCACCACTTAGCTCAAACGGCGGATGAAGAGGAACGCCAGGCCCTGTTTGGCCTCTTTGACCCGGTCATCTCCGCTTTGGACGCGGGGCAGTTACCAGTGGAAATGCTGGAGTACGCCGACCGGGTGTACGAACAGCCGGCCTCCTTGCTCGACTACCTACCCGCGAAAAGCAACCTGGTCTTAGACGACTGGGGGCGGATTAAGGAGAGCGCTAAGCGAATTACGGAGCAAGAAACCGCCTGGTTGATGGATAAGGTGGCCGCTAAACGCCGGGTCAGGGGTGCCACCCTTGATAACGGGGTGATGGAAACCCTACCCAAGCGCCCGGGCCCCCAGACCTACCTAGCCCTCTTTCAAAAGGGGCTTGGACAAGTCAAACTGGCGCAGATCTCTGACTTAGCAACGCGGGAGATGCAGCGCTTCTTTTCCCAATTGGACCTTTTAAAGGGTGAGCTCAAGCGCTGGCAGTCCCAGGGGGCAACGGTTGTGATCATGGCCAACAGCCCGGAACGTCGAAACCAAGTCGCCACTACCCTAGCAGACTTTGGGGTGGCGGTTGTTCAAACGGCGCCCGACCAGCTAATGGAACACCAGGTCCAGCTGGTGGCGGCCACCTTAGCTAACGGATTTGAAATGCCCCCGGCCAACTTGGTGGTGATTACCGAGGCGGAAATGTTCAAACAGGTTAAGAACCGCCGTCCACGGGCCCAGAAGTTAGCGAATGCCGAGCGGATCAAGTCCTACACCGACTTAAAGCCGGGCGATTACGTGGTCCACGTGAACCACGGGATTGGCCTGTTTGCCGGGATTAAGACGATGGAAGTCGATGGCGTTCACCAGGATTACATGGTGTTAGATTACCGCGACAACGCCCAGATCTTCGTGCCAGTTACCCAGTTAAACCTGGTTCAAAAGTACGTTTCGGCTGAATCAAAGACGCCCCGCTTAAACCGCTTAGGGGGCGTTGAGTGGGCCAAAACCAAGCGGCGGGTGGCGGCCAAAATTGAAGACATTGCCGACGACTTGGTCGACCTTTACGCCAAGCGCGAGACCGAAAAGGGCTTTGCCTTTCCCAAGGATGACTACTTGCAAGAGAAGTTTGACGATGAATTCCCGTACGCCGAAACTAAAGACCAACTACAAAGCATCCAGGAAATTAAGGCTGACATGGAACGCCCGCGGCCAATGGACCGGCTCTTAGTCGGTGACGTTGGTTACGGCAAGACCGAGGTCGCCCTGCGTGCCATCTTCAAGGCCGTTGCCGGGGGCAAGCAGGTCGCCTTTTTGGTCCCCACCACCATCTTAGCTCAGCAGCACTACGACACGATGAAGGCCCGCTTTGAAGGCTTTCCGGTCACAATTGCCCTGATGTCACGCTTTAAGACCGCCAAGGAATTAAAGGAGACCGACCGGGGGCTTTTGAACGGCGAAATTGATATCGTGGTGGGGACCCACCGGATCTTATCTAAAGACGTCCAGTTTAAGGACCTGGGGCTCTTGATTGTTGACGAAGAACAGCGCTTTGGCGTCAAACACAAGGAGCGCTTAAAGCAACTCAAAGCCAACGTCGATGTCTTAACCCTGACGGCGACGCCCATCCCGCGGACCTTGCACATGTCGATGATGGGGGTGCGGGACCTGTCCGTCTTAGAGACCCCGCCGACGGGCCGTTACCCGATTCAAACCTACGTCTTGGAACAAAACGGCGCCGTGATTCGGGATGGGATCCTGCGCGAAATGCAACGGGGCGGGCAGGTCTATTACCTGCATAACCGGGTTCACGACATTGAACGGGTGGTCGCGCAGTTAGCGGAGCTGGTTCCCGAAGCCCGGATTGGCTACATTCACGGCCAGATGAGTGAAAACGAGTTGGAAGGGGTGCTGTACGATTTTATCCGCGGTGAGTACGACGTCTTAGTAACCACCTCGATCATCGAAACCGGGGTCGATATCGCTAACGTTAACACTCTCTTTGTCGAAGACGCCGATCGCTTGGGGCTAGCCCAACTTTACCAGATTCGGGGGCGGATCGGTCGCAGCAACCGAGTGGCTTACGCTTACTTCATGTACCAGGAAAATAAGGTTCTAACTGAACAGGGCGAAAAGCGGTTAGCTGCCATTCGGGACTTCACCGAGCTAGGGTCGGGCTTTAAGATTGCCATGCGTGACCTGTCGATCCGGGGGGCCGGTAACCTCCTGGGTAAGCAGCAGCACGGTTTCATCGATTCGGTTGGTTACGACTTGTACACCGAGATGTTAGCTGATGCGGTGGCCACCAAACAGGGAAAGAAGCGACCGGTTAAATCGAACGCCGAAGTCGAGCTCGGAGTCGAAGCCTACTTGCCAAGTACTTACGTCGACGACCAGCGCCAAAAGATCGAATTGTACAAGCAGATTCGCCGGGCCAAGAGTGAAGAAGAACTGACCGAATTGGCTGGTGACCTAATTGACCGCTTTGGGGACTACCAAACGCCGGTGGCGAACTTATTAACGATCGGGACGATCAAGCTGTACGCCGACCAGGCAATGCTAAGCGAAATTGAGCGCAAGCGCGATAACATTTACGTCAACTTTACGGTGGTTGGTAGTAAAAAAATTAACGCCCCACAAATTATCCAGGCCCTGGCCAAGACCCGCTTTAAGGCCACCATGGATGAAAAAGAGGACGGCGCCATTTCCTTACGGCTGGTAATCCAACCAAAGATGACGGAACAGGACTGGTTGAACCAGCTACTGGCGCTTACCAGGGAATTGGGTCAGCGAGTGCAAGAAGCAAACAATGAACAAGAAGGGGAAACCAAGCAATGAGATTGGATAAGTTTTTAAAGGTATCACGAATCATTAAACGCCGGGCAATTGCCAAAAAGATTGCCGATCAGGGACGGATCATGATCAACGACAAGGTGGCCAAGTCTTCCAGCGACGTCAGGGTTGGCGACGTACTGACGATTGAGTTCGGTAACAAGACCGAAAAGGTACAGGTCAACCAGTTGGTGGAAACGACTAAGAAGGACGAGGTCGCCGGGATGTACGAAATTTTAGAGGAAAGCTACGCCGAAGACTTCGGCAAGGAATAAATTTCGTGATGGGAATCGTCAAAAAGCATGGACACTAGCGGGGGAATCTTGGTATAATTTTTCTAGTGATAGGCAAAGGAGGGTTCGTATGCAAAAGAGACACTATCGTATTGCGGCGCTAAACACCATTTACGCCCGCCGGATAGCGGAAAACCGCCGGTATCGCTACCGGGTTCACGTTCGCCGGGCGAAGATTATGTACTCCATTATTTTAGTGGTGGCCCTGATTCTCGGTTTCCAACTGTGGCAAAGCAAGCAAACCCTCGCCAAGGTCAACCAAAACATTGACCAGCAACGGACGGTCCTCAAGCAAAAGCAGGCAACCGGCAAGAAGTTAACCAAGCAAATTTCGTTGTTACACAACCAGGATTACCTCGAGCAGTTGATTAGATCCAAGTACAACTACTCTAAGACTGGTGAAACGATTTATAATTTTGCTGATTAAAAAAATCCCTATTCTTAGTCAAGAATAGGGATTTTTCTCTTTTCAACGCTTGTCAGGACCCGAGGGTGTGTTATACTCAATTACAATTAGTAACAATTAGAATCGTATGAGGAGGAAATGCTTAGTTCATGGCACTTGAAGAAGGCGCAAAGGTTTCGGGTACCGTTTCGGGAATTACGAACTTTGGAGCGTTTATTGATTTAGCAGATAATAAGACGGGACTCGTTCACATCAGCCAGGTCTCCGATAAGTTCATCAAAGACATTCACGATGTCTTAACGGTTGGCGATAAGGTGATGGTAAAGGTCATGAAGATTGAAGGCAACGGCAAGATCGCCCTTTCAATGAAGCAGGCTACGCCAACGGAGCCGGCCAAGCGTGATCACCACGATCAGCAACCAAGTGAGCGGTTAAGCCACGGCCACGATGACCGCCAGAATCGTCATCACGAACCCCGTGGTTTCTCCCGTCCCGCTCGTAGCTTCAGTGGCCGGGGGAATTTTGGCCATCACAAGCCGTCCGGGGACTTTAACGACATGCTATCCTCCTACCTTAAGGAAAGTGAATCCCGTTTGTCGAATTTAAAGCGGCAAACCGATGGTAAGCGGGGCGGCCGGGGTGGCCGGCGAAGCTAATGAAAGACCCTAAATTAACGATGGAGCGGTCCCCCCTGGGGAGCCGCTTTTTTTCGTCAAGCAACACCTTAGTCGTGGCCGTCTCAACCGGGGTGGACTCAATGGTGCTCTTAGACCTGCTCCAAAACTTACCTAAGTTAAAGCGTCCCCGTTTAATCGTTGCCCACGTTAACCACCACTTGCGTACCCAAAGCACCGCAGAAGAAGCCTTTTTACGTACGTATTGCCGGCAACGAAACCTTCCCCTCGAAGTGGCCCAGTGGGCGGTCGCAGAGCACCCAGCGAAGGGAATTGAAGCGGCGGCCCGCCGGTTTCGCTACTCCTTTTTTGCCACGGTGATGGACAAATACCAAGCCCAGGCGGTGGCAACGGCGCACCACCAAGACGACCTGGCGGAAACGGTCCTGATGAAGTTAATTCGTGGTGGTCGGATCGAACAATTAGGAGCGCTGAGATGGCAGCGCCCCTTTGCCAGTGGCGCACTAATTCGCCCTCTACTCGCGCTTAACAAACAAGACCTCCGCCGCTATGCTAAGGACCATCAGTTGACCTGGTTTGAAGATGAAACAAACCGTGATCTAACCCCGTTTCGCAACCGGGTTCGGCACCGCTACCTTCCAAGCCTCAGCGTTGAAAACCCCCGGCTCGTCACGGCGCTGGCTAGTGACGCCGAGCAAATCAATGACCTCTTGGGCTTGGCTAACGAACGACTAGGGGAACTCGATGCCACCCTGCGGACCGAACGGGGCTTTTCGTTGGCCGCCTTTCGTCGGTTGAGTGAAAGTACCCAACGTTCCTACCTCCGCTACTACCTAACCAAACGGGGCGTTGCAACGATTAAAGAAGAACAGCTTCACCAACTGGTAACCGGGTTAGGCGACCAAACCAGGCCGCCCCAGAGCTTCCAACTGCCCAATCGGTGGTGCTTGGTTAAGGGCTACCGGGAGGCCTTCCTTAAAAAAGCCGGGCAAATGGCCCAGGAAGGCGAATCGGAGGGGGAGTTTGTGGTAGAATTGGGCCAGTGGTATCGTCTCCGGGCGGGGGGGACTTTTTCAGTCACCCGCCAGCCAGGCCAAGGGTCAGTGACCACGGTTTGGTTGACTAACAACCAGTTTCCCCTGACTTGCCGTCCCGTTCAAGCTGGTGACCGGCTATTGTTAAAGGGGGGCACACACCAACGGGTTCGGCGGGTCTTGATCGACCAAAAGGTTCCCCGTGACTTACGGGCGAACCAACGGGTGATTGTCGACGCCTTAGGCCAAGTGGTGTGGTTAGTCGGGGTGAAGGTGGCTTGGTTTGGCCGCCGACCAGGGGCGCTACCGGTAGCGTTATGCCAACGAGAACAATGATATTGAGAGGAAAAGCATGAATAACGACATCGAACGGATCCTTTTTGACGAGGAGCAGATTCAAACGCGAGTGGCAGAACTGGCTGCTCAAATTACCAACGATTACCAAGGGAAGCGCCCGGTGATCGTATCTGTTTTGACGGGGGCGGTTTTGTTTACCGTCGACCTAATTAAAAAGATCGATCTGTACGCGGAGATGGACTTCGTGGACGTTTCTAGTTACTACGGGGGCACGGCGTCCAGCGGGACCGTTAAGTTACTTCACGACTTAAAGCACTCGATTGCGGGCAAGGACGTCATCATCGTCGAAGACATTGTTGATACCGGTCGGACCCTGAAGTTTTTGATGGAACTACTGGAAGGGCGTGGGGCCACGAGCATTAAGGTTTGCACCTTCTTTGATAAGCCGGCCGGACGGGAGGTCGAAGTGGCGACCGATTATGTTGGTTTTGACGTTCCCCACGAATTTTTGGTTGGCTATGGTCTGGACTACGAAAATTACTACCGGAACCTCCCGTACGTCGGCGTTTTGAAGCCGGAAGTCTACCAAAAGAATGATGACTAATTATTAGTCAGCGATGGTCAGATATGGTATATTATGACCATTCACAAAAACAACAACGTGCAGCTGTTGGATAGGAGGTTGTTATGAATAACAATCGGAAAAATAATGGATTTTCCCATAACGTCCTCTTCTATTCGGTAATCTTTCTTTGCATTATGGGGATTGCTTATTTCCTGTTTGGGGGAAATAGTACCACCAGTCAGAGTAAAAACTTATCGCAAAGCGAATTTATTTCCGCACTGAAGAGTGACAAGGTGAAAAGTTTCCAGCTGCAGCCTGATGGGGGAGTATACCGGATCACCGGGACTTACCGTAAAGCGCAGCCTGTGTCATCGAGTTCCACGACGGGCTTTTCTTTAGGTGGGCAGAGTGCAAGCTCCACGACCAACTTTGAAAGCTCGGTTCTGGAAAGTGACGTCACCATCGCCCAGCTACAGAAGTATGCTGAAAAGGAAAAGGTGGAGGTTTCAACCAAGTCGGAAGAATCCAATAGCCTTTGGATGAACCTGTTAGTGACGGTTCTTCCCTTGGTCATCATGATTTTCTTCTTCTACATGATGATGGGGCAAGCTGGTCAAGGCGGTGGCGGTCGCGGGGTGATGAACTTCGGTAAGACCAAGACCAAACCGTCAGACCCAAAGGAAAACAAGGTTCGCTTCTCCGACGTGGCCGGGGAAGAAGAAGAAAAGCAAGAACTGGTCGAAATTGTCGAGTTCTTGAAGAACCCCAAGAAGTTCATGCGCTTAGGGGCGCGGATCCCAGCCGGGGTGCTCTTAGAAGGGCCTCCGGGAACCGGGAAGACGCTCCTGGCTAAGGCCGTGGCCGGAGAAGCCGGTGTTCCGTTCTTCTCCATCTCCGGTTCGGACTTCGTTGAAATGTTCGTTGGGGTTGGGGCCAGCCGGGTCCGGGACCTGTTCGAACAAGCTAAAAAGACCGCACCGTCGATCATCTTCATTGATGAAATCGACGCCGTTGGTCGCCGCCGGGGGAACGGCATGGGTGGTGGTCACGACGAACGTGAGCAAACCCTGAACCAATTGCTGGTTGAAATGGACGGGTTCCAAGGGGACGAAGGGGTCATCGTAATGGCCGCCACCAACCGTTCCGACGTCTTAGACCCCGCTCTCTTGCGGCCGGGCCGGTTCGACCGGAAGATCTTGGTTGGTCGTCCCGACGTTAAGGGCCGTGAAGCCATTCTGCGCGTTCACGCTAAGAACAAGCCGTTGGCAAGTAACGTCGACCTAAAGGAAATCGCTAAGCAAACGCCAGGTTTTGTGGGGGCCGACCTCGAAAACCTACTGAACGAAGCCGCCCTCTTAGCTGCCCGGCGTGACCGGACGGAAATTGACGCCGCCGACATCGATGAGGCTGAGGATCGCGTGATTGCTGGGCCGGCCAAGCGTGACCGGGTCATTTCACCACGGGAACGTAACACCGTGGCCTACCACGAGGCGGGACACACGATTGTTGGGTTGGTCTTAAACGACGCCCGGGTGGTTCACAAGGTAACGATTGTGCCGCGGGGACGCGCCGGCGGGTACGCCATCATGTTGCCGCGTGAAGACGAAATGCTGATGTCTAAGAAGAATGCCGAGGAACAGATCGCCGGGTTGATGGGTGGTCGGGCCGCCGAAGAGATTATCTTCAAGTCCCAGTCGTCAGGTGCTTCTAACGACTTTGAACAGGCAACGCAAATCGCCCGCGCCATGGTTACTCAATACGGGATGTCCGATAAGATTGGTCCGGTTGAGCTCCAGAGCTCCGGACAGGTCTTCACCGGGCAAGGCTACGATCAATCACCGTACTCCGAACAAACGGCGGCCTTGGTTGATCAAGAAGTGCGCCGGATCCTGTTAGAAGGGCACGAACAAGCCCTGCACATCATCGAGACGCACCGCGAACAGCACAAGTTAATTGCCGAAGCCCTGCTGAAGTACGAAACGCTGGATGAAAAGCAAATCCTCAGTCTTTACAAGACCGGGAAGATGCCAGAAGAAGATGTGGTGGCGGCCGAAGATGAACAACACGCCCAAACCTTCGAGGAATCTAAGCGCGAACTTGAACGGCGTGAAAACGCTAAGGCTGAAGCGACCGAAGAAGACGCTGAGCAAACCACCAGCCAAACGGAGGGTGATGAGCAAAGTACTCCGCAGGCAACGGATGCTGAGCAAGACAAGCAAGCTGATCAAACCGATCAAACGAAGAAGCCAACCGACCCTGATCAACCAGATGATTGGGATCACCGGGAATAAGCCCGCGGTTGGGGAATAAATGGGGAGCGGATGTGACCACAGTTGTTGCACCCGCTTTTCTTATGGAGGAAAAATAATGGAAGACTACTTAGTAAAAAGCGTGGCCGAAAACGGTCAATTTCGGGCGTACGCCGTTAACGCAACGGCCCTAGTTGAAGAAGCCCACCAAATTCACGATACTTGGAGCGCGGCCTCCGCAGCCCTGGGCCGAGCAATGGTCGGGACCTTGCTGTTAGCAACCTCGGGTCTGCAAGGGGAAGCGGGGATGACGGTCAAGATCCAAGGTGACGGGCCGGTCGGCTTTATCGTCGTTGACGGGACCGCCCAGGGGACGGTGAAGGCCTACATGCAAAATCCCCACGTTCACCTGCCCTTAAATGCCAAGGGTAAAATTGACGTGGCGGGTGCCGTAGGGAAGACGGGGACCCTGTCCGTGACCAAGATGGCCCCGGGAGATAAGACCCCGTACACCGGGGAAGTCAACCTGGTTTCGGGTGAATTAGGTGATGACTTTACTTATTACCTGGCCCAGTCAGAACAGATTCCATCGGCCGTGGGACTGTCGGTCTTTGTCCAATCCGATGACCACATTGAAGTTGCCGGGGGCTTTTTGATCCAGGTTCTACCGGGAGCAAGCGACGAAGCGATCAACCACTTGGAAACGACGCTACGGGAACTACCGCTGGTGTCTGACCTGCTACGGGAAGGGAAAACGCCCGAACAGATTCTGGAGACGATCTTTGCCGGTCGTGATTTGAAGATCCTCGAAAAGATGCCGGTCGAATACAAGTGTGATTGCTCAAAGGACCGGTTCGAAAATGCATTGGCCAGTTTATCCAAGGACGACTTACAAGAAATGATTGATAACGACCACGGGGCCGAGGCCGTCTGCCGTTTTTGTGGTCACAAGTACCACTTCAGCGAAGAAGAACTCAAGTACTTGGTCGCAACTAAGTAAATGTCGGTGAAGACTAGGCGACGACTTGCTATTGATTTAAATATTGCGATACAATGCAATTGCTTAATTTAAATTAGGAGGAAAACGAATGGAATGGAAGATCGGGAGCGTCACAATCCCTAACCAAGTGGTTGTGGCACCGATGGCTGGGGTCATGAACACCGCCTTTCGGGTGATCTGTAAGAAGTTTGGCGCCGGCTACGTGGTTTCGGAAATGATTTCCGACCGCGGGATTATGTACCACAACAAAAAGACCCTGCAAATGATGGGTGTCGACCCGGTCGAACACCCGATGGGACTGCAAATCTTTGGTGGGACCAAAGAGACCCTGGTGGAGGCCGCTAAGTTTGTCGACGAAAACACCGATGCCGATGTGATCGACATTAACATGGGCTGCCCCGTTAATAAGATCGTCAACACTGAGGCTGGTTCCCGGTGGCTATTAGACCCCAACAAGGTTTACGAGATGGTTTCTTACGTGACCGACGCCGTAAAAAAGCCCGTAACCGTTAAAATGCGGACGGGCTGGGACGACCAGCACATCTTTGCCGTGGAAAACGCCCTAGCGGCACAGCGGGCAGGGGCAGCAGCGGTGGCAATGCACGGCCGGACCCGTAAGCAAATGTACCGGGGTCACGCTGATTGGGATATCTTGAAGGAAGTGGCCAGCCAGCTGACGATCCCGTTTATGGCTAACGGAGACATTAAGACTGCTGAAGAAGCCAAGTATGTATTGGAATACACCGGCGCCGATGCCATTATGATTGGGCGGGCCGCCATGGGGAACCCGTGGATGCTGACGCAGACGGTTCACTACTTAGAAAACGGGGAACTACTGCCGGAAGCAACGCCGGAAGAAAAAATCACGACGGCCAAGGAGCACTTGGCACGCCTGGTGGACCTGAAGGGTGAATACGCTGGGGTCCGGGAATTCCGCGGGCAAGCAGCTTACTACATGAAGGGAATTCCGCGGGCCGCCCGGACGAAGGTGGCCCTGATGGAAGCCACTGAACAGGCACAAATGGACGAGATCTTTGACCGGTTTATTGACCAGTACGAAGAACGTCAATTACAACAAAACGTAAACTAGGAGGAAGCACGATAAATGGCGAATGAAGAGCATTTGAACGACCAGATGGTGGTTCGACGGGAAAAGATGCAGGCATTAAGGGACCAAGGGGTGGCGCCGTTTGGTCACCGTTTTGATCCGGACCACGATTTATCCACGGATATCCGCAAGAAGTACGAAAACGATAGCGGTGAACTACTGTTAGCCCAACACAACGTCGTAACGATTGCGGGACGGATGATCGGAAAACGGGGAAGCGGGAAGGCGTCCTTTGCCGACCTATTGGACCGGGGAGGCAAGATCCAATTCTACGTTCGCCAAGATATGGTGGGGGAAGAAGCCTACAAGCTATTCAAAGAATCCGACTTAGGGGATTTCTGGGGGATTACTGGTGATGTAATCAAAACCCGGATGGGCGAACTGACGGTGCGGGCCGAAAAGATTACCTTTTTATCCAAGGCCCTCCGTCCGCTGCCGGATAAGTACCACGGCTTGCAGGACCCAGAGTTAGTCTACCGTCAGCGTTACTTGGACCTGATCACTAACCGGGAAAGCTTCGAACGTTTCCAAACCAGGACTAAGATTATTAAAGCCGTGCGCCGTTACATGGACGATAATGGCTTCTTAGAGGTGGAAACCCCCATCCTAGAAAACATTGCCTCCGGGGCTGAGGCGCGGCCGTTTGTGACCCACCACAACGCCTTAAACATTGATATGTACATGCGAATTGCCACCGAACTACGGCTTAAGCGCCTAATTGTCGGCGGGATGGAACGAGTTTACGAACTGGGGCGGATCTTCCGTAACGAAGGGATGGACCCGTACCACAACCCTGAATTCGATACGATGGAAACCTACGCCGCTTACTTCGACTTCAACGACGTGATGAAGGAAACGGAAGGGATTTTTAAGGCTGCCGCTGGTGTAGTTGCTGATGACTTAAAGATTACCTACCAAGGAACGGAACTCGATTTCAGTACCTCCTTTAAGCGTCTCCACATGGTGGATGCCATTAAGGAAGCAACGGGAATCGACTTCTGGCAAGAAATGACCGTTGAAGAGGCCCGTAAGCTGGCTGATGACAACGGAATTAAATACGAGAGTTGGTGGAAGGNTGGTCACATTATTAACGCCTTCTTTGAAGAAAAGGTTCAAGATACCTTGGAACAACCGATTTTTATCTATGGTCACCCGGTAGAAGTCTCACCGTTAGCAAAGATTAACGAAGAGGATTCCCGTTTTACTGACCGGTTTGAACTGTACATTTTGGGTAAGGAATACGCGAATGCCTTCTCTGAATTAAACGACCCAATTGATCAACGCAAGCGTTTTAAGGCACAAGCTCAAGAAAACGCTGAGGGTAACGATGAAGCCCAGCCGATTGACGAGGACTTTGTTGAAGCACTCGAATACGGGATGCCGCCTACCGGTGGGCTCGGGGTCGGAATCGACCGGATGGTAATGTTGATGACGGACGCAAAGTCAATTCGCGACGTCTTATTATTCCCAACGATGCGACCAAAGAAGTAGCCTAGAAATAGGTGAGATAAGAATAAGACGGGTGTAAAACCGTCTCATGATCAAAAGCTCAATCATTCGGTAACGCGAGTGATTGAGCTTTTTTAGTAAAAAGCTCAATCATTCGGTAACGCGAGTGATTGAGCTTTTTTAGTAAAAAAGTTCCAATTCTTTTAATCCGCAATGTTAATATTTTAACGAATCGAAAAGGGCGATAAGTGCTCAGGGGTCTCTCTATTAGACATAAAACGAACTAAAAATAAATCAAGGAGATAAATGTTCGTTATGATTTGAGAGGGGCGAAAAAGTTTGCGTAAGCCGTTGACATAGTGGGGTCGACACGGTATATTTAATATCGTTGTCACGACGACAAGCGGTTATGATAATTCATCAGCTTAAAAAAGTTATTGACAATCATTTGCAACTCTGATATAATATAAGAGTTGCAAATGCAACGGATAACCAAAACGATCACAAAGATCTTTAAAAAAGTTCTTGACATCAAAATGGTTAGATGATATAATTAAAAAGCTAGTTAAACTCTTAATGAGTTGCTGGTGGTAGACCTTTGAAAACTGAATAATGTTTCGACGAATCAAATGTGTAGGGTCCTTGATCTTAATGATCGAGGCAAAAACATTTGCGAAGTCAATTCGCTTAATTTATTAAAAAGAGCTATTCAAGCTTCTTATTTTATATGAGAGTTTGATCCTGGCTCAGGATGAACGCCGGCGGTGTGCCTAATACATGCAAGTCGAACGCGTTGGCCCAATTGATTGATGGTGCTTGCACCTGATTGATTTTGGTCGCCAACGAGTGGCGGACGGGTGAGTAACACGTAGGTAACCTGCCCAGAAGCGGGGGACAACATTTGGAAACAGATGCTAATACCGCATAACAACGTTGTTCGCATGAACAACGCTTAAAAGATGGCTTCTCGCTATCACTTCTGGATGGACCTGCGGTGCATTAGCTTGTTGGTGGGGTAACGGCCTACCAAGGCGATGATGCATAGCCGAGTTGAGAGACTGATCGGCCACAATGGGACTGAGACACGGCCCATACTCCTACGGGAGGCAGCAGTAGGGAATCTTCCACAATGGGCGCAAGCCTGATGGAGCAACACCGCGTGAGTGAAGAAGGGTTTCGGCTCGTAAAGCTCTGTTGTTAAAGAAGAACACGTATGAGAGTAACTGTTCATACGTTGACGGTATTTAACCAGAAAGTCACGGCTAACTACGTGCCAGCAGCCGCGGTAATACGTAGGTGGCAAGCGTTATCCGGATTTATTGGGCGTAAAGAGAGTGCAGGCGGTTTTCTAAGTCTGATGTGAAAGCCTTCGGCTTAACCGGAGAAGTGCATCGGAAACTGGATAACTTGAGTGCAGAAGAGGGTAGTGGAACTCCATGTGTAGCGGTGGAATGCGTAGATATATGGAAGAACACCAGTGGCGAAGGCGGCTACCTGGTCTGCAACTGACGCTGAGACTCGAAAGCATGGGTAGCGAACAGGATTAGATACCCTGGTAGTCCATGCCGTAAACGATGAGTGCTAGGTGTTGGAGGGTTTCCGCCCTTCAGTGCCGGAGCTAACGCATTAAGCACTCCGCCTGGGGAGTACGACCGCAAGGTTGAAACTCAAAGGAATTGACGGGGGCCCGCACAAGCGGTGGAGCATGTGGTTTAATTCGAAGCTACGCGAAGAACCTTACCAGGTCTTGACATCTTGCGCCAACCCTAGAGATAGGGCGTTTCCTTCGGGAACGCAATGACAGGTGGTGCATGGTCGTCGTCAGCTCGTGTCGTGAGATGTTGGGTTAAGTCCCGCAACGAGCGCAACCCTTGTTACTAGTTGCCAGCATTAAGTTGGGCACTCTAGTGAGACTGCCGGTGACAAACCGGAGGAAGGTGGGGACGACGTCAGATCATCATGCCCCTTATGACCTGGGCTACACACGTGCTACAATGGACGGTACAACGAGTCGCGAACTCGCGAGGGCAAGCAAATCTCTTAAAACCGTTCTCAGTTCGGACTGCAGGCTGCAACTCGCCTGCACGAAGTCGG